>CAYFVL010000052.1:0-24695 GCA_964346405.1 uncultured Fibrobacterota bacterium
CCCCGGATACCCCTGCGCTTTTTCTAAGTCAATCTCGCACAACACCTTACGCATAATGCTCGCTCTCGACTGCGAAACTTGGGCTAGGCAAGACGACTTAGATCGGGATGAAACCGGTTGTACAGTTCTGAAAGACCTTTGGCGACCTTCTCTATATCGAATTCCTCTCTCATGAAGGCAGAGGCAGCTTTGGAAGTGTCATTCCATTTTTCCTCATCGGACATGAGGCGAGACAAAGCAGAGGAAAGACATTCGACATCGCGTTCGGGGCACAGAATGCCGGTTTGGCCGTCCCGCACGATCTCCGGAATTCCCGCATGATGGGTACTCACGACGGGAACTCCGAGCGCCTGAGCCTCCATGAGCACGACCGGAGTACCTTCCTTATCATTATTCGAAGCGGTTTTGCTGGGAAGGAAAAAGATTTTTGATTGCAGTAAAAGGTCGTAAAGCTCCTGAGACGACAGAAATCCGGGAAACGAGACCGATTCCCGAACGCCCAGCTTTTCAGCCAATTGTTCGGCCTCCCGGCGGAGTGGACCGTCACCGGCAATTGTGAATGTATAATCCGGGTTTTGGGCTCGTGTTGCAGCAAAGGCGGAAAGAGCTTCTGGAATACCTTTCTTTTCAACCAAACGGGCGGCAAGCACAATTCTATTGGCGCGGGGAGAGGTTTGCACCTTGTCAACCGGCAATTCGTCGAATTTGAGTGCAACCGGAATAACCGTTACCCGCTTCGGGTCATACCCCGCCTCAAGAAGATCGTCGCGCATGGAATTGCACAGAGCTATTTGCAGGTCGGCGAACCGTTTCACTCTTTGAAATGTCCCGACGACGTGTTTGGCGGTATCCAAACCATAAAACGAAACAAAGATAGCTATTCTACAGAATTTTTTCAGCTCGGAAAAGTACTCCCCGGTGTTTCCGAAATGAATGTGGACGTGCGTGATTTTTTCTCGGCGAATTCTTATGACCAATGAAACAAACAGAAGAAGGTTGTAGGCATTCGCCCGAAGCCAGAACTCCTCCGGATACTTTTTTGAAAGAAGGTACCGCAAACAAAACCCCATATTGGCGGCTACGAAAACAAGCCCGGCGGGAGAAAACGCTGCAACTGGGCTGAGGTTCTGAATAGCATATCTCCTGATCGCATCCCCGTAGGGTTTCCGCAGACTCACGGCAGAGTGGTTGCCGGAGTTTTTCTGGAGCGCCCAGATCTGATTTGTGGTGCCGGTTTCGCTGGGAATAAACGCGCGATATACTATATGTAGTATGTTAGTAGACTGAATGTCAAAACCTCCGGACGCTTGTACAGGGACAGGATCGCTTGCATGGAAACGAAAATATATATTTTTGCAGTCATGCCCCTATTGTTACGGTTTTTTTCAAATCAAATCGTACGAGCTGTTGTTCTCTTCTGTTTAGGTCGTTGGTTCCTCTCAAACATTTTACGTCGGATAAAGTAATGCTGGCACGAAAAGCCGTTATCGTTACCATCTTGCAGTTTGGTACACTGCTGGCCCACCTGGTCTTCGGACTCCTTCTGGCGTACCTGTTCGGAGCATCTGAAGAACTTGATTCTTATTTGGTTGCGGCTAATTTTATTCTGTTTATGGGAATGTTTTTTGCCCAATCTCAGGCTCGTACCTTTCTGCCCTTCATCTCTCGCTTTCCTGAGCCGGAGTCGCAAAAAAAGGCCATTCAGACAATTGCCATGTTCAACCTGATCTTGCTTGCGGCAACGACGGTTCTCCTGCTCGTTTTTTCGCCCTTTCTTGCCGGAATTCTGGCCCCTGGATTGGGCGAGAATCAGATCTCTCAAGTTGCGTCGGTTCTGAGAATACTATCTACATTTATCGGGCTTTCGGCACTAGTTGGTATTGGGAAAGGACTCCTCGATAAAGACATGCATGTGGAATATGTCGGGGCAATGGAACTCCTGCAGTCCTGTATCCCAATTTTCGGAATATGGTTCCTTACTCGCAGAATCGGCATTGGGGGGGTGGCAATTTCCAACCTCTCGGCCATAATGGTAACTACAACCATTTATGCCTACTATTTTGTCAAAAAAGGACTGCGGCCGTCGTTCGGTTATCACCCTTTGGGAGAAGAGTTGAGGGGTTACTATAAATTGATGGCACCCATGCTCCTGTCGTATGTGCTTCTCTGGGTGATTCGTTACGCCGACATTTTCATAGCGTCTTTTCTGGACAAAGGCAGTATTTCGCATTTGAGCTATTGTCAGCGAATCCAAAAGTACTCCGGGTTTGTCTCGGTCGGAGTTTCAGCCACCCTCTTCCCAGTGCTTTCAAAGCTCCAGGACAAATCGCAAAATGTAGAATTTGCCAAAGTTCTGTCTCGTGGGATCAGTGCCACCTACTTTGTTGCGCTTCCCACCGCTGCATTCATCACACTTGCTGCACCCCAGATAGTCTCCATCCTATTTGAGCGAGGAGAATTCACCGCTTTTGATACGATGGTTGTTGGAGGAGCGCTTCGATGGTATGCGCTGGTTCTTCTATGTGGTCCGATGGGCACCTTCTACATAACCGCGTACTATTCGCGAGGACGCACTTCCAGAGCTATGGTAATTTCGCTGATTTCATCCCTGACAAACATAGTGCTGAACCCATTGCTTGGGTTTCGATTCGGAGTAAAAGGCCTTGCCGCGGCTTCTTCTGCAGCATTTCTTGTGGGCAATGTACTGCAACTTGGATGGCTGAGCAAAACGTGCGAAGAAGTACGTTACCTAGGAGTTTTCTCGAACTTCGGGAAAGCGACTATGGGCGCCCTACTGGGGGGCCTGTCCCTCTTCCTCTTGCGTCAGGTAATACGGGCGGATAAACCGATTCAGGATTTTGCCGTTGAGGTATCCCTTCTCATGCTGGAAGGCGCGGTTTTTACACTGGTTTACTGGTTTTCCGGATTCTTTTCAGGTATGTACGAAGCACGATTGCTCACGAAGAAAATGCTGTCTTTGTTGCGCCGATCGTAATTTTCTGTAGAATTCAAGCATTCTGCACCGCCCAGAGGAGGATTGGCCGTAAGCGAATGTATCCGTTCTACAGGTATCGGAATAACGAAGCAAGGGAGCCGAATTCCCTTCAAAGGGTATCTCGACCTTATATAGAAACATTATGGTAAAAGAAAAAAAAGTTACAATCCGCTGGGCCTCTGGAAATACCGGAATGCCCGTACTTGCCGAATCATATCGCTCATTCAGGACCGTTTTTGAGGCTCTACCGGGCATAATTGCGCGTTATCTCATATACTACAATGGTGACGACTACCAGGATTTTGTAGAAACTCATGCCGAGTCGCTTCCGGGGGCTGAAATCATAGATCAGAAAGTGATCGACAGCAGTGACTACCCGGTTACCGTGGCGAAATCGCTTTGGAAACAGTTTCCAAGAATAAAGCTTGATTCCGAATCCTATGAGCTATTTGTAGACAGCGATCATCTTCTGGTAAATTGCGGTGAATTACTCGAATGGATTCATTCTCCGGTCCACTCCATACTGCTGTACAAAAATGATTCGAATCGCAGCGGATATCGCCGGGGACCTGACGACGTCTGGCCGTATGTGGAGAAGGTCCGATACACCGAGGACGGAAAATCTCTGTTCCCGATCGACACCTGCGCCGGATTCTACGGTACTCCGCCCGGCGTAGACATCGACCGGGTGTACCTTGATACCATAGAATACCTGCTGAAAGAGAATCCGGCCTGGGGCAATCCTTCTACTCCGGGGTACGGCAGCGATTTGGGTATATTCTTCCTCACGATGTGCCGGTTTGCGGTCCAGAACAGAGACTTTCCGCTGTTCATTTCCTCCTATGAAGAGCATCCTTTCTTGAGCATGCGGCAGGATGCTATTTCCGGATGGGTCGATTTCGGACGAATAGAAGCGGTTCACCTGTGTGGCGCAACCGTCGACTGGCGGAGTGATCATCAGCGTGATTTTGGGTTCTATCGCTATGTGCTGAAGCAACTGGCAAAAAGAAAGGGCAAACCGAAGAAATTCTATCCAAAGAAACTAATCCGTGATTTTGCTCTTGATGTGGTGGAAAAGGATACGATCAAAGGAAAGGTTCGGATTGTCGAAAGAGATCTCTCGCGTGTATTGTCGTTTCCAGTCCGGGTCATGAGGCGTCTTTTGAAGCAAGCCTATCCATCACGATGGGTGTTCAATCGCATGCTCAACAGAATTGAGGTCGGACAGTATGAAGCTGGACTGTATTTTGAGGCATTCGCCCTTCCAGAGGAACGGTTGCTCCTGCGAGTTTCTATAGACGTTCGGGATGGGGAATTTCATTTCGATCCCCGTGTCAGGTACCAGGGCCCTGTAATGCTGGTGATCCGGCATTACGATAAGATACTCCACAGTAAGAGGTTACCGGCTTCGGTGAAGGGAACCGTAAATGCGTAAGCCTTTGAAGGCATCTCGTACTGTCCTGTATTTCAACCACCCCTCATCGATGGGAGGAGCGGAGCACAGTCTGCTCACGCTTTTGCGGAAAATACCTAAGCAGGACTATACACCCGTAATCGTCTGCAATCAGGAAGGCGAGCTCACAGCTCTGGCACAAAAATATGAAATCCAATATATCATCAGGCGTTACCCGTCTCTTTTCAGCCGAAATCCCTTTCTCCTGATATTACGCATATTTCAAATTCCTGTATCGATCCTGAGAATAGTGCTCCTTGTCCGAAAAACCGGCCCGGCCCTTCTCCACAGCAATTCAAGAATGATGCATTTGCTGGTCTCAATTGCCGGACGCATCTGCGGAGTGCCGACTATCTGTCATATTCGCTGGATACCAAGCACTGGAATCGAAGCCGGAATACAGAGACACCTATTTGAGCTTGTGCGACCGTATCTGATTTGTATTTCTAGTTCGGTTGTGCATCTATCCGGATTGGCGGGATATTCGAGGAAAACCGTCATTCCGAATGGAGTGCTTGTTGAAGAGTGTTCGTCGGAGGCCGTGAAGGCGATTCGAAATCACTACAGAATTCCCGATGATCTGCCGTTATTCGTCGTTTTGGGAAGACTGGAACCATGGAAGGGTCAGATCTATGCACTCAAGGCGTTTCGAGAATACCTGCGGATGGGCAAACCAGGCGCGCTACTGATCGTTGGAGAAGATCTTTTCGGAGGTGGTGGGGAATACCGGCGCGAGCTTGCAGAATTCATCACGAATGAAATTGATGAGTCCGCGCGTATGACGGGTCATGTCACAAACTCGTTGGATTACATACTGGCCGCCGACGCTGTGCTGCATACTTCCATTACTCCCGAGCCATTCGGACGGGTGGTCATCGAGGGCATGGTCCTTGGCAAGCCCGTCATCGCATCTAACTGCGGTGGGCCAACCGAGATTATCAACGACGGGGTCGATGGGTTTTTGCGTAATCCGCGGGATAGTGCCGCCATTGCCGTGCTCTTGTCCGAACTGGTGGAAGATCCGGATTTGTATAACAGAATTTCCACAAATGCCCGCGAAAGAGCGGAATCCGAGTACTCTGCAACCACCCACTCCCGCAAAGTACTCAACTTCTACGATTCAGTTCTCAAGAAGTGAGTGGCCCCATCTCACGCCTGAAGCATATCAAATATTCCTATCGCCTGCTTTGATACGCTCTGGTGAAAGCCTCTAGCGTCTGAGTGGCGCATTTTTCCCAACTGAAAGAATCCGCAACGGCTTTGCAGTTTCGTTTTAGCTCTTTGAGCTTACCCGGATTTGTGAGGAGTATCTCCAAAGCCTCCGCAATATCTGTTGTGCTGAATGGACTAACCAGTAACCCCGCGTTTCCAATTACCTCGGGGAGCGCTGAATTATTTGACGCCAGCACCGGTGTCCCACAGGTGATTGACTCCAATGCAGCAATCCCGAAACCTTCATAGAGAGAAACAAAGGCGAGCAAATCGGCACCGGAATACAACAAAGGGACTTCATTGTCTTCAACGTATCCGGTGAAAACAACAGTATCTTTCAAGCCCAGCCGGGATACCCGTTTAAAGGTAGCATCGTACCACCATCCCTTACCTCCGGCAATAACAAGTTTGTATCCCGAAAGTTTGTCGGCAATCTTGGCAAAGGCCTGCAGTAGCCGCTCCAGATTTTTTCTTGGTTCCAGAAATCCGACAAATAGCACATAACTGTTGTCTATGCCATACTTACATTTCACATGCTCTATGGCTTTTGGTGAGGCTTTCTCGGAGAACCGTGCGTCTGCTCCCAGGTAGGTGATAGTCATTTTGGCTTGGTAATCTCCCACATATTTCACGATGTCTTTCGCAGTGCATTTGGAGATAGCGAGTACATGGTCGCTTCTTTTAACGGAATGGGTAATTATGTGGGTGAATATCCTTCTGCTCCTGGGATATATTTCAGGCATCGCGAAAAAACTCAAGTCGAAAATAGATACCACAGTTTTGCATTTCGGGTGAACAAAAGGAGTCGTGTAATTGGGGCAGAAAAGAACATCGATTCTGTCGCGGTTACATAAATAAAACGGCAGGACGGTCTGTTCCCACAGCAGACGAAATGCAGTGCGATCCGGGGCTGAGGTTATAATTCGAAAAGATGGACCCAGGCTTTGAAAAAGATGGCTATTTTTCGGGGAACAGTAGACAAAATATTCGTTTTGATTGTCTACTTTCGACAGGGCGTATGTGATGTTCACCCCGTAGAAGCTGGCCCCCCCCTTTGTGGCACTGACGAACGAGGCATTAATCCCGATTCTCATCGCTATACCCGGACTTTCCATAGTTATGATTTACAAGCCATTTAGTGGTTTGGCGGCATCCGTCCGCTATCCCGAAGGGTGTTTCGTAGCCCAGCACCGTAGATATTTTATCAATGGATACAATGTTTACATTCTTCGTTGTCCAGGAAACGGTCTCTCTGGTAAAGAACGCTTTTCTGGAGTATGGGGAGACAACCGGCGGAAAAGGAAAGATTTTCGCGAGCAATTCCCAGGTCAAACCCATAAGATTTGCGACCCATACCGGAAGAGAAATGAATCGCACTTTGCGGTCCATTGATTCGGCTATTCTTGAAGCAACTTCTTTGATGGAGTAGGAGCGTTCATCGGAAACATAAAACAGCTCTCCCGCGGCATCCGGGTGCTCTCCGCACAGGCGGATGCCATGGACGGCATTACCCACGTAGCAGAACTCCATGAGCGTCTCCCCGCTGCCAATCAGCGGGTAGAAGCCTGTTCGAATCGCTCCGAACAGCTTTGGAACAATCAGAAATGTGCCGGGGCCATAAATCATGGGAAGGCGAATAGTGGTGGTCTCGAATTCCCAATTGCCTTTCATAACAAGTTCTTCAGCCAGCAGTTTGCTTTTGCCGTAGTTGTTGCAGGGATGAGGGTCATCATTTTCCCGCCGGGGATTCGTTCCGTCGCCGTACCCGGCGGCTTCGACCGTACTCACAAATACAAATCTTCGGATACCGGCCCCGGCGGCTTCCCGTAGAAGATTTCTCGTCCCTCCGACATTAATGGTCTCAAACTGCTCCCAGCCAAAGCCTATGTTATTCCTTGGAATTGCGGCTAAATGGTAAACGGTATCCACACCCGAGCATAGCCCTTTCAAACACTCGGGATTCTCAATGCGGCACTCCACCCATTCCAATTTCTCTTCGGCAGCGAATTCGGGGCATTCACCGGGAATCCGGGTTCCTCGAACCGAATACCCGGCGTTCAGAAGGGAGCGACAGAGGTGGCGGCCAATAAACCCGCCCGCTCCGGTTACCAGTGCTTTCTTGGTCATCAGATACTCAGCTCACAGAATTTATGGTTTGTCTCGCCATTCCTCTAATTAGTGTCTGTCCGAAAACTACCCAAAATGGACACCGAGTCCCGAGTTCAATCGGGAAGGTGCCTTTTTTCGGCCCCAAACGACAGGTTCATCTTCCCGAAGTTAATTCAGGACTCGATGAACGGGGGGGTTCCGGGCAGGCACTAATTATCCATCCGCATCATTGTCCGACGCAAGGGCACGACTGATTTCTGCGTGGAAATCAGTCGCTGCCGATTCCGGGTTTTCGGCCAATGAGATCGGTCGGCCGATCACCAGCATAGTTGCGCCATTCTTGATGGCGGTCGTCGGGGTTGCACAGCGCTTCTGGTCTCCGGTGCTGTCACTGTTCCGACGGATCCCCGGAGTTACTATTTCCATATCCGATCCGAGCACACCGCGGATGTCCGATAGATCATCCGCCGAGCAGACAATGCCGTCCAAGCCGTACCGCCGGCCCAATTCGGCAAGATGACGTACATAAGATGATGGAGACATATCCAGAAGAAGGTCATCTTTCAGAGTAGCTGCGTCTATGCTGGTCAACACTGTTACACCCAGAAGCTTCGGTGGACGGGAACTCTTCGAAGCAGCTTCAGCCGCTGCTTGAAGCATGTTTCTTCCACCGGTAACATGTACGGTTAGAAAATCCACCTCGTGTTCAGCCGCAGCACGAACAGCTTTCGACACTGTGTTTGGAATGTCATGAAGCTTTAGATCCAGAAAAATCTCCGCATCTTTATTCCGAACCAATTCAAAAATTATTGGTCCGAATCGGACGTATTGCTCAAGACCGATCTTATAGACACCAACACTCGACATCGTGGCATCCACCAGACGCCTGATTTCATCCATTGTTTGAACGTTGTCCAGCGCAAGGGCCAAATAGTTCTTTGGGATTTTTTGGGATCTACTCAACAATTCTCTCCATCTGAAGGACTGCGGTCAAGGTTTGAATGCGTCACAGGGCCTCTAAACTCCCCGCACTAAGGTATTTTACCAACTCAGCGGAAGTCAAACCTGCAAAGTCGAACGCGGGCAACTGAAAAGAAACTGCTATTTCATTCGTACTAACTAAGATACGAAATGGCATACTACGGTATCTCGGTTTGAGAGCCGGCACTCACAATAAGGACGGAAACTGATGACGTTTCGGGTATTCGGATTCCTTTTGATAGCTTCGGGCCTTGCCGTTGGGCAACCAAGCATGATGGAAAAAATTCAGCAAATACGTGAACAAATGCGGAATTCAGGAGATAGTGGCGCCGAACCGACTGAGATGATGGGAGCAGAATTCGGGAGCATGCCGAACGCGAATTGGTCCAGAGAGCTGGTGTATCCCATGAGCGGTTTAGATGCTGCCATATCACCGGAAGAATACATGTTGGGTCCCGGAGATGAGCTTACAATTCACATCTGGGGGACATCGGAAAAAAACTATACGGTGGCGGTAAACGGGGAAGGGGTCATTGCCATTCCGTTGTTAGGTCTTGTCGACGTATCCGGCAAAACCCTGGCAGAGGCTAAAGAACTGCTTCATGAAAGGATTCTTTCGGTACACCACAACGTCGAAGTGGTGGTGGTACTTAGTTCTATTCGCAAGTTCAAAGCGTATGTGCAGGGCGAGGTTCGACGTCCGGGGACCTATTCCGTCGATGGTGCCACTCGGGTTTCGGAACTTCTGGAAATGGCTGGTGGACTGACCCGGCGTGGTCGAAGTCGTGGTATTGTCCTTACCAATCAGACATTGGGAGAGAGAGTTGCGGATTTGGCCATATACAGGCATTTGGGAGATCTCTCCAAAAACCCCTATTTGTATCCCGGTGATCGCCTGTTTGTTCCGCCGCAAGAACAGATTGTGCAAATAAACGGAGCCGTGAATTATCCTGAAGTATATGCTTTTTTGCCGGGAGACGACCTTGAGAAGCTTATTGAAGTGGGCGGCGGTTTCACCAGAAACGTCGATTCCAGCCGCATAATAATCTCAAGGTTTATAGATTCAGTTGATTCACTTCTGGATACCACACTTGTATATGGCGAATCAAAACGATATCCGTTGAGGCGCGACGACCGTATCCTGGTATGCGGAGTTCCCGATTATCGCGTCCACCGAAGCGTGGAAATAGAAGGAGAAATCCTTTACCCCGGAATCTACCCCATTGAGAGGAACAAAACCCGACTTGCCGAAGTTATAAAAATGGCCGGTGGATTCACCGATGAGGCGTTTCTCAAAGGAAGCGTAATACTTCGTAAAGAATTTTCTTCTCCGGGAGATCGGGAATTCGAGCGAGTAAGAAATACACCAATTGAGTCACTCACTCCAATTGAACGTAGTTTCCTGAAAACAAAACTCACTGAAAACGAAGGTAGAATCAGTATTGATTTCAGCGAGCTTTTCGGGAAAAACCAGAAGCTCTATGATGTGGTACTGCGAGACGGAGATAAGATCACAATTGCCCGTAGAAGCACAAGTGTTCACGTGATGGGCGCGGTTGTTTCTCCCGGACTGATCACTCATCGGGGCGGTGCCGACGTTAATTTTTACGTAAAACAAGCCGGCGGCTATAATACAAAGGCCCGAAAACATCAGGTGACCATCATCAAGGCCGGTACCGGGATCTGGCTGAAACCACATGAAGTTGAGCGAATCGAGGCAGGTGATGCCGTATACGTGCCTGAAAAAGAGTACCGGGACGGCGTGCAAGTTCTCAAGGATACGCTGGTGATTCTGGGGTCAATTGCCACTCTTGTGCTTACTACCCTTACAGTTCAGGATATCGCCTCGAGATAAGTGTCCGTCCGAAAAACCCGTGTTTCTATGTTTTGTTGGAGCGCGCAGTTTTCGCTATTTCCGAGATTGGATTTTTATGAATCAATTCTCCGCTCAAGTGCGGAATAACCGAGTTGTCGCCGAATGGCTCTATGAAGTGGAATTTGCCACCGTTGGGGTGAATCAAATAGCCCCCGGCCAGTTTCTTACCATCCGCCTCTCCCAAACCACAACCCCTCTCCTCCGACGTCCGTTTGCCTTCTCCGACTACGACCCCCAACAGAATACCGCGTCGGTGATATACCTCAAGCGTGGGGCGGCTACTTCGTTTCTGGCTTCGAGGGAGCCGGGGGATGTGCTCGATGTGATTGCGCCGTTGGGGAATGGGTTTCCGCGGCCTGAAGTCGGGCGGCCGGTGGTGCTGGTTGGCGGGGGGATTGGGTTGGGGCCGGTGTTGTTTATGGCGAAAAGCCTGACTCTGGCCGGGCGGGATTGTGTGCTGGTTGTGGGGGGACGGACCTCCGGGGCGATTCCCGGGGAGGATTTGTTTGAAGGGGTTAACACGGTTATCTGTACCGACGACGGATCCCGGGGGTTTGCCGGGACTACGGTGGACTATTTACGGTCTGAGAAGCTTGCTTCGTCGGATACCGAACTGTATGCGTGTGGCCCCGAGCCGATGCTTCGGGCGTGTCATGCGTATGCTAAAGAGACCGGCGCACGATGCTGGGTTTCCATGGAGCAGGTGATGGCGTGCGGGGTCGGGGCGTGTATGGGGTGTGTGGTAAAAACGACCACCCCGGCCGGATATGCCCGGGTGTGTAAGGAAGGGCCGGTGTTCAATGCTGAGGAGATAGTGTGGGAGTAAATAATCCGCCAGATTTGACGGTGAAAATCGGCAACGGTGTTCTTCCCAACCCGGTTGGCACGGCTTCGGGTACCTTTGGGTACGGAAGTGAGTATGAAACGCTCGTGGACCTGAATGCGGTTGGGGCTATCTATACCAAAGCCGTTACCGAAGAGCCTCGTCCCGGCAATGAAATGCCGCGAATTGTCGAGACGCCTTCGGGCATTCTGAATTCAATCGGTCTGGCAAACGTGGGGTTGGAGCGGTTTCTGGTCGAGAAGGTCCCGATGTTTGCCCGGATGCCGTCGAAAATAATCGCGAATGTGGCCGGATCGGTAGAAGATGAGTATGTTCGGGTGCTCGAACGGCTCGAGAGCTGCGAAGCGCTTTTTGGATATGAAATCAACATTTCCTGTCCGAACGTGAAGCACGGCGGGCTGGCATTCGGCACCGATGCCGCACAGGTCGAGAGTCTTACCGCAAAGCTGCGGAAACGGACCGATAAGCCGCTGATAATCAAGCTGACCCCGAATGTAACGGACATTACCGCCATAGCCAAAGCCGCCGAGCAAGGGGGCGCCGATGCGGTTTCGTGCATCAACACGCTGGTTGGTATGGTAATCGACACTTCGAAACTGCGACCGGTCCTGGCCGCGGGAACCGGTGGGCTATCCGGGCCGGCGGTCCGCCCGGTTGGGGTTGCGATGACCTGGCGTGTATTCCGGGCGGTGAGTATTCCGGTTGTCGGGATCGGCGGGATCATGTGCGCGGATGATGCTATTCAGTATTTG
Source organism: uncultured Fibrobacterota bacterium (assembly GCA_964346405.1). Classification (GTDB taxonomy): domain Bacteria; phylum Fibrobacterota; class Chitinivibrionia; order Chitinivibrionales; family CAYFVL01; genus CAYFVL01. The sequence goes on from CAYFVL010000052.1 coordinate 12,223, forward strand.
CTTGCCGGGGCCGCCGCCGTACAGGTTGGGACCGGCACGTTTGTGGATCCTTCGATACCGCAACAGGTTTTCGAAGGCATTCGAGCTTTCATGGATTCGCACAAGCTTTCCTCTATATCCGACTTCCATTCGCTTCTGTCCTGAGCCGGGAGCTTACGCGGAATGCCGTGAGTAGGCTGCGAAACCTGGGTTAGTGCAGGATGACCGCCGGTGGTGTCTTGAAACACAAATTGACCGCTTCATTTTCCAAACTCTGTTCCGGAACTAAAGTGCCGGGTATCATTCATACGGGTGGGGAACACGAAGGGTATGGAGTCTGATGGATCACAGCGGGGCTGAACAAATCCGGCGCCATTTCGTAATTTAAGTTTGATGGAAGGGTCGGTATTTTGTTGCCTGAGCGCGGCCGGTGGTCGCGGCTGTAATCGGCTGTACTTGTACATTGATGTGGAATTTGCCGGGATGCAGGAGTGCAGTACATGATTCCGGGTAAAAGGGGAAAGCTAGTATGATCAAAGTATCGAGTGCCGTTGCCCTGGTTGGGCTTGTGGTTCTGTGGGGTTGCGGCAATTCCCCGAGCGTGGGCAAAGTGGGCGAAGTTGTCGAGATCTCCGATGTGCACGAGTTTCGTGCAACGATAAACGATGCCGGATCACAGCTTCTGATGTTCGATTTCTGGGCTTCCTGGTGTGGCCCGTGTGCGGTTCTTAACCCTACGATAAAAAATATTGCCAAACAAAACCCGAAGTCCGTTCGAGTGTTCAAGGTCAATACCGACCGTTTCCCGGGACTTTCCGGTTCCATGGGGGTGCGCGGAATACCGCACGTAACCTTCATAAAAGAAGGCAAAGAGGTTGAGAGACTTCAGGGAGTGAATCCGGCCTCGGCCTACCAGCGGGTGATCGACAGGTACAAATAATTCCGCATAAGATGCTGTGGTAAAACAAATTGTATGAAAATATCTCTGCAAAGAATGCATATTTCATCGCTTAGACTATTCTCCATAATTTCTGTTTTGTTGCTGGTTGCCTCCTGCACGACGGCGCCCCGGTATACCCGAGCGCACTCTCGCGGAAGCTCAAAGCCTTCGGCGCGGTTCCCCGAGAAGAAGACCGAGAAGCGAATTAAGAGTTCTGTGTCCGGCGGGGGATTTGTCGGGACGGCCTCGTATTACGGCCCCGGATTTCAGGGACGATCTACGGCGTCGGGGGAGCGGTTCAATATGTACGATCTGACCGCGGCGCACCGGACTCTGCCCTTTGGTACGAGAGTTCAAGTGACGAATCTGTCGAACGGAAAATCGGTTACCGTTCGCATTAACGATCGTGGTCCTTTCAAAAGGGGCCGAATTATCGACTTATCAAAAGCGGCCGCCGGAAAGATAGACATGATTTCGAGCGGCACGGCGCGGGTCCGGGTGAAGGTTCTTCAATGATCATTCCTTGCAATTTCAAAGGCAACCTTTTATTTTGACAGGTATGAAACGTGCCTACCTGCAAACAGTTCAAAACTACCTTTCCTACTTCCCTTGCGTGGCAGTATTGGGGGCTCGTCAATGCGGCAAGACCACGCTGATGCGCATGCTTCCCGGAGAATGGGATTTCTACGATCTCGAAAAAGCGCGAGACATGGAAGCAGTATCTCGGGACCCGGATCTGTTTCTTCGGCTCAACAGCGAAAACGTGATAATTGATGAAGCGCAGATGCTTCCTGCTCTCTTTCCTGCTCTCCGAGTCGCTATTGATGAGAATCGGATGCGAAAAGGACGATTCGTAATCACCGGCTCCAGTTCTCCGGACCTGCTCTCTTCAATATCGGAATCTCTGGCCGGTCGGGTAGGTATAATCGAGATGAGCCAGTTAAGCTACTCCGAATCGCTTGGAATACTGCGCCCCGTGTTTCCACAGCTTCTGGATTCCCGGGTAAATGCCGAGGCCGTGCGAAATGAGTTACGGCCGGCCGGAAGCACACCGAAGGTCCTTAAATTCTGGTTTTGCGGAGGATATCCGGAGCCCTGGGTGGAGGATTCCCATCAGTTTCGCAGGCATTGGATGGAGCAATATATTTCTACCTACATATATCGTGATATCTCTCTTCTGTTTCCCAAACTGAACAAGAACCGATTTCAGTTTTTCATTTCCCAGTTGGCGGGATTGTCGGGAACAATCGTCAATCTGTCTGATCTTTCTCGGGCCCTGGAGATTTCCCAACCGACAGTGCGTGAATACCTGAAAATCGCCGATGGGACCTTTGTTTGGCGGACGGTGCCGGCTTTCTCGAAGAACAGCTTTCGCTCTCTTATCCGCCACCCCAAAGGCCACCTTCGGGACTCCGGGCTTTTGCACCACCTGCTTCGTATTGCAGCTCCGGAGGACCTGTTGGCGCATCCGATACTGGGTCATTCCTGGGAAGGATTCGTCGTTGAGGAGATTTCAAAGATGTTGCGGGCTGAAGCGGTTCCGTTCAGTATGTATCATTACCGTACCCGTGGCGGCGGAGAAATCGACCTCATCATCGAAACTGATTATGGTCTGATTCCGATTGAGATCAAATACGCCGGAAGAGTTCATCCAAGGCGACTCACCTGTATTCGGGATTTCATCAGCCACCATGGGTCCCCTTTCGGCATCGTTGTGGACAATGGAGAAAGAATTGAGATGCTCGACGACAATCTACTTCTAGTACCCTTCACTCACATTTGTGGGTGAAAACGGGAGACCGAAATGAGAATTCTAAAACCGTCGGCCTACGTTCCCACCGCACGAGCACTCTGGCGCAATGCGCGAGCCCGTGACGCGGTTTTCCCATTTTATGCTTCTCTGAAAGTAACGTCGCGGTGTCATTTCGGGTGTCCGTTCTGTAATGTGAAAAAAGATCCTGTTCCCGATCTGGGCACCGAGCGGATAAAAAGTATACTCGACAATCTGTCTCGTTCTTCGGTCCTGATGACCAGTTTCGAAGGGGGTGAGCCGCTTCTTCGGGACGATATCGGAGAGCTGCTCCGGTACGCGCGATCTTGCAATTTCTATTTGCTTTTCACAACCAGCGCCCGCAGTCTTCTTGGGTATCCCCTTACCGAGTATGCCCGGTATATCGATTTTCTGCATGTTTCAATCGATGAAGGCCACGGTAATCTCGATATGTTCGGTTTGCTTCCCGAACTGACCAAACTCCCGACGCAGGTTTCGGTTCAGGTGGTAGTGACCCGTGACAGCGTTTCGGTGCTCGAGGACAAAATTCGTCGGTGTCGTTCGGCGGGCGCGAACGTGGTGGTGATCCCGGCGGCGGCCATGGAGAACGCAAAGGACTGTTTTCCGGATATGAATGCCCTTGAAAAAACTTTGATGGCTTTGCGCAGGAAGTATCCGAACACGATGCATACACCCCGGGAGTTTTTTAAAGCGTATCGCTCGGGAAAATGCTCATCGGCGTCGGTAATCATCTCCCCGGACGGAAAGCTGTTCTATCCCTGCAACATTAAGGGGCACAAAGGACCCGATCTGGCCGAAACAGACCTTACCGAATGGCTGCAGTCGAAAGAAGCCGCTGCGATGCGGCAGTCGATGAAAGAATGCACGCGGAACTGTGGGTGGTATCAGTACTATGCGATAAACTCGTATGTTTCTCCGCGTTCGGCCTGGGAGGCGTTGCGGCCGATGTTGTTGCAGGGCAAGTGAAATCAAACTCTTAGAAGCCCATTAAGATCCGAAGCCACGCAGAGTCTTGAGAACATCTTTCAAACCGACTACGGCGTCTTCAATAACCCGTCGTGCTTGTGGATCATGTCCGTTGTGCTGCTGAGGCGGTGCAGCTGAGGCGGCAGGTGAAGGTGATCCGGCGGGGGCGGCTTCTTTCTGTTCCGCCATCTTTCTTTTCGCGCCGGAGATGGTGAATAGTTCCTCGTAGAGAAGAGTCTGTATCGCTTCGACTACCTCGATATCCTTTTCACGATATGCGCGGTTCCCCGCACGATTTTTCTTGGGCCGAAGCTGGGGAAACTCATTCTCCCAGTAGCGCAATACGTGCGGCTCAAGGCCTGTTCGCTGACAAACCTCTCTTATTGAATAATATGTCTTTTTCGGTGTGATCATACTTCAACGATCCATTGTAATTCCGTGATACTAAACTAAATATAATCCCGAATCGGTTCGGTAACAACAGAAAAACCACCACCGTCCAAAGACTTTCGCGGAAGCTTCCCAATCCGGCCCGGCAAAGGAACATCCAGAGAAACCCTGACTTTGGGATCAAAACAGTGGTTGGCCTCGGACGTACTACCTTCACTATGTATATTCTGATGAGCATTCGGAGAAATCAGTCACAGCGACATGTTCCAGGATCATGGTCCCTGAGCGCAGTGCCAAACCTGCAATGTGGCCGATATCGAAAAATACAAGAAGCTGTTTGAAGGGGCTATCGTGAGTTCCGACTAGAATGAGATGAATAGAGAAGCACCAGGCCGGCGCGCGATGAACCGTCGGATGGAATCGCGCAACAAAAGGAATTCCGGAGACTGCGCGGTAAACTGAGTTGTGAAGGCTGTCTTGAATTTTAGATTGTTTCGTGCTCGTGCTCAGACCTGCGCCGGCAGGTCGGTGCTCGTAATCGGATTCGACTGTGCTCGCAACAGATTTTCGATTACGAGTTATGCCCACGATTACGAGAGATGAGATTCTTTGGTTGCTGCTTTGCCGCGCCGGGGGCTCTGTGGTTTCTTTTAACCGCGCAAAAAATTTCGAATAGAATTCAGCGATGTAATGGACATGGAAGTACTGGTATTCCTTATGCAGCAGAACCGAAGGTGAAACCACGCAAAAGGCTACGAATGAAGTTTAGTGCTGCAATGGACATGGAAGCACTTGTACTCCTTACGTAGCAGAACCGAAGGTGAAAATGGCTCAGTTCAGGTTGAAGATATAAGGACAGATCGACCCCATTCGTGTAATAAGATGGAGAGATACAGATGACCCAGGAGAAAATCCAGCCGGGAGCGTTTGACGGGCTCACTCCGGACAGAATGCTGAATGCGGTTGAGGAGGCCATTCGTGAGCCCCTGACCGCATACAACCATCCGTTTCCAAGCTATATCAATCGAGTGTATGAGCTTCAGACTAAAGACGGAAGCAGAATTGTGGCGAAGTTCTATCGTCCCGATCGATGGACCCGTGAAGCTATCGGCCAGGAGCATCGGTTTGTGCTGGAGTGTGCCGAGGCGGACATTCCGGTCGTTGCGCCAATTCACCTTTCGACTGGTGAAACTCTGGCCGACTGCGAAGACATCCCGTTTGCCGTCTTCCCCAAAAAGGGCGGCCGGCAGTTCGAGGTCAATACCGATGCGGACTGGCAGCGACTCGGAAGCCTTATCGCCAGAATACATCTGGTAGGAGAGCGCCATACCGCCGACACCCGTGTCACCATCGACCCACGACACTCAACCCGGGCCGATCTCGCTTATCTGCTTGAACACGTCATTCCATCTCACTATGCGGAGCGTTACGAGTCGAGCGCGCGACGGGTGATTGAGATTGCGGGATCGCTATTTGCCGAGGAACGGGTGATTCGGGTACATGGGGATTGTCATCAGGGCAATATTCTCGATCGGCTGGATGAAGGACTCATGGTAATCGACTTCGACGATATGGCAATGGGACCGGCCATGCAGGATTTATGGTTGTTGCTGCCTGAGCATGCGAATAAGGCCAAAAGAGAAATCGATCTTCTTCTTGCCGGCTATGAGCGATTACGCAAAATCGACCACACATCCATTAAACTCATAGAACCTCTTCGTGCAATGCGAATGATCTACTTTCTGGCCTGGGTAAGCCGCCAACGCAACGATCATCAATTTCGGCGCAATTTTCCCGATTGGGGCAGCGACCGGTTCTGGGAACAGGAAATTCGTGACTTGCGGGAGCAGGTGGCCGTAATTTACGAACACCTGGAAGTTTGAACGGATCCGTCGGGCGAAAAATCGTATCCTCAGAATTCCATGACGACACCCCTTAGTCCCTCGTGGAATCAACGGGTTCCACCGTATAATGGATGGTCATTGTTTGTATTTTTCCGTCTCGGATCACGAACGAATCGGCCCCGTCGGTGACTCGGGCGCGGGGTGTGTCGGCGCGCCATTCGAGAAAACCAACGTCGCCTTCCGAAACCACATTCGTGTATTCGTACGATGTGCTCCCGAGTTGGTCGTTCAGGAGCTTGGCGGCGGCTAGAATGCCCTGATGTCCGTGGAATGTACCGTATGTGGTGAGAAGAACAGTGTCGGGCGCGAAATTATCCCGGATATCCCCCTCAAGATCCCCCTGTTGCGCCCGTTCGAGATGATCCCGCAGTACCGCTTCGGTTGTTCGATCCGCCATATTATCACCCTTTCAAAACCGGGGTTTGGTTATCGGTTTATATGAACCGAACATTACAGATACAAAAACGGCGCCAAAACTATTGTTTTGGCGCCGCGCTTTGTATCAGAACTGAAGTTCCGCCGGTTTGTTCCGGAGCTTCTAATCTTCAACGATATCGATAAGCTCAACTTCGAATACCAGGGTTTCATTCGGCCCGATATCTCGACCCGCGCCCCGTTCTCCATAGCCAAGCTCGGGTGGAATCACCAAACGGTATTTTCCACCGACTTTCATCTTCTGAAGCCCCTCGGACCAACCGGGAATGACCTGATTCACCTGGAAAACAGCCGGTTCGCCACGTGAGTAGGAATTGTCGAATTCGGTGCTGTCGATAAGCGTCCCACGATAATGAACCTTGACCTTATCCTCGGCATCCGGCGAAGCTCCCGTACCTTCATTGATCACTTGCATCTGAAGACCGCTTTCGGTTACGACAACGTCCTCTTTTGCTTTGTTCTCTTCCCGAAATTTCGAACCTTTCTCCAGATTCTCAACCGAAGCCGTTTCCTGCTCCTTCATCTGCTTCTCACGAAGTCCGGCAAACACTTCCTGCTTAACCGCGTTTGCTTCCTCAGGGGACAGTTGCGGTTCGTTTCCGTCGAGGACGTCGTTGATGGCGGCAAACAGAGCGTCACGATCCAATCGATCGCTGAAATCCTCCATCGATGCACCGACATCCATCCCGATTGCGTAAGAAAATTTTTCTTGGGGGTCCTCGAGATTAATTTTCTTACTCCCCGCAGATCCATCATCGCTGGTGCAGGACTGGAAAGCTCCGACGAGCAGAAGGCCGACGGTCAAAAACATGCGTTTCATGCACGTTTCCTTTCAATTAATAAGGGAATAAAGTTCTATTGGCTTGGTTTGTCTACTTCGGCAAGCTCAATGGTGAAGTTGAGGTCTTTTCCGGCAAGTGGATGGTTCATGTCAAGGGTTACCTGGTCCTCTTTGATTTCCGCAATGCCGGCTTGAGCCGTTCTGCCGTCCTGAAGCTTCACCTGAAGAGTTCCTCCGATTTTGAGTTCCAGGTTATCCGGAAACTGCTCGCGTGCTACGGGAACAATCAGGTCTTCTCTTCGTTCACCGTAGGCTTCCTCTGCCGGGATGGTCACATCTTTGGATTGGCCTTCGGACATGTCCGCGACCGCATTCTCGAATCCTTTGATCACCATACCCTCACCGAGAGTGAACTCCAGCGGAGCACGTCCCTCGGAAGAATCGAATACGGTACCGTCCGTCAGTTTACCAACGTAATTGACTTTCACCTTATCACCACTTTTTGCTGAACTCATGGTGTCTCCTTTCCTGGGAGTTTATGTGTATACCGGGAAAACGTCGCGCCGGCGCACCATTTGTAATAGTGTTTTTTCAATTCGTTGACCAAGGTTTTCAGTCTCGGTCGAAAACGGAATGCCGCTTACTTAGAGACCCTCACGTAATTGACGCGGGTGTCTTGCAGCGGTGTTTCCATCACGAAAGAAAACGCGACCTAAGGAGTCGTAACGAAATAACCTCTCCATTCTCGCTTGATCTCAAGTCGGCCTTCTTCGTTGCATGTTTGGGCCATAGTCCCTGCTATATCCCTGCACAAGCGCCTCGAAAGCCGCCCTGATATCTTCGCGATTTCTGGAGACTTTATTCCGTTACGACTCCTGAATTCAAACTACCGGTTTTTCCACCGCATGTGTTTCCCGGCGTTTATTTTAGCCGTGCGGGGGAATGTCGCGGTCCGAAATTGGCTAATTCGGACCGAAATTTGGCCGATTTTCATCTTACCAGTCTGGAAATACCTCGAGAGGCATAGAAAGGCAAGATACATCATGTCATCCAATCCGTTCGGCAATCGTTCAAATACATGAGCCAGATGCGCTACAAGAATTTCGGAATCACCGACGATATTGAACCACAATTCAGAAACAGTTCGTTTCTGTTCGTTGTATGTTTGGGTTTTTTGGGATTTAGCGCGGACTGTTTCGACCCGGTCCGGTAAGGCGAAATTTGGGCGGGTGGAAAGAACCCGAAGTCACCCTGCCGTTTTAAAATCATACTCGATTTTCCCGTTTCCCGTGCCCGAAAAGAGAGAGAACGATACCCGTAATAAAAAGAAGCAGCAAACCACCCACAACATATAGAATGATACGGGCGATCTTCTTCCCGGAGTGTTTTGCTCTCTCACGAATCAAATTTGAGGTGCGATTCAGCACCTTCCGCCTTTCACGAATCTCACGCATCGATTCGGCCATTTGTTCTTGTGAAACCCTGCCGTCATCCATGACATATCTCCTCCGGCGTTTCATCCTGTTTCAATGCGGAGATCGTCTTTTCGGGCTTGACTGAAAGTTTTTTCATGCCACGTATCCCAACCAGTGCGGTCACCCCTCCGCACACCATAAACAACCCCCCGGTTGCGGCAAAGCCGAGCCACAGGGCGGTAAGGCGCGAAAGGCCGAGGCGCTCAAAGAGATCCGCGCAAAATAGTGCCGATGCGAGCAGTAAAAACCACGCCCCGGCCAGCACGATCGGAATCCCGATAAACAGAAGGACACTCTTGCCCGCGTAATTCCGGGCAATTTGCTTCATTTCTGTTTTTGCAAGATTTATCTCTGCCTGAAGCAGGGATATCACCTGCGCTCGAAGATCACGGATGAGCGTTGACCACGAAGCATGTTCTTTGGTGGTCGACATTACCGAGTGTTTCCTAACGGTTTCAGTATTTTACCGATCCGGCTCTTCGAATACCGTCTTTCGCATCGGCGGCAATAGCCTCGAGACGCTCCCTGGCGATCTCGATTGCATTATCGATACTCTTCTCCAGTTTGTCCGCGGAATCGCCACGAATGGAGTCTTTTACCTGGCTGAATGTTATATCCAGGTCGTCGTAAAGTTTGTCGGTAACCCCTTGCAATTCGTCTCGAATCTTTTGGGATTTACCATTCTTCCCATGCCCAATCGTCTTGATGAGAACGCCGCCCAGACCCAATGCGGCCGGTATCGCTAACATCAGTGCCTTACCTTTGCCTTTCGTGGCGTGAGATAGTGGCGATTTCTTCATTTCGAACCTCCTTAACATGACATTTCGGGATTGCATATCGCTTGGCGGACCCAACGCAAAGCATGTGCCGGCCGGCCGGACTCAAGGTATCTCGGCGAATACCCCCCCCGCGCTTTTCGTAAGGCAATCTCGCACAACTTCTTACGCGTACTGCGCTACCCCTCGGCATTTCGACATTTCGACTTCGCTCACTTCGACACCGCTCAGTGCAGCGCAATGCAGCGCTTCGCTCAATACAACGCTCCGCTCGGGGCATCGCCTCGGCATTTCGACATTTCGACTTTGCTCACTTCGACACCGCTCAGTGCAGCGCAATGCAGCGCTGCGCTCACATCGACACCCCTCACTTCAACACCTCTGTGCAGCGCAATACATCGCTCCGCGCAGTACGGCGTCTCTCGGCTGTGAAACTTGGGCCGGCTAGAATTTTTATATCCCCCAGGCTACCCCTCCCCATTCGGAATTTCGCAGTCGGATATATCGTTCCCCGGGAAGTATTCCCCGAGCAAGCACAGGGTGGCAATGAGATTGGTTACGAAGTCGGGAACTTTGTTTGCCGATTCCGCAAAAATAAAGATCGGCCGATCCCTATAGATGTTTGGTATACAAAGTAGTCTCTAGCGGTACCCTCGGTACTATGTTTGTCCGACGCGCCATCAATGCGATAATAGATTGCCATTACATAGCAACCGATGGGCGGTCGGCTTTGGGTGAGGGAGTATCAATCGATGAGTAAGCAAGTTCGACAAGCATTCAGTCTGCCGGATAGGGCAAGGAGAAAAGTATGAAATTCCGCGTCCTTGGCCCTATTTCGATATTGGCCATGTTTTTAGTGATTCTGCCCTCAAGAGGTAAAACGATACACATCGACGGATCCGTTGCGGATAACGGAGGTGACGGAAGTTTCGGCAGTCCGTACAAGTATATCGATCAAGGAGCCGCGATAGCGCAACCCGGTGATAGCGTACTTATTGAGACCGGCACCTATCGGGAGTGTGTGAAGCCCGTGAAAGGTGGTACGGCTGAGGCACGTATCATATATGAGGCGGCTCCCGGGGCCGAGGTTGTCGTGAAAGGTTCGGAGGTCGTCAACGGTTGGGTCTCCATCACTGAAAAAACTCATGCCGTAGCGATCACACCGGAACTGGTCGGAGATTACAATCCGTTCGCTATTCATCCTCCGCTAAAAAGCGAACGAGTACTGGGGCAGGTGTTTCTCGAAGGTCTGCCGCTGACGGAGAAGTTTTCCATGGAAGATGTCGAAACCTACTCCCGAAGCTGGACCGTTTCCGCGGCCGGAGATACCGTGTACGCTAATTTCGCGGGAAACGATCCCAATCAGAGCATGGTTGAGCTTGCGGTACGAGAGCAGATATTCGCCCCGGCGACCTATAACCTGGGGTACATAACCATTGGGGGAATAACGTTTGAGCATTCCGCAAACAATTACCCTCACCTGAAATACAAATCCGACGGCATTCCGGAAAAGGGGGCGGTGAGCACGGGTGGAGGTCACGACTGGATTATTGAGAATTGCACTGTTCGGTATTCGAAAACACTCGCGATCGATTTTGGAATTCAGGGGATTCCGGTACTGCTGGAGGCAGGATATGGAGACGTCATAACCGGAGATCGTAACCTGTACGTAGAAATCGGCCGAATCGGACATCACATCATTCGCAACAACATTATTGAATATGCGGGTGACGGGGGACTGGTCGCCTACTGGTCACCATACTGCCGAATCGAGAACAACATCCTGCGTAACTGTAACTACCTGGATTTTGGGGGATACGCCACCGCCGTTATCAAACCGTTGTTTTTTATCGAGGGCATTATCGAGGGTAACTATCTTTACGATAACGGAGGCGATTATATCTGGGTCGACAACGGATATCAGGGATCACGAATTACGCGTAATGTGTTCAGGGGCAGTCGTAATGCGGTGGGAATCTGGAATGAAATGGGACACGGTCCTCTCCTGGTTGACAACAATATTTTCCTGGGCACGAAGATGCAGCATTCCGACGGCGCCGGAACGGTACTGGTTCACAATCTCTTTTACAAGTGCGGAGATAATCGCTGGGCATCCTGGTCGCCCGGCCGGCACCCGGGTGTGTATGATTCGGCTACCTGCGAACAGCTCGAAGCGCCCGTTGCCGAACTTGAGCACTATCGATACTACAACAACGTTTTTATCGACAATGGTCTAAAATTGAAAGAAGATGAGACTATAATTGCCGACTACAATCTGCATCTTGACGGAGCCCACCCCGACGCACTCGAGGGAGAGAACAGTTTGGTTTCATCGACATCGACCAGTTTCTCGGCAAATATAGAGGATCGAAAAGTCTCGATATCCTTTTCGGTTGGATCGGATTTCCTCTCGATGCCCAATCCACGGATCACTCCATCGTACATAGGCGATATGCCGCCCGCCGACTATCGTATCGATTCGATTGCGGGAGATTTTTTCGGAGTGCCACTACCAAATGAAAATCCCCATCCGGGCCCATTTCAGAATCTTGTCGAAGGAACCAACGAGTTTACGGTGTGGGCGGTGGATACGATTCCAACACGGATCGCGGGAAAATGTTCGGATCAGAGAGATATGAACCCGGCCTCTGGTTCGCGTCGAATGCTGGGGGCACGGGATGGGGAATCGATGCACGTGTACGATCTTATGGGTCGCCGGATTACCGAATCGGAATTGAATCTTCACCGGTCCGGTATACCCGGAGTTCGTATAATTTCCTCGGATGCAAAAAGGCACGGGGTCTACAAACTGGTTCGATAAATTCGGCTTTTCCTGATGAGGTAGGGCTGGACTGGAGCACCCATGCCTTGATCCCTCCATTTAACCCGACTTCGACAATCGACCAACGGCATTCTGCGTAAGCCGGCGCGCGATCCGCTGTAGAAAAATGCTCAAGGCATATCCCCTGATATCCATGCGTTTTTTCTGAGTCAATCTCGCATAACCTCTTACGCATACTGCTCTACCCCTCGGC
>CAYFVL010000053.1:0-24596 GCA_964346405.1 uncultured Fibrobacterota bacterium
AAGCGCCCGTTTTAGGCTGAAATCGCCGGTTTGCTTCATCAATCCGAGCGAAAAAAGGACTTTTCGGACGGACACTAACTAAGCCGTTGTAACCGACGAACACAGTCGGTGCGTATACATTATCGAACGAAGTCGACGGTCCGGCGTATAACTATTCCTATCAAAATATGCCGATTTCCGTGTCTTTTGACCGATTTTCCGCTAAACTTGGAAATTGTTATTGTCTAACAGGTATCTAACATATCGCCGTTAAGTGCAAAAAACATGACAAAGAGAGTGTAACTTATATATTTTTATGCACCTGTTTGCCTGTTGCATGTCTGTGAAGAAACTGTGATATCGCCTGATAACTTCCAGGCATGTCGCAGTTAACCAATCTGCCCCGCTCAACCGAAGAATAATTCTTGCGGATCTTGAAACCTGAAGGAGAGAACCTATAGATGCTTAGTCGATCAACGAGTAGGAATTTTCGAAGTCCCTGGCCGGCGACAAATCGCTGGGACGTGAACGTTCAGCTTCGGCCGGAGCGTCTCTACGAAATACTGGGGGAAAACGGGGAATCCGAATTGTCGCCCCGAAGCCGACGGTGGGCGGGAGAAGCAATTGAATTAGTTAATGATGTCTGGCGTCCGCGGGCCGTCAGCCGAGTTCTGTCCGTTACGCAGTCCGATGGTGAGGTGCTGATCGGTGGGTTTCTGCCGGTTCGGAGCCGCAAGATTTCCAGGGTGCTGGAACATTGTCGAAAAGCGGTTGTTTTTGTGGTAACACTTGGGGCCGAGATTGATGAAGTCATTGAGGAGGCATCCTCACGACGCATGTACCAGGGAAGTATCCTGGATAGAACGGCTTCAGCCGGGGCCGAGGCCGCGGCTGAGTCGGTCGCGAGAGAAGTTGGGCGCAATCTGCGTCCCGATGAAGGCCTTACGCAACGCTACAGCCCCGGTTACTGCGATTGGTCGATTACCGAACAAGCGAAGCTTTTCGAGCTTCTTCCCGATAGCCCGGTGGGCGTTGAATTGAACGACGGGTTGCAGATGACTCCTCGGAAATCGGTTTCCGGAGTGATCGGAATCGGGACTCGGGAAGTGGTTGAGAAGTACGGTAACGCCTGCCGTTGGTGCGGTCGGCACTCGTGTAATTTTAGAAGGGGGGATGCTTCATAGTGAGCAGTCACACAAAACCTGAGAGATTTCATTCATACAAGCCACTTACACCATCGGATGTAGAACGTATACATAACGCTAGTCTCGAAGTTCTCTCGGACACGGGATTCGAGGTCCATAACGATAGAGCATTCGAGCTGTTCAAAGCTGTCGCCTCCAATGTGGATTCAGAAAAACGAGTTGTCCGATTGAAGCCGGAAACCGTTATGGAGCTTGTGTCAAAGGCTCCTCACACGGTAACGCTGCATGGGCGGACTCCGGAAAATGACTGCGTTCTCGGTTCGGGAAACGTGTATTACGGCACCGGCGGAACCGCGCTCAATATCCTGGACTACCCCGAGCAGACACGTCGAGAAGCCAATCTGGACGATCTAGTCGACGTCATCCGGATTACAGACAAACTTCCGAATGTGCACGTAATGCTTCTGCCCACCTACCCAAACGAGCTGCCGGTGGAACGAGTGGACGTGAACCGCTTTTTTGCGGGGCTGCTGTACACTTCCAAACATATTATGGGGGGTGTGTACACCAGTGACGGTATCAGAGAAGTATTGGATTTGGCGACCAAGGTTGCCGGCGGCGAAAAAGAACTGCGTGAACGTCCCATTATTTCCATTATAACTTGCGGCATCAGCCCACTTCGCCTTGACGGGAAATACGGCGACTACATGATTCAGGTTGCCGAAGCCGGAATACCAGCGGTAGTCCCGGTCGAGCCGCTATGTGGAGCAACTTCGCCGATATCGATAGCCGGGACACTCGTGATCCAGAATAGTGACTCTCTGATAAACGTGATGTTGACTCAGCTTGTCAATCCAGGAACTCCTGTAGTGTACGGCTGTGTATCCACCTCCACGGATCTTCGAGATGTCGGATACCTCGGGGGACCTGTTGAGAGCGGTCTGATCAATGCGGCCACCGCACAGATGACCCACTACTACGGTCTCCCATATTATGCTACCGCGGGAATCAGTGATTCAAAGGTGCTGGATGCACAGGTGGGGTACGAATCCGCGGTCAATAACCTTCTCGTGGGAATGGCCGGTGCCGACTTTATCCACGATGCAGCCGGTCTCATGGAATTTGCGATGACTGTGAGCAAGGAAAAACTGGTTATCGACAACGAAATTCTCGGAATGGCCCTTAGGGCAATAGAGGGCATCAAGCTCGACGAGGGGCGGTTGGCACTGGATGTCATTCGCGAGGTCGGACCGGGCGGGAATTTCCTGACGGCACGACATACGAGGAAGTACATGCGTAAAGAGCACTACGTTCCGCAACTCAGCGATCGTGACAAACGAGGAGTCTGGGAAAAGAACGGAAAAATGGATACACCACAACGCGCCCACCAGCGGGTTCGAGAGATTCTCGGCGCTGAGGCCGAATGGTTTATCGACCGAGACCAGGTGGAAGAGATTACCGCCGCACATCCGGATATCGACCGTGGATGTCTTAATTGCGATCGGAGTGAAGTATGATAGTAATCGGAGAACGGGTGAATGCCACCCGGAAATCCATACGAGAAGCCATCGTCTCACGCGATAAAGATGGAATTCTGTCGGAAATAAGGCTGCAGGATGAGGCTGGAGCCGAATATATCGACCTGAATGCCGGCACCGGCTCGGGCGATATGGATCAGGAAAGTACCGATTTGTGCTGGCTGATAGATATTGCTCTTACCGGCACAGAGAAAAAGTTTACGCTCGATTCCGCCTCACCGATGGTTCTGCGGAATGCCGCCGCGCATCTCGCCGACCGAAGAGAATGGATGATCAATTCCATCAAAGCCGAATCCGACGGATCCATGGAAGAGGGACTCGACCTTGCTTCCGAGCACAAGGTTCCGGTTGTCGCATTGGCAATGGACAAAGACGGAATACCGCGAACTACTAACCGCCGTATGGAAATTTGCTCGTTCATTCACGAAGCAGCCATGATGCGGGGCGTAAAAGAAGAACAACTGTTTTTTGATCCGCTGGTGCTCCCGATTTCCGCCGACGTGAATCAGGGGAAGGTTACGTTCGAGACTATCGACAGAATCAAGAAAGAATTCCCGGCAGCTCATGTTACGATGGGGCTTTCCAATGTTTCACACGGACTGAAGCAGCGCATGAAAGTAAACTCCGCTTTTCTGCAAATGGCGATTCTGTGTGGGTTGGACTCCGCGATATGCGATCCGTCCAAACCGGATATCCGCAAAGGAATTTTACTGGGAGAGCTTCTGATGGGCCGTGACCGTCATTGCCGCAGGTTCATGCGAGCGCTTCGTTCAGGGGTGTTCAGCGACCAGATGGGAGGTGCCGCATGAGCGATGCATCTTTTCGAAAAGGTACTTTGGTCGATCCGCTCCGACGAATTGATGCGGAACGCCGGGATATGATCCACAATGCTTCGATTTCCATTCTTTCGGAACCTGGATTTCTATGCTTTAATGAGCAGGCTGCCGATATATTCGGGTCAAACGGTTGCACGGTCACACGCGAGGATGCCGAAGGGGCGTGGAATGTGCGCATTCCTCGTGAAGTTGTGATGAATGCAGTGGAATCCGCTCCGTCTCGAATTGTTTTGGGAGCCCGAGACCGATCCAAAGCGCTGGAGCTGGATTCCACGGTTCCCAGGGAGTATTTCGGCACCGGCTCCGAAACAAATATCTTTCTCGAAACCGCGATGGAGAAATTCCGTGCTGTTTCCGATTCATCCAAAGAAATCGAAGCACCGGTATTCACTGAACATCGGGGATCGATCAGCAGATTATGTGACTCGGCCCGGCTGTGTAATGCGCTGGAAAACGTCGATTTTTTCATCCGTAATGTCAATATTCAGGATGAGGGTATCGGTGAAGACAACAAAGACGTCAATGTCTTTTTCGCTTCGTTGATGTACATGACCAAGCACGTTCAGGCGGGTATAACCAATCTTGACGCGCTCGACGATGTGCTTCGTATGGCGGAAATCATCGCGGGCGGTCCGGAAGCCCTCGAGGAGAATCCTCTGGTTTCCTTTATTGCCTGTGTCGTGAAGAGTCCTCTTCAGATGGTCGACGACACTACAAACAAAGTTATCGAGATTGCCAAGCGAGGAATCCCCCTGGTCATATCCTCTTCACCCCAGGGCGGTTCGACCGCGCCGGTGCAGGAGGAGGGCATTGTATCAATGATCAATGCTGAAATCCTGGCCGGAATAACACTCACCCAGTTAGTGAATCCCGGTACTCCGGTTCTATATGGAGCCGTACCGGTTCGGGCTCGCCTCGATACGTTACATGACTTGTACGGTATTGCCGATTTCGTGCATTACAACCTCGATTGTGTACAAATGGCACGCCAATATCGAGTACCATGCTACTCGACCGCGGGCGTTGGTGATGCAAAAACCCCGGGCGTTCAGGCAACGCTCGAGAAAATGCTGACTCATATGGGAGTCGGTATGTCCGGGGCACAATACATCCATTATGCATTCGGGCTCCTGGATCGCACCAATGTATTCAGTCCTGTACAGGCGGTGTTGGATGATTCGGCCGTTGGGATGGTACGAAATGTTGCCCGAAAGCCAAAATTCGATGCCGATAATGTGCAGGGTGCGGTTAATGAAGTTGGGAAAGTCATGAAATCCGGAACGCGGCTATTTGCTCGTCATATAAGAAAACATCTGCGCCGCGGAGTGGTTTCCGATCCATTTCCGTATGCCGGTGACGGAGTACATGATGAAACGATCGCGCGGGCCGTTGATCGCCTTGCCGAAATACGCGGCGCTCCCGGAGAACCGCTGCCCGAAGAGATCATCGAGAAGATACGTGAAGCCGTACCGGGACTTTTAAGTATGGACAACTTTCGCCTGTAAGGAGAGTATATGAGCAACGAGGAATTTTTTGAATCATTGAAGCGTAACGTCGTCATGGGTCACATCGACAAGGAGGATGAGGGGTTCGATGGAGACATGGAGGGGAAACCGGGAGTCATGGAGCAGGTGAAGGAAGCCGTCGAGACCGGTATTCCGCTTGGAGACGTACTCACGGCATTCAACGACGCTATGGAAGAAGTAGGGAAGAAATTCGAAAACGGTGATTATCTAATTCCCGATATGCTCGCATCGGCCGAATGCGTCGGCGATGCGGTTGACTATCTCGAGCCTCACCTCACGGGCGAATCCCGCCAGAACAAAGGGACCTTTGTTATGGCGACCGTAAAGGGAGATTTGCACGACATCGGAAAAAACATCGTTGTAACGATGCTCAAGGGCGCCGGGTACAACGTGAAGGACCTCGGAATCAATGTCGAATCTGATAAAATAGTTCAGGCGGTCAAGGACAGCGACGCGAAATTCGTCGGCCTGTCAGCGCTTCTTACCACGACAATGATGGACATGGGGACCGTGATCAATGCGCTGAAAGAAGCCGGACTTCGGGACCAGGTAAAGGTTCTGATCGGCGGTGCTCCTACATCCGAAGAGTTTTCCAGGAAAATTGGCGCGGACATCTACTGCCGCGATGCATTCGATGCTATTGATAAAATGAAAGCCTGATGAACCTTCGAAATGGCTTTTTTCGAAGACTTGAAGCAGCTTTCACATTGAGCAATTCACTCACCGAGGGATTCGGTTGAACGGAATTGGCAACCGAATCCCCATGATTGACGAAAAGGAAGTCAATGGCTGAAACACGAGAAAAAGCCGCCTACTCGCAGGCGGTTGGATCCGGTCTGTACGAACGTCCTTCGGGGCTGCGCGGGAAATACGACAATGTTCGTGTAAGGTGGGAAGACGAGACAACAAGACGTTTCATTGCACCTCACGTAGGCGAGCTTATCAGGCTGAAACGTGAAAACGGCGCCGGAGTGCGGATTCTCGATCTTGGCTGCGGCAGCGGTGACGGCTTTGAAACCATGATGGATATGCGTGTCCCGGGGACACCTGCCGACAGAACCGTCAACCTGTTGATCGACCCGGATGATCTTGCGTCCTACCATGGAGTCGATCTCAATGAATCACTTCTTGAACAGGCTGAACGTCGGTATGCCGCGCACCCTTATCGAGAGCGAATATCTTTTGCTCCCGGTGATCTGTCGGAGGGGCTTGGACTCAAAGGAGACGATCCGGCATACGATATCTATTTCTCCTCTTTTGGTACGTTTTCCCATTTGCATAATGAAGAAACGATTTCTCTCTTGCGTGATATTGCGGATCACGGCAAAGACGGCGCTGTCGTAATCGGCGACTGGATCGGCAGGTTCTCTTATGAATGGCAGAATCTGTGGAATTCCGGGACCGATGAAGAACAGTGGATGGACTACCGAATATCCTACATTTATCCCAGGGAACAACGGGATCGGGCCGATATCGTAAGCATGCCCTTGCGCCTCGTCTCCCGTGCCGAACTCGATTATATGATTCGGAAGGCGTCCGAACAGTCGGGGGCGGCGTTTGAAGTGTTGGAGATCTTCGACCGCTCAACCTTTGTCGGGCGTCATATCGACACCGGCGAGTATAACGACAACCCGATGCCCGTGCGTGCGCTGGTGAATTCATTGTTTGAGCCTCAATTGCGCACGCCTCTCGACCAGTTACGTCTGAATATTCGCCCGCGCGAGGGATTCGACAATCTTAACGACCACTACCACCGTTTGACAACCATCTGGAACGAGGTTATCGAATGCGGAACGCGGGTCATGAGTTCTATGACCGGGTCGTATGATCGTGCGAAAATCCTCGAGGGTATTTCGAAGGCGACTCTTCCCTGGGCCGAGAAAATTGCCGATGCCGGCGAATTTGCCCAATCGATTTCGGAGGGGGATCCCCGGGCCGATTTCATAGAACCACAAATCGGGTATGCATTACGAAGTGTGGAGCAAACCGTTCAGCAGGGCACCGGTTGCGCGCACGGCATTGGAGCCGTTTTGAGAATTCGAAAGTAAACTAACCGGAAATCCAGGAAATCGCTATGGAACCAATTGAAACGGCGCAGGCAGCCCGACGCGCTTCCGCTTACGTTGCAGTCGCCGACAGAAAAACCAAAGACGCCGCTCTTCTCGAGATGGCTGAACTTCTCGAGACTCACAAAGATGAAATCGTGGCGGCGAATGAGGCTGATATCGAAGATGCCCGAAAAAAAGGACTTCAGGGCACTATGATTGACCGCCTGAAGTTCGGTCCCGCCAAGGTCGATTCTCGTGTAGAGAGTCTGAAGACGATCGCATCATTGCCCGACCCGGTGGGGCGTACGCTCAGAGATGAGACAACTGCAAACGGCCTGCGGGCCCGAAGAGTCGCGGTGCCGCTCGGTGTAATACTCATGATTTACGAAGCGCGCCCGCATGTGAGTGTCAATGCCGGCGCGTTTTGCCTCAAAGCGGGGAATGCCGCGATTCTTCGGGGGGGCTCCGAGGCGAAACGGTGCAACAGTCTCCTGGGAACCTTATGGACCAAGGCTGTGGAACACGCCGGTCTGCCGTCTGAAAGCGTGCAGATGGTGGGCGGCAGTCACGAGGATGTCGATGCGCTTTTGCGGATGCCTGAAAATATCGATCTGGTGATCCCTCGCGGCGGTAAGGGTCTGATCGATTCCGTTTCCCGCAAATCCCGCATACCGGTTATCAAACATTACGCGGGAGTATGCAATGTGTATATCGACGGAGCAGCGGATCTTACCAAGGCGATTGATATCGCACTGGATTCCAAGTGCCTTATGCCGGAAGTATGCAACGCGGCTGAAACTGTGCTCGTATCCGGACAAATAGCGGACAAGCTGCCGGAAATAATCTCGGCATTCCGGGAATGCGGCATACTCGTGAAAGGGTGCGAGAAAACCCGGGAGATCGTTTCCGATGTCGAACCTGCGACGCAAGAGGATTGGTCGGCGGAGTATCTCGATTTGACGTATTCAGTCCGGGTTGTTGCCGATGTGCAGCAGGCCATAGAACACATTAATACCTATGGATCTCATCATACGGACACGATAGTAACCGAGTCGTCCGAGGCCGCCGGGGAGTTCACCAAAAAGGTTGATTCGGGAGTGGTCCTGGTGAATGCTTCGACTATGTTCTGCGACGGTGCGACGCTGGGAATGGGGGCGGAGATTGGCATATCTACCGACAAACTTCATGCCAGAGGTCCGATGGGGTTGGAAGAGCTTACAACCTACAAGTTTGTTATCGGTGGTGACGGCCACATTATGGGCAACAGGGAGGAGTACCGGCGAAAATGACGACAACGGCAATCGACAGAATTTATAAAACATTCGAGGATGCGTTTGCGCGTGTCGCTCAGAGAGATACCACGGAAATCCGAATCGGTGCGGAACTGAAATTCCCACTGGTTCAGCGAAAAGACGGCCGGGCCGTTGCTCCCGAGATAGTTGACGCGTTGTGGCATTACCTTGCCGATCGAGGCTGGACACTCGATTATGATGGGGCAATGAAGAAACCCACCGGCGGACGAAAACCCGGCGAACAGAACGATTCAGTCGCTTCGTGTGAAACCGGCTATTGTAAGCCTGAATTCTCATTGGCACATGTCGGGGATCTGCATGTATTGACCAAACAGATAAAAGAGCTTCGGGAGGAACTTCGGCCTTTCTCGGAAGAACATGATGCGGTTTTTCTCGCCTATGGCATACAGCCGGTCTCTCCACCTACGGCTGATTTGATGATGAAAAAGACCCGATCCGGTGTCTGGGACGACATTTTCGGTGCAAACCGGGTGATTTCGCCCGAAGACGGCGATGATGTCTGTCTTTTTACGGTGAATGCGGCAAGCCATGTGCACGTGGGACTCGGACAAAAAGATATTCTTCGCGCGGTAAATGTGCTGAATGGTTTTTCGGCCGCCCAGCTTTCCCTGACCGGTGATTCGCCGATATGGCGGGGAGAGATCGATCCGAAATTCAAGTGCGTATCGGAGATGTTCTGGGACTGGTGGATACCGGAAGGAAGCCGTGTTGGCATTCCCGAACGTCGATTCGATACACTGCGGGATTATGTGGAAACTGTCGCAGGGTTCAAACCGGTGTACGTAAAACGCGACGGGGAGGCGGTCCTTGTACGCTCATATGACACCTTTGAGCAGTACTTTGACGGCAATCCGGCAACCGGCGTTGATCTTGAGGGGAAAGAGATCGAAATAATTCCGGATACTACCGATATCGATTTGCATAATTCATGTTACTGGTTCAACTCACGGGTGTCGCGATACTTTACGGTAGAGAATCGAACGAATGATCAGCAGCCGCCCGACGATGTGCAGTGTATCGCCGCGCTGACGCTGGGACTCGTTTCGGCTCTCGACGACGCGGAAGAGGAAATTCAGTCATACGACTGGCACGAACTCAGATCACTGCGCAAACCGGCGTGCATGCACGGGTTGGATGACGCCCAAACGAGTGGACTTGAGCCGTATGATCTCGCCGTCCGTATGGTCGATATCGCTCACAGGGGACTGCGTCGCCGGGGGAAAGGTGAAGAAGACTATCTTCTGCCGTTCTTTGATCGACTCAAACAGAGAAAAAATCCTGCCGACCAGGCATTGGAGATATTCAGGGAACGTGGTATCGAGGGGTTGCTCGAGGAACGCCGTTTCTGATTTGTGACTCTCTGCAGAGCCACCCGGTCATCGAGTCCTGAATTGATTTCGGGAAGATGAACCGGCGAATTCGACGCTGAAAACGGGGATTTTCCCGATATGCTATCGGGACTCAATGTCCGTTTCCCGTATCCGGGATTCACGTACGTTTTGACCGCAAACATCTGTCCCAACGGAAAACGGCAATATACAAAAAGAGGAAGCATGGCAAAGATTCAACGTCTTGGAGTTTCAGGTTCGCTTGAGAATAAAACAGCCGTCGTGACGGGTGCATCCTCCGGCATCGGGGCTGAAATCGGTCGAACGTTCGCTCGATCCGGCGCAAACGTTGTCCTGGCGGCTCGCCGGAAGAATCGGCTCGAGGAAGTCGCCGAACAGATCGAGAAGGATGGAGGGAAGGCCGAGATAGTTGTCGGAGACGTCACCGATTATGCCCAGGTTACCCGGCTTGTCGATGTCGCTATCGAACGTTTCGGCGGGATTGACGTTATGATTAACAACGCCGGGTACGCGGTTGCCAAATCGCTGGTGGACTCGAGTCTTGAGGAAATTGACGGGCAGATCGACGTCAATTTCAAGGCCGTGTGTTACGGCACCAAAGCGGTCCTGCCCAATATGCTTGAAAAGAAAAGCGGAGTGATTATCAATATCGGTTCGAACTGTTCGTTCAGGCATTACCCGAATTACGCGGCGTATGTGGGTGCGAAATTCGCTGTTCTCGGATTTTCCCGATCGGTATATGAAGAGGTTCGTGAGCAGGGCATTCGAGTGAATTGTCTCTGTCCCGCGGCGGTAAATACCGAATGGGCCGATGTTGCCGGAGCGGAACTTCCCTGGGAAAAACAGGAGCGGCTTCAACCCGAAGACCTTGCCGATCTGGCGCTGATGTGTGCGATTGCTCCTCCGCGATTTCAGATGGACAACATTCTGATTTGGCCTACCTGTGAATCGACAACCTGAGACGGAAGCCGAACATTTCGGCATAATTGACAGTAACGGATCGGAACGTCTGTAGTTATGGCGCCAAAATCCATGATAGAATTCAGCTCGGTATCGAAAACGTTTACAGGCGGAGTCACGGCGGTCCGTGATCTTACGCTTACCGTAATGGAAGGGGAAACGCTGGTGCTGCTGGGAACCAGCGGGAGCGGCAAGACGACTACCATGAAAATGGTCAATCGACTTATCGATCCCTCGAACGGTACCATTACCATTGACGGCCGCAATATCATGGATCAGAACCCCGTGGAACTCCGTCGGGGCATCGGGTATGCAATCCAGCATATCGGGTTGTTTCCCCATATGACCATTGCGGAAAATGTCGGAGCCGTACCGTCATTGCTGGGATGGGGGGCGGATAGAACCGCTGCGCGTGTCGACGAGCTTCTTGCACTGGTGGGGTTGGACCCGGAAAGCTTTCACAATCGATATCCGGCGCAACTCAGCGGTGGTCAACGGCAACGAATCGGGGTAGCACGAGCATTGGCCGCCGATCCTCCGATCGTTCTTATGGACGAACCGTTCGGCGCACTGGATCCGATCACTCGTGAGCAGCTTCAGAACGAATTTCTCGAGCTGGAGTCCGAGATTCGGAAAACGGTCATATTCGTGACCCATGATATAACCGAGGCGGTAAAAATGGGAGACCGCATCGCGGTAATCGATCAGGGAACCGTCCAGCAGGTCGCTCCACCGCGGGAACTGGTCGAGTCTCCGGCAAACGAGTTTGTCGAAGCCTTTCTGGGACGTCATCGGTTTCAGTTGTCGCTTCTGACACACGCGATCGCGGATCTTATGGAGCCCGTAGAGGCCGAGGGGAAGGGAACTCCGCAAGAGGAGCTTCCTTCTATCCGTTTGAACCCACGCTCTTCCATTATTGACGCGCTCGATGAATTCAAGCACTCCAAAAAACGTGAATTGCCTGTGTACGAAGGTCGTCGACGGACCGGGGTGCTTCGTAAGAAAGCCCTTGAGACCGGTATCGGTGACGTCTTGCGGGATGTAGGGGAGAGTTAATCCATGTTCGGCACCCTTGGCGGAGAAATTGCGCTTCGTACCTATCAGCATCTGACATTGACTTTCATTGCAATGTTGTTTGCCGCCTCCATTTCGATACCCGGAGGGGTACTTCTGGCCCGGGCCAGGAATCGTACCCTGGTTTCCACTGTTATGGGAGTGGTAAACCTGATTCAGCCGATTCCCTCATTGGCTCTGGTAGCCTTTATCGTTGCCTTTTTCAAGGTTGTAGGATTACCGACAATCGGCATGGCACCGGGGCTTGTCTCACTGGTGGCCTATGGGGTGTTGCCCATTTTGCGCAATACCTTTACCGGTATCCGTCAGGTGGACCCCGCCATTACCGAGGTTGCCGTCGGTATGGGAATGACTCCTTCACAACGCCTGTTTCGCGTTGAACTGCCGCTTTCACTGCCCGTGATTATGGCGGGAGTGCGCATATCCACGGTTTGGACGGTAGGAGTGGCCACTCTCGTGTCTCTGGTTGGTGCGGGTGGTCTGGGAGATCTGATATTCAAAGGATTGCGGAGTTACCATATCGAACTGGTTCTTGCCGGAGCAATACCCGCGGCGCTTCTAGCGCTGACCATGGATTGGGGACTGGGAGCACTTGAATCCTGGATTCGCCCGGGAGTTTCCACGGATGAAAATCGTGCGGCACAAACGCCGCGGAAAGGATAGAAAATATGACGGCCAAACAAAAAGGTATTGTCGTACTGGTAGTATTGATTCTCATTGGAACTGGTCTGATGCTGCCGGTCTTTCTCGATATGGGGGGCGGTGAACGGTTTACCGCCGGGTTCGATTCGGAATTTCTCGTACGTCGGGACGGGTATCCCGGGCTGGTGAAGACCTACGATTTTCGGTTCGCAAAAGAACCACGCCATATGGACCCCGGCCTGATGTATCGCGCGGTTGCGGACGGCGGTGTGGATGTGATCTGTGGATTTGCCACCGACGGTCGTATCCCGGCATACGATCTGGTTATGCTCGAAGACGATAAAGGTTTTTTTCCTCCCTATCATGCCGCGCCACTTGTTCGGCGGGAGACCCTTGAGAGGTTCTCCGGATTGGACATCCTTCTCAACGAGTTGTCCGGAGAGCTTCCCGACAGCGTAATGCAGCAG
Organism: uncultured Fibrobacterota bacterium; assembly: GCA_964346405.1. GTDB lineage: Bacteria > Fibrobacterota > Chitinivibrionia > Chitinivibrionales > CAYFVL01 > CAYFVL01. The sequence continues at coordinate 12,878 of CAYFVL010000053.1, forward strand.
CTCAATTACGAAGTGGATGAAAAGAACCGTTCCGCCCGGGAAGTCGCGGCAGAATTCCTCACCAGCGTTGGTCTGGTAGGTGATGAGGTCGAAGGTGGACCGGAGGTCGTCGGCGATGGAACGCCTGTGCGTATTGGAGGAAAGAACTTTACCGAACAAGAAGTGCTCGGCGAAATAATGGCTCAGCTCATCGAAGGACGAACCGATATCCCGGTCAGGCGTAAGCTGAATCTGGGAGGAACCATGATCTGTTTCAATGCGCTTCAGGCGGGAGATCTCGACTTATATGCGGAGTACACCGGCACGGGGTTGATCAGTATTCTGAAAGCGGACGACGTCGGTGACACGGAGAATGCGTACCAAACGGTTCGTGAGGAGTTCAAGGAGAAATATGATCTCGTTTGGCTGGAACCGTTCGGATTCAATAATACGTATACGCTCACAATGAGAAAAGATCAGGCTCGCAAGCTCGGAATCGAAACGATTTCCGATTTGGCCGAGTATGTGCGGGAGAACCAGTCTTAGTTAGTGCCTGTCCGAAAACGGCCCGTTCATCGAGTCCCGAATTAACTTCGGGAAGATGAACCTGAGATTTCGGTCTGAAACGGCGCCTCGACCTTTCGGTTTGGCTCAGTGCAGCGCTCCCCACGGCGGAAACCGTATCAAGTCCCTGCCCGATTTCTCGCTCTGAATCGGTCGGAACACGGTAATATCATCAGTCGTATGCTCTGTGTTTTTGAGGTATCCCCGGGAGTTTTCTCTCCTCGCCGCCCGACAGGGGGAATGGCTGTTGTTTTTATCGTACTTTTTGCGAAGAGGTAGTTAGTGATTGAGCGAAAACCCCGGAAAGGGACGCCGAGTCCCGATTTCAATCGGGAAGGTGCCCGTTTCCGCGTCCAATTTGTAAGTTTACTTCGGCTGCGCTCAGCACGTCGCATCTCGATACTCAACACATCGCTCCGCTCGGTGAACGGCAGTTTTCAAAAGGGCACTCGTTACATCCTGAAATCTAGTTGTCTCGCTTTCGGTAAGATGGCCCGAATGAGCATTTCCGCATTGCTGATTCCGGCAGGTGCGGTGCTGTGTTCGGGTTCCCATGCTGAAAGGGATACGACGGCACTCATTTCAGGATGGAACTTTGTCTTTTCCGACGACGGGGATACGAGTAGTGCATGCGTGGGGGACAGCCTGATACGTACCGGAAGACCGGTAGAATTGCCGCATATGTTTCCCCGTTCGGATCGTGAAGATCCCATGACGGGAACCGGATGGTATTATACAAAAATTCCTGTAAACGAAAAGTGGCGATCCCATGGCGTCACGCTCTACTGTCCCGGCGCCGCTCTCTGGGCTTCGGCGTATGTGAACAGGAAACCGGTTTTTGCTTCCTCTCATGCGTACCTGCCGTTTCGGGTTGCCATACCCCCCGAAGCACTCGAAAACGACAGCATTGAACTGCATATTCGCGTGGACTCTCGTCTGCCGAAGAACAATATTCCCGACGACAACTGCAAAGGATGGTGGATTTACGGAGGTTTGATTCGCGGATTGTATCTCTGTACCGGTCCGAAAGACCGAATAGACTCGTGGAATGTTTTTACCAAATGGGTGGGAAAAGACACGTTTCGAGTTGACCTTTCAGTTGAATCCTCGGGAGTGGCACCCGACAGCCTATCGGTAGAGGTCAGGGGGGCGGCAAGGGATTCGGTTTCAAGAGTTTCATCTTCCAACGGGAAATCAATCTCGTTTTCACTCGCGGGCCTGAAGGCCTGGTCTCCGGAAAGACCAATTTTGCATTCGTTTACGGTGCAGACCTATCGGGACGGAAAACTGCTGGATCGTATCTCGTTTCGCCGTGGATTGTGTCAGTTGACGGCAAAGAGCGGTTCCGTTCAACTGAACGGCGAGAGAGTCTTTTTGCGAGGAGTCGGGCGGCACGATGTTGTCGGAGACTCCGGTCCAATGATTTCGCGGGATCAGCGCATCCGGGACCTTGTGGATATCAGGCAACTGGGCGCCAATCTCCTGCGCATTGCTCATTTCCCCCAGCATCCGGATATCTACTATCTGTGCGACAGTCTGGGACTTCTCATCATGGACGAGATCCCCGCCTGGAAAACCGAACCACGGTTTCTGTGCACACCCGAAGGCAAAAGCGCGGGATGTGACTACATGGAAGCCATTATCAAAGAACACGGCCGGTATACAAGCCCTCAGATATGGTCGATCGGCAATGAGTTTGACGGGTACCGTAATTGTGTTGCCGAGTATGCTTCGGAGGTGACCGCTTGTATCAAAGCTTTGAATCCCGAGTATGTGGTGACCTACTGCAGCTATTTTTACATGTTTGACAAGGCATTTGCGCCACTGGATATCATCTCGATTAACGAGTATTTCGGGTGGCATCTTGCCTCACTGGGTCTTTTGGCCAAAATGCTGGACAAGATACATTCGGATTGGCCGGACAAACCGGTGTTGATCTCGGAGTTTGGGGCACAATCCGCGCTGAATTTGCGGAATCGGAAAGCGGAGCTGGCCGGTCCGATAAGCAGTATGCTCACAAACGACTTGAGTGAGGACCACCAGTCACTGTTTCTCACCGCTCATCTCGACACGATTTTCGCGCGAAGAGAGTTCATCACCGGAGCAACGGTCTGGGCGTATAACGATTTCATGGCCTACAGCGTGAAACCCCGCACGCGCGATATGCCGTATGGATTGAACAGTTGCGGACTGGTAACCCGCGATCGCAGGCCGAAACTGTCGCATTCCGCGATTGGAATGTACTTCCATTATATCGACTCGGTGACATCCGAGGCCGGGAATTAGACATAGGTTCGGCTTCGGTATTGGCGGGAAAATTATTTGTGGATGTCTTCCCTTATCGCCCTCAGCGCCCGCGCGGGCGTGGTACTCAGACCGCGTAGCGGCCGGTACTCATACTCGTAAATCGAACACAACCTGCGTAGTTTGATTATGAGCACATCTTCTATACGAAAGAGATCTCCAGGCCCGTTGGGGCCGACACCCTCATAGAGCTAAGTAAACAAGAAACCATCGAGCCCCATTCGGGGGCGGCATGCAGTTGTTGCGCTTCGCGGAAGTGACCTCATCCCCTCGGTCCCGTTCTCCGCCCGGAGAAGGGGAAGCGGTTTTTGGGAAAAGACCCAGTGAACTCATCTCTGTGATCTCGGTGCTCTCCGTGGTTTCTCTCCTCCCCACCAACAAACACTCACATTAAGCATACGGAAGACCTGGGCTGAAATCACGGGTGAGATCAGTTTGTTACCAGGTCCCGATATCGGCTCCTCTGCAATATCCTCATTACCGCGCAGGCCCAGAGCCCCGAAAACAACCTCCCGCGAACGTGAGAGAACTTCGATTTGCCGGTTAACCGAGGTAGATGCGTCACCGGAATCTGCCGGACAGAGCCTCCGTACAGCCGAATCAGCATCGGATAGAAATAGTGTGCATTTCCTCTGAAAAGGGGAGAGTGATGAACCAGAAGCGGTATGTGCGAGGATCGAAAGGCTCTGAGAGCGCACCCGGCATCCCTGATATCGTCTCCGGTTACCTTCCTACGGAATGCATTCGCGATTGCCGAAATGCTTTTTGTCGGCAGTGAATCACGGCGTCCCACGCGAAATCCGCAGACCATATCGTTACCCGGAAGGGCCTCCAGGAGGTTGGGGATTTCTTCCGGTGGGTTCTGCAGGTCGCCGTCAAGCGTGATCACTACCGATCCTTCGGCCTGTATAAACCCGTGCGCCAGAGCGTAGTCCTTGCCCCGGTCGTTTTGAAGGCTGAACGACTTGATTCGTTTGTCTTTGCGGCTTATTCCGGCAAGTATGTCGGCCGTACCGTCAGTTGAATGATCGTCTACGATGATCACTTCCCAGGGGCTGTGCTTTTTCATTGCGGACTCGATGCGTCGCACGAGTGGTTTTACGACGGATTCCTCGTTGCGGACCGGTATTGTGATCGAGTATTCGGGTGATTTCACGACAGTATCTTTCGGTTGGGACCTGAACGCGGTCTTTCAGGAAAAATAATTGTGGGGTGACTGCAGAACCCGAGGTGATCTCAATGCATTTTTCTTGCTCACAAAACTCTTCCAGGCCCGTAAGGTAGATACTCTCCCAGGAAGCCCTTTGCCTTTACGGTTTCCGTTGTGATTGGTGACAATTCGATGTCGGTCCGATTGCTTTGCAAGTAGCTTCTATTGCGCCGTTTGCATATTCTGCAACTATCAGGTACATTCCCGGGACGACCGAATTCCCATCGGCGTTTCGCATATATGCGACCATTTGATCAAGACTACTCCGATTCGACCGACGATCGTTCGGAAATGAGGCGACACGTCTGCCCGTCATATTATAAAGCTCCAGGGTTACGAGGGCGGCAGGTTGCGCGACTATATTCCACTTGGAAATGGCGTCGGGCGTATTCACTTTTGCCGGCAATGTGAATGGTTGATTTCCGAAATACACACCGGCAGTGCGGGCGAGCGAATCATGTGCATTCGTAGCTATGACGATTGCTCGAGAATACTGGCTCCATGAGGCAAAATCAGCCTGTGAGAAACTTTGTTCATTGATCGGCAGGGATACGACGGTGTCGGCGTTGCCGTCCTCTGCGACAAGAATAACCGATGCAGCCCAATAACTGCCTTCGCCGAAGGAAGTGTCGCCGATAAAAGCAATATGAAGAGTATCCCAAGAGCAGGAACTCCGGCTGACCGCAAATGTTTGCATTGAATTGGACTCAACAACCTTACTCACTACCCCCACGCTGTCGATCAGGTCGTCGGAAGCCTGCCATTGGTCGAGACGTGAAGCATCACTGATAAAATAGTCGGGATGAGATCTTTCACCGGTGAAGTAGCTCTCGGTGTAAAAACCATGGAGGATTTGAGACCAGGACGTTCCGATCTGGATGCTTGATTGCGCGAGATTCACCTGGAAGAGAGTGGGAGCGACAAGATTATTGCTTTCCATTGCCTTGAAAAAAACTATTGCGGGTGTATCGGTGGCTCGCTCGTAAATGTACTTTGTGATGAGAACATTCTTGTACTCTGTGAGACCATCGTACGTATCGGTGAGCATCGCAGAATCGGGCGTAATGAAAAAGGCATCGAGGTACTGCACGTAGTCATTTATGTCGTCAAACGCCAGTTCTTCCATGAGAACCGCAGCCCCTTCCAACCATCCTATGGTGAAATCATCCACATCTATGTTATCTTCCACCTTCCAGGCAGTCGCGTATTGAATTGCATGAAAGAATTCATGTGCCGCGGTTATTCGAACGGCCTTTTCCGGATGATCGGAATAGTCGTGTTCTTCACTTAAATTCCATCCGTCCCAGTTATTGCGAATCTCGATGTGGCTCGAATAACCGGGAAGCGAATCCGAAGATTTTTTTGCCGGATAGGTCGTTCCATAGAAATGGTATCCTTGGTCGCATATGAGTACTTTGTAGAGATTGGTCGTGTGATAGTTATCTATATATGGTAACGGTTCTGCAAAACTGAACCGATCGATTTCCATTGACCATGCGCTGTCGAATGCCCATGCGACCTCGTCGACATAGTCGGGAATGCCGTTCGGCACCTCTTGTTTTACTCGCCAGTCACCATCCTGATTACCGTAGTGATATAGATCTTCGGGATCGATCGCATCTGAACCCATTAGAGTATATATAATTGTAAACTTGCCGCCGGGGCTATCGTACTTGAGATATTCCGGGGGTATAGATGTGGCCCTCTTGTACAGGGCCTTGAATGAGTCGCTGAAATGATCCCAGTATCGTGCAAGGAAGAACAGATCTGCCTGGCATGGTTCAAAAGTGACCGGGATACCGCGAGCCAGATGCTTTTCGTTGGTGCATTTCCTCTCGAAGAATGGGCGAAGTGCCATTTCGAAGTCTGCTATTTGTTTTGAAGTGATTTGTCGGGTTTGTCGTATTCGTTTCATTCGCCTGGCCGTATCTCCGGCAGTAGCTGTAGACTTCAGACGATTCGTTGTATTGTCTATGTCCGGGAGCTTTTTCGCGGAAACCTGAGCGACCATCAGCAGAATGCAGATGGAGCGCAGTGTTATAATCATCCCGGGGTTGGCACATAGTTTTGCGGTGTTCATAATCATCAGATACCTTCATTGCGGGGAAACCGGCTCATGAAAGAATCGTTCAGAGCAGGTGGAAAGAACATACATCCCGTACGAGTTCTCCCACAATAGTTTAGGGAGCCGCGTTTATGGGGGGTAATCGTTTCAGCGGAAGTCTGCCACAGGGGAATACAGGTGTTTAGTGAGCTGTTTTACCCGGATGAATTCCCTAACATAAAAAACACAATAAATCCATTGTTTTCTTCTACTACGACAATTATATTAAATTCTTAAGCAACCTCTTTGATGGAATTTACGCCATTTTTTTGAGTTGAAAAAGTCGCGCTCTACTACTCGCAGAACTATCGCTTGTCCTGGATGAACGCCACTTCCCTCAACTGGCCACCTTTCCTTCAAAAGTGCGCTGCAAAATTTTTTGCTGATTTGAATTCTCTATATGGTGCCTGTACGAAAGCTATCGCTTCACCGGGTCCCGAATTGACTTCGGGAAGGTGAACCTGGAGATTTGGGCCTGAAACGGGCACCTCGACTATCTCGGCGTCCGTTTCAGGGGTTTTCGGCCAAGCACTGTATAGATGGAGTCTGTGGGGCTACCGCGTGGATCCCGCACTGTGAAAGAAAAGCGTGGAACCGCATTGAAGCGGTTTCTCGTTGAATAAGCCATGCGGCAAGCGTCGGGAAATTGGCAGTGATTGCCGTCCGTTGAGTTTTTTTGCTTCGTTCACGACTACCGCCCTGCGCTGTTCGGCTGTGCGGGGTGATTCGATGTTTATCAGGGAGCTTTTTGCATGAAATCGAAATCAACTTCTTTTCCGTGGTTGTTCTTCCTCTCGCTGGTTGTTGCCGGTCCGGGTTATGCGGATGATGAAACCGGCGGTTCTGAAGAGATCGTATCCGTATCGCTGCAGTTGCTTGCGACGATCGTATCCGAAGCTGCCGCTGATACCGATGTGTTTTCGATAGTGGTTTCTTCTCGAGTTCCCCTGGAAGAAGCTAAAACAGTAGCTGTGCGGCTGGAGTACGGTGGAACCGCCACCGATGGAATTGATTATCAGCCGCTGCCGTACATGGTATGGACTACCATAGATTCGGGCGAGACCTTGGGCGAATCCATTATAAGCGTCAAACCGATAGATGATTCCGACGATGAGGGGGACGAAACAATCATCATATCGCTGATAGTTGATAGCGGTTACCAGCTAATCGATCGCCAGTCGATTTCCTGCACGATAGCAGACAACGACGAAATCGTCGCGCCCACTATCATTACGCATCCACGCGACACTACGTTGTCTGTGGGTGATCAAGCCGTTTTCGTCGTTGAATGTTCCGGTACGCCGCCTTTTACCCGGCAATGGCGTAAAAATGGGACTGTTCTCGGAAGCAATATGGAAGCTGAGTATACTACCCGGACACTCTCGATGGCCGACGACGGGGCGGTATACAATTGTGTTGTGTCGAATTCGGCCGGAAGCGCAACAACCAATGACGCAGTTGTGCACGTCACTCAGCGACCGGATCCGGTATCTATTGTGCAGGGACCCCGATCCGTCACCCTGGCTGAAGGTGATACCGCGGTATTCACTGTGCAGGCAGCCGGCGCGGAGCCGTTGCAGTATACCTGGTTCCGTGACGGAGTAGTAATCGATAACGAGGATGGCGAATCACTTGCGCTGGGACCGGTTTCCCTGGAAGACAATGGAGCCCGGATCAGTTGTCTCATCTCCAATAGTGTTAACGAGGTAGAGACAAGGTCGGCGACCCTGTCCGTGAAACGTCCGACAAGCCACATGATCGTGGTTACCGGCGAGTTGTTCGATTCGCAACGTGCACCGGTCGGCTACGCCGGGGGGCGAATGGTCGACATGGTAATTCGTCTCTACAGCTCGGTTGAGGGCGGTGAAGCTCTCTACACCGAATCCTTTCTTGAAGAGGGTGCTGCCGGGGGAATTGAGGTCCGTGACGGGCGTTTCGTGGTCAGGCTCGGGGAAGGGGAAACTTCACAGAACCTGATGGAAGTCGTCCGGTCCCACCCGAATCTCTATGTCGAGTTCTCGGTGACCAGACCGGGCGGAAATCCGGAAACTCTCGCGCCGCGAACACCTCTTACCTCTTCGCCGTATGCTCTTTCGGCAGCGTCTGAAGTGATGCGCGGGAAGGTCGATCCGGCCGATGCTGGTCTCGAGGCTCCAATCGGAACTCACTACATCAATACAGACACAGAAACAACCTTTATACGAACATACAACGGATGGGCGGCGTTACATGGTGAGTAACCGACGGCTGGTTCCTATCGGATGCGGTCGATTCCCGACTGCGAGTGTTTTGGGAGTAATTCTGTGTGCGTACATCTTCGTTCACGCTGAAATATCTCCTATTCTTGAAGATGTTGTCGACAACTGTGACGGTACCTATACTGCGTCCTTCGGCTACCATAATTATTATTCCAATGCGGTTGTTGTGGAGATCGGTCCCGGCAACTATTTCGCGGGGGACAATGCCGATCTGGGGCAGCCGCGTGCTTTTGAGCCCGGAAGAGCTGTTGGAGTTTTCGAGGTCGTCTGGGACGGTAAGGATCTGGTGTGGGTACTTGGATCCCGAACGGCAACTGCTTCGAAAGACGCCGCCGTGAACTCGTGTGGACAGTCTCCCGTTTCTCCAGTGCTCGAAAGAGTTATCGACAACTGCGACGGCACGGTACAGGCTTGGTATGGGTATAGTAATCCCAATAGTTTTTCTGTGGAAATTCCGAACGGATCAGGCAACAAACTGACGGGTTCCGTACAAACGGATTCGGGACGGCCAACAACGTATTTGCCGGGGCGTGTGATTGATGCGTTTTCTGTTACGTTCAGTGGTGCAAACATAGTTTGGACACTGAATGAGCGGACGGCAACCGCTGCGATTGTCGCCGCGGAAAACCGGTGTGGAGAATACCCGGTTATGCCGTTTGTGGCCGGTGTTGTCGACAACTGTGATGGAACACACACCGTCACTTTCGGGTACACCAATCCCAATGATGTGCCCGGAACCGTAAAAAAGGGAGCAGACAATGTTATACTGGGATCTATAGAGCAACCGCAGCCCGCGAGATTTCAACCGGGCACCGATTCTTCGGCATTTACTCTCACTACTACCGAGACATCCATTTCATGGTATCTTGACAGTACCGAGGCCGTGGCTTCCATAGACGCCGAGCATTCAGCGTGCTCGACCGTGTCCGTCCGACCGGTGCTCGAGCGGGTTATCGATAACTGTGATGGAAGTTATCAAGCAATATATGGATACCTGAACCAAAATGCGTTCACGATTGACATTCCGGTCGGTGGGCGTAACAGATTTCATGGAATGTCGTCACAGGATCAGGGCCAGCCGACTGCCTTTTTGCCGGGAAGAAATCGAAATGTTTTCTCGGTTCCTTTCGACGGAAACAGAATCGTGTGGATTCTCGAAAAACGCACGTCGACGGCATCGGGCGGCGCTGCTAAAAACGAGTGCCCTTCGGGCATCATTCATGTGTTCCGCAACGGTGTCACCGACAACTGCGATTCCACATGGACGGCGTGGTTCGGGTATGAGAGTGAAAACAATCTGCCCGTACACATCGATATCGGTCCGGATAATTACATGACTGGTCTCGATTACCAGCCCCAGGTGACCACATTTGAACCGGGGCGCAAAGATAGTGCCTTCAGCGTTGTCTTTGCCGGGCAGACAATAGTATGGAATGTGGAGGGGAGAACCACAAATGCCGGTCCCGGCGACGCGGACGGGGCCTGTGTGTGTCCTATTCCACGTATTCTCACGCAGCCGCCCTCTTCCTTAAATGTGGCCCTTGGAGATACCGTTGAGTTGTCGATTCAGGTTGCGGTGCCCGATTACACAATCACCTGGCTCCGAAACGACGTACCCGTCGGGGATCAAGACGACGGATACTTGAGCGGAGGCGATACGCCTGCCCTGACTATACGTGGCGTCCGTTCCTCAAACCACCTGGACGTTTACAAAGCACTGGTGGAAAATGGTTGCGGAAGAAGCATCCTCACTGAAGCCACCTTGCTTCAGGTGGAAGGTAGTGTTCTGTGCCGAATCACCGAAAGTCCGCATAGTGACACCGTAGAGGCCGGGTATCCGTTTTTTGCCGAAGTGGACATACGCTGCAGCGGGGGTGCCGTGCAGTGGTATAGAGACGGTGGGGTCATCGCCGGCGCAACTTCGCGGACTTTAATAACCGAGCCGGTTACTCAGGCCGATTCGGGCGCGGTCTTTATGTGTGTTGTCGACAACGGCACTGTTCGCGACAGCTCCGGTGAAGCGGTTTTGTCGGTTGTTCCGCCCAGAAGAGGGGCTCGAAGGATTGCTCTGTCCGGAAATGTCCTCAATGCCCGCAATGAACCCCTCGGTTATCCCCGGGGACGGCTTCTTGACTGTTTTATCTCGCTGTATACGTCAAAGACCGGCGGAACCTCTGTATATTCGGAGAACTTCTTCGTGAATAGACGGCGAGGGGTGTATGTCGACAGCTCCCGATTTACCGTAGAACTGGGCCGCGGGGAAACTACCGACAATCTCCAACAGACGCTGTCCACGTACCCAAACCTGTTTGCGGAAATACAAATGGGATATGACGGTCGGGTGGAAGTGGTTGGACCGCGCGTCCGACTATCTGCCGCTCCGTACGCTGCGAGTGGCGGAAGACGGGTGTTGTATGGTGAGGGGAGTCCAATAGATGGGAATGTCAAGGCGGAAATTGGCTGTTTTTATGTTGATAGAGCGAATGGGAACGTCACCTGGAAGCGGAACAATGTGGGGTGGACCAAGTTGGAGTAATCGGGTCGGAACGCATTCATCATGGAGGAGTAGCTGCAGCAAACTGTTCCCCCCAGGACCCATCTGTGCAGAAATGCTGAAACCGTATTTGCCGGGAAAGAACTCATAGCAACGACAATATAATTGAAGAGGTATTACACTTGTTTATTTCTATTCTTCGCTTCGTTTTGATTGTGCATTCAGGCTCCATAGCTCCTCCGACAGGAGATGCCAGGCAAAAAATTTCATTCACAGGTGCGAGTTCCTATATGATAAAAAACTTAGCATTCTTGTTGTTCGTTCTGATGTCGGTCCTCCCCTTTCCCGCGCTTTCCCAGCCCCGGAAGGAGGATTCATTGGCTCTTGTGGCACTGTATGAGTCGACCGGAGGCGAGAATTGGAGAAGTCCTGTATACAGTCCGAATAATTGGCTAACTGCAGCTCCTCTACATGAATGGTCCGGAGTGAAAGTCGAAAACGACCGAGTAACGGAAATCGACATTTCCAATAAGGACCTCGTTGGCGTCATTCCTGATGAATTGGCAAATCTTACAAATTTGCGGGTTCTTGATTTGCATAATAATCAGATTGGAGGGCAACTCCCCCGGGAGTTGTCGTCGCTCTCGTCGCTGGAGGTCCTGCGACTTGGCAGGAACCATCTAAAAGGGATTTTGCCTCCCGGCATCTGGCGTATTTCCAGTTTGCGTGTGCTGAGCATTGAGAACAATGAGCTAACTAAAGCTCTAAGCCACCGGCTATGCCGGTGAGACCAGAAGAGGCTTTGC
>CAYFVL010000054.1:0-24502 GCA_964346405.1 uncultured Fibrobacterota bacterium
GGGAACGAAAATCGCCTCGCCTGAATTCACGCCAATTGTCGGACACCACACTAGACGGATTCGATAATGCGAAATGTCACGGCATTCATCACCTTGCTTTTGATACTTGGTGCTGCCATCCTGGTGGGGCTGAACACCGGAAATCCTGCTTCAAAATCGGTTTCCCCCGCGAACACCCACACCGTACCTTCCGTGGGCAGCATTCAGGTGCTCAACGGCTGCGGGATTAACGGCGCCGCCGGCGCTGTTGCCGACTACTTGCGCTCCAGAGGTTTCGACGTAAAGGATATCGACGACGCTCGTGACGAAAATGGCGCCAGAATATGGAACTACGATACGACAATTGTCGTTTCGCGTAAGAAGAATATGGAAATCGCGAGGGGAGTGCGCAAAGCGTTAGGGACAGGCAAACTGATTCTGTTGAGAAATGATGATATAATGTACGATGTCACCGTGTATCTCGGTGAGGATTTTGGGGAAATACTCGAATGAAGGAAAAAATCCGCCCTTTGTCGGGGCGTGTTCTCGTCAATGAAATTGTTGCCGGTGCTCAGGAAAAGAAAGCTGAAGACATAGTGCTGTTACAGTTTCCCGAGGGCGGCATATCGGATTGGTTTGTGGTGTGTGGAGGAGACAATCCGCATCATAACCGAGCTATCGTTAACTCTGTTGTGACTCGGCTAAAGGAGAAACATACTCCACCATGGCAGGTCGAGGGGGTGGAAGAATCGCGGTGGGTTCTCGTCGATTATGCTGATGTCGTTTTGCACGTCATGCTACCCGAAGTACGCGAGTATTACCGATTGGAGGAACTCTGGAACGAATGCACCGTTACCAGAATTCCGTCGGTCTATGTGTCCGAAAATGATGATAAAGAACGATTTAGCGGTTTTTGAAATGATCGGCCAGTGTCGAAAGCTGGCCTTGTGAGGGCTTTATTTTCGGTCCCTTTTCGCCCAGGTTCTTCATCGACAAAGAAACCCGTTTTTTGTCCCTGTCGACGTTCACTACTCGGACGTCCACTCGATCATTCAATGAAACTACCTGTTCCGGGTTCTCAACGTATCCGTCCGCAAGTTGCGAGATATGGACCAATCCGTCGCACACCGCATTGATGTCTATAAAAACTCCGAACTGAGTAATATTGGTAACACGTCCCGGCAGAATAGCTCCCTCGGAAATTTCGGCCAGCCTGAGGCGTCGTTTCGTCTTGGCGGTTTGGACCGCAGCACGTTTCTGGCCCACTTTTAGCTGATCGATGAGTTGTTGCTGGATGTACATCATCTCCGCAACATCCTCGGTCCGAACAGTTCGCAGAGCTTCCGGATCGCTTACCAGCGTATCCGCCGAAACCAATAACTGCTCCGATAGTGCGGTAAGCCATTCGAAGTGGTCTGGGTGAACAGTGGTGCGGTCAAGAGGATTATCGGAAGTTGTCACGACGGTGTATCCCGCAAGGTTTCGGTAGAGCACCGGTGTCATACCTGGTATTTCCTGGAGATCAGTCTTGGATTGAATCTTTTGTTGACTGACCATTTTTCTCATCTCGACGAGTATGTCGGTATTTCCACCGGTAACCTGGTTCAGAACCGAATCCGGCGCCTCCACTGGAAGTATTCCTTCATGAAGAGCTTTTTCGGTAATATGGATCGCCACCATCTCGTTCATCTTCTCGTCGCTTACGTACATCTGAAGAGGATGAATCGAGAAAAAACGAACTCCGATTTGTGGCATAATTGGGAGCGGGTGATAGTGAATGAGACCGAGAGCATAGACCTGCTTCATTGCAGAATCCAGGTCTCCGCATTTTTCACTCATCCACTCTGATTTTGTCAGAGATCGAACGGAGTCGTTCATGGTTTTTTTAATCAACTCCGTGCCGCCAAAATCTTCTCCCAGAGTCTTTTTGATGATGCCTTCGGCGTACACGCCAAAATCATTATCCGCAAGAAGGATACTTTGGGGGCGATAGCGATTATTGAATTGCCTAAGTCGCGAAGAAACCGGCATTTTTTCGGGATCTCGCAGTTTTTCCCGGGTTGCCCCAAGTAGTCGTCCGTCGGCGGTCATGGATACCAAGATCAGGTCTTTACCGCCCAGTATCCCAGTGATCAGATACTGCCCTGCTTGCGAGTACTGACGAATCTCTTTTGCAAAAGCTTCCTGTATCTGGTGAAGCGCCCATTCTTCAGCCTTTTCCCGAACGATGCTTTTAACGTGTTTCTCGGCCAATGGCTGAAGGAATTTCGACCAGCATTCGTCAATAGCATCGCTTATGAGGTCAAAACCGACAGTGTCGGGATTCTCAATAAAGTGGTGGCGCAACAGTTCCGTAATTCGGAAAAGCTGAACTCCGTGCTTTAGACGTATCAGCTTACGATCCTCGGCATAGAAAAGCATAAGCAGTTCTTCCGAAGTAAGCTCCTCGACGGGAATCATTTTGCCGCGGTACTTGGCAAAATCACGATCTTTTTTGTTCTTTGGATTGACCTCAAAAAAGCCGTCCTCATACCCAAAGTCGCGCACCATGGAACGCACGGTCGTATCGTACGCAAATCGTTCGACCAGTATGTCTTTGACACCGTTCACGACATCTTCGACCGTTTTTAAGCTGGAGTGTTTTCCGATATATTCTTCGGCCAACTCTTCAACAGTTCCGGTCTCGTCCTCTTGCCCAGCGATACGATCGGCCAGGGGAGCAAGACCCTTTTTGATCGCCTGCTGCGCTTTGCTTCGTGGGTTTGGTCGGAAAGGCAGAAGAATGTCGTCCAGGTCCGAGGAACTGACGGTCATCTGGATCTGCTGTTCGGATTCATCGTTAAGGATGCCGGCTTTGGCGAGTGCATTGTTTACTCGCTTTTTCTTCGGGGCCAGGGCGGCAATACCGCTCAGATAACGATAAATTTCAGCGAGCGTATCGAGCGAATACTCGATACTGATGTTCGGCACATAGTCGGCAACAAAGAAGATGGAATCACCTTCTTCGAAGTATCGACAAATTTGTTGAGCTAAGTTCTCGGGTATGTTCCACTTTTGGGAAACTAGCGAGCTGAATTCTGTCATAAAGTTCCAGCGAGGTCGGATTTTTCGAAGGTTCATTCTCGGGTAAAGCGTTACAAATCTACTACATGGTACAACCCAGAGCAAGTCTCTGGTCCTAAAAGCCTGTTTTGGGTCGGCAACAGACGGGCATGGAGTGGAGAATCATATCCTTTCCTTAATTAAAATACATTACGTATTATCGTCACCGAGATTACATTTGTTTCCCGGGTGCTGTTCTTCCGCGATATTTGATGGCGATATCTCAGCGGGCCTGTGGTGAAAAAGTCGGGAGGAGTTCCGCGGTCGATTATGTGAGATGCAATCCGGATGGCGGGTGAACCCCAATCAGAAAAAGTTCGCCTCGCCCTGCGTTCGGCTATCCAAACCTCTGATTATCGATATGGCTTCTTCTGGGTCGTCGGTCATACGCAAAACATCGATGTCTTCTTTATCTATATATCGAGTAGCCAACATTTTTTTCCTAAGCCAGCCGAAGAGGTCCTTCCAGTATTCGGTGCCAACCATGACCAAAGGCAGGCTGGTGACCTTCTGTGTCTGTATAAGAGTAAGGGTCTCAAAAAGTTCGTCGAGAGTGCCGTATCCGCCGGGGAAAACCACCACACCGGAGGTGTATTTTAAAAACATTACTTTTCTGCTGAAGAAATTTCTGAAACTCAGCAGTGTTTTGATGTAGGGATTGGGAACCTGTTCGAACGGGAGCTGTATATTCAACCCGATGCTTGTTCCGCCGGCGTCCGAAGCTCCGCGGTTGGCCGCCTCCATGATTCCGGGTCCCCCGCCTGTGATCACTCCGTATCCATTCTCCACCGCGTTGTAGGCGGTTTCTCTGGCCAACGAATAGTAGTTATCCTCTTCGGGAGTTCTGGCCGACCCAAATATTGTGATGCAGGGACCAACTCGTGAAAGCGTCTCAAATCCCTCTACGAATTCGGCCATGATTCTGAATACACGCCAAGTATCGTCGGTTCCCCTCAATTGTCTTGTATCCATCGTTTGTACTCCCATTCATCTATCCGAAAAAGCCGTTACTTGTCATGCGCCTGGAATCCCGGTTTTGGGCTACAGGCAATGTTTTGTGGGATCAGTATCGCCACTATGAAATTGTTCCCTCGTAATGTCCCCCATTTTCTTTGATTCACTCCCAGCATACATCGGCATCCGGGGTATGCTGGGAGGGTATGGCTTTGCCGCAATTCTCGTTGCTTCGCCGTTTCGCCGACTACCTTGCAGGAAACTGCCTCGTATGGCTAAATTATATTATCCATCCCAGTAAATGGGTCATGCTATCTGCAATCTCGAGAATTGCCTGATTCGGTATCCGTTGGGCTCGGGAATATACATTAACCCGACCTCGACAGTCGAGAGACACCGTGCCGAGGGGCGGTGTCCCGAGCGGAGCGTTGTATTGAGCGTAGTCGAAATGCCGAGGGATAGAGCATTATGCGTAAGATGTTGTGCGAGATTGACTTAGAAAAAGCGCAGGGGTATCCGGGGAGATACCTTGAGCATTTTTCTAAGTCAAGATCGTGCAACAGCTTACGCAGAATGCCGTGAGTCGATTGCGAAACCTGGGTTAAGTCCCGCCCGGCTGGAGGACCGTGAGTCGATTGTCGAAGTCGGGTTAATCTGCATTGTGGGCTCATATCAGCATATTTGCTCGTAATTCGGGTAGATTCGTATTAACAAGAAACTCGACGGCCGGTTTTTTCCTATGTCTCAAAAATACAAAGCTATCAGAAAGTACCGGGAACGATTGATAACTCAAGTCGGTAAAATCCCGGAGGAATACCTTTTCATATCAATAGACCATCAGGAGCTATTGGTGTTTCGTAATGAGAACATACTGTTGCGGTTCCCCGTGTCTACCTCGGCCCGAGGAAGAGGTAACCGGGTGAACTCATTTCAGACTCCGACCGGAATCCATGCCGTGGCAGCAAAAATCGGTGCCGGTTCGCCGAAATATACGATCTTCCGCGATCGTATCAGTACGGGAAAGATTCGGCAGCCCGGTGAGAACACGGAGAACATGATCCTCACCCGTATTGTAAGATTGCGTGGACTGGAACCGGGCACTAATGTCGGGCCCGAAATCGATTCGTACGATCGTTACATTTATATACACGGTACTAACCGGGAAGATGCAATCGGGAGGCCATTTTCTCACGGATGTGTTTGCATGAAGAACGACGATGTCCTTCACCTCTTCGATTTGGTATGGGAGGGTATGATTGTCATTATTGATTGATGGTGCTGTACGGAAACGACTCCATTTCACGGGTATCCTCGGCAGTGGTATGAGCAGTCTGGCTCAGTATTGTCGATGGGCCGGAGTGAGGGTTGGCGGATCGGATCGCGCGCTCAACTCGCCCGATCGAGAGTACATCCGAAAAGGACTTGGTACTATTGGTTGTGAAATGTATCCACAAGACGGCTCCGGAGTAGGGAAAGGCGTTGAGGGTGTAGTTGTTTCAACGGCAGTGGAGAACGACAATCCGGATATCGCCGCTGCCGCACGGTTGGGTATACCGGTCTATCACAGGTCCGATGTCCTGGCTGCGATATCGAATTCGGCGCAAACTATAGCCGTTGCGGGAACCAGCGGAAAATCAACGGTAACTTCTTTGATTTTTCATCTGCTCAGGACGAGCGGAGTGGATGCATCGTTCATATGCGGTGCCGAATCGCGGGAGTTGAAACGCGAGGGGCTGATAGGCAATGCTTATCACGGAGCCTCGGATATTCTGGTAATCGAAGCCGATGAGAGCGATGGGAGCCTGGTCAAATATGTCTCACAGGTGGGTTTGATCCTGAATATATCGAAAGATCACAAACCGGTTTCCGAGTTAATCAAGCTCTTTGAGACATTTGCTTTAAGCAGTTCTCATCTGCTGGTAAATGCCGATTATGAGCAATTGAGCGCGCTACCCGGGGCTAAAACGTTTGGACTGGAGAAAGCATGTGACTATCCGGCGCAGCCGGTAATCGATCAGTCTTCGGCCGGGGTTGTATTTGATGGGGTTGAATATCGGGTATCGTATCCCGGGCGGTACATGGCTCTAAACCTTCTTGCATCGGTTCTGGTTGCCCGAATGTTCGTAAGAGATCCAGGCAGAATCCAGGCCGCGGCTCGCGCGTATTCCGGTATCGCGAGGAGATTTGACGTTACTTATACTGCCGGCGGAATACCGGTTGTCGATGATTTCGCCCATAATCCGGATAAGATTCGTGCTGTCTTGGGGGCCGCACGAACCTTGGGGGAGCGGATTGTTGCGGTTTTCCAGCCACATGGATATGGCCCGACACGATTCATGTTCGACGAACTTGTTTCGACATTCTCGAATGCTCTGTGCGCGGGTGATTTGTTGTACATTTTGCCGATCTACTACGCCGGCGGGAGTGCGGTAAAGGATATCTGTTCTCAAGATCTGGCGAACGCCATAGCGGCAAATGGAATCGAGAGTTACGCTCCAGAGGATCGTGTCGAAGTTGCCGAAACCGTTGCAGACGAAGTCGGGAAAGGCACCGTTGTGATCTCTATGGGCGCGCGTGATCCCTCGCTGTCTTCGTTTGCATTGGACTTGGTCTCGCGGATCGAGTACAGAGGACTGTAATCGAAGTTTCGCCGCGATTCGTTCAGTTCAGGTTTGGGAACTGAATTTTGCATACTCCTGGGCCTGACTGGGAGGATCGACTGAGGGAACGGTTGTCTGAGACGCAAGTGCTTTCGTTCAATGATTATCGGGGCAACCCTCGGATTTGTTCCCACGCGTGCTCGGTGGTTTTGTATTTTCTGGTGCTCCTTCGCACAGGCGGAGAAAAGAATGCCGTGAGTTGGCTCGAAATCTGGTTCAGGGAGCATGATTCGGCGTAATAAGCCGTTTCGAGGGTAATGAATGAATAGTAATAATTTCCGAAATTTCTGCATAATTGCTCACATAGACCACGGGAAATCGACTCTGGCGGACCGTTTTCTGGAAGTCACCCACACTGTTGAGAAGAACAAAATGTTGGAGCAGATGCTCGACGATATGGATTTGGAACGGGAACGTGGTATAACTATCAAGTCTCATCCCATTCGGATGAATTACGAGGCTTGGGATGGAAATTCATATGTGCTCAATTTGATCGATACGCCGGGGCATGTCGATTTTTCGTACGAGGTATCGCGATCACTCGCGGCATGCGAAGGCGCTTTGTTGGTGGTCGACGCCACACAGGGGATTGAGGCGCAGACCTTGACCAACGTCTATCTTGCCCTCGAGGCCGATCTACATATCATCCCCGTACTCAACAAGATAGACCTTCCTTCCGCTCGTCCCGCCGAAGTGGGCAAGAACATTGCCGACCTTCTTGGGGTATCCGAGGATGAGATTCTGGCCTGCAGCGCAAAGAGTGGCGAAGGAGTCCCGGAAATTCTTGAAAAGGTTATCCGGGACGTGCCGCCCCCGGCAGGTGAAAACGAAGCTCCTTTGAAAGCACTCATATTCGATTCGAAATTCGATTCTTATCGAGGCGCGGTTGCGTATGCCAGGGTGTTCGAAGGAGAACTGAGACCCGGCGACAAAGTGAGGTTTTTCAATACCAGGGGAGAATACGAAGTCGACGAGGTGGGATATTTCAAGCTCGGACGTGAGAAAACCTCCGTGCTTCGAAACGGGGAGGTCGGATATATTATTGGGAACATAAGGACCTTGTCGGATATCAATATCGGTGACACAATTACCACCACACGTAATCCCACTTCCAAGCCTGTGCCGGGATATCGCGAAGTGAAACCGATGGTTTTCAGCGGTTTGTATCCGGTGGATAAGGGAGACTATGAAGATTTGAGAACTGCATTGCAGAAACTCAAACTCAATGACGATTCCATCACCTATGAACCCGAGACTTCTTCGGCCCTTGGGTTCGGGTTTCGTGCCGGTTTTCTTGGACTGCTTCACATGGAAGTGGCACAAGAGCGGTTATTGCGAGAATTCGGAGTCGATATTATCACGACCGTTCCGAATGTTGTCTACGAAATCGTTGGGAAGGATGAGCAAGAATACCAGATTCATTCACCGGCGAAACTGCCCAATGCCAATCAGTACCTGGAAATTCGCGAGCCAATTTCAAAAGTTCAGATAATCACCCCGACCGACCATGTCGGAAGCATCATGAAACTGTGCGAGGAAAAACGGGGAAGACTTGGAAACATGGAATACCTCGAGACCACGCGTGTGTGTCTGAACTATAAAATCCCGCTTTCCGAGTTAATTGTTGACTTTTTCGATATGCTGAAGAGTTGTTCACGGGGATATGCTTCCATGGACTATGAGTTCAGTGGATATCAGAAAGAGGACCTGGTCAAAATCGATATACTTATTAACGGGGACCCGGTTGATGCGTTTTCCGCTATCGTGCACCGCGAAAAATCATATGGATACGGACAAATGATCACATCCAAACTCAAAGAGCTCATTCCGCGGCAGATGTACGAAATTGCCATTCAGGCGATGATAGGTACTCGCGCTATCGCACGAACAACGGTGAAAGCATATCGTAAGGACGTCACCTCCAAATGCTATGGCGGCGATATCAGCAGAAAACGGAAACTGTTGGAAAAACAGAAAGAGGGAAAGAAGCGGATGAAACAGGTGGGAAATATATCGATTCCACAGGAAGCGTTTCTTGCCGTTCTTTCTCGGCGGTAGTATCCTATGGATGAATCCAAAGAAATCACCAATCGGCCAATTGATTCCCGTGTCGCTTTGTACCGAGCCCTGCGGATGCTGGTATTGGTTTTCTTGATCGGCGCATTCCTGCGAGTAACTTTTCTCGAAACCGGAGTGATCAGAACCGATCAAATGAGTCCGGCACTTCTTCCGGGAGATCGAGTGCTCGTGATGAAACAGTTTTCGACCCAATTGCCTGAGGCGAAAACCGCTCCGATTGGCTCACCGTTTATTTTTCGTCATCATTCCTTTCCCCAGGGACGGGGCTGCCTTCGTGCGGTCGCGTTCGCGGGAGATACGGTCGAGGTCTCCGACGGGATTCTACATGTCAATGGGAAGGTGTGGGATGGTCATGCCGGTACGCGCAAACCGGAAGTTCTACCTGCTCAGTATTCACCTCGTGATAATTTGATTCCCTTCGTGCTACCCGAGAAGGGAGATACCGTTTCTTTCGGAGAACTGACTCTGCGGGACATGGCTTTCGCCTCTTCGCTTCTGCGTCGGCAGAAACCGGATAATGACTACAGTTTTCGGCCACGCCTGTATATAGAAGGCAAACTGGCCGGCGATTATATTATTGAGAATTTCTCGCTCTACAACGGAAGCCTGGATTCGGTACCGCCGGAGCATTTCAGCGACTGGTTTTTCTGGGACAGGCTTCGGGAATACCTCCGAAGCCAAATGCCGGAGAAGAGCGTGGATTTGCGGTTGGAATTAGAGGAAAACGGTCATGCTATCCCCGGTTTCGTGGTCGTGGACAACGCGGTTTTCCTCATAGCGGACGACTGGGAGAGCGGGTTTGATTCTCGTCACTTCGGCCCGGTTGTGGAAAGCGATCTCATTGGTCGTCCCAGCGTCGTTCTGTGGTCGTTTGGTGAGGACTCTTTGGAACAGGGTTTTCGGAGTGACCGTGTTTGTAAACTAGTGCGGTAAATTGTCTGTATGCCGCCACTATCGGGCAATGCTGGAGTAAATTTGACTTCTGTAAATAAAAAGAACGGATATTACGGAGAGTTCGGGGGGCAGTATGCCCCCGAAACCCTGATGCCTGCGCTTCGTGAACTGGAACGAGAGTACGGGGAAGCTCGGCGCGACAAGGAATTCAAAAGAGAGTTCGAAGATTTTCTGCGGGATTATAGCGGCAGGCCGACCGCACTTTACGAAGCCAAAAGACTGAGCCGAACGCTGGGTGGGGCTCGTATTTTTCTGAAACGGGAAGATCTCAACCATACCGGTGCTCACAAGATCACAAATTCGCTCGGACAGGTGCTTCTTGCCAAACGTATGGGCAAGGAGCGTGTCGTTGCCGAAACCGGAGCGGGGCAACATGGCGTGGCCACAGCGACGGCTGCTGCATTACTCGGACTCACCTGTGACGTTTACATGGGGACTGTCGATATAGAACGACAGCGGCCGAATGTTTTTCGAATGAAACTGCTTGGAGCACGCGTCGTACCGGTTGAGAGTGGTAGTCGTACGCTCAAGGATGCGGTTAATGAAGCTCTGCGTGATTGGACTAAAACGGTCCGGAATACCCATTTTGTAATGGGATCGGCTCTGGGGCCGCATCCGTATCCGAAAATAGTCAAAGAATTTCAATCTGTGATCGGCAAAGAAGCACGACGTCAAGTACTTCGCGCAACCGGACGTCTTCCCGACGAGGTAGTGGCTTGCGTCGGCGGCGGATCGAATTCGATCGGTATATTTTCACCTTTTGTGAAAGATGACGAGGTGCGTCTCGTGGGCGTGGAAGCCGGTGGGCTAGGTCTCGATACCGACAAACATGCGGTCCGTTTGACCGAGTCGCCTCGTGCAGGCAAAGGAATTCTGCAGGGGTATTATTCTTATATCCTTCAGCACGACGACGGCCAGATCGCCCAGACTCACTCGGTTTCGGCGGGGCTGGATTATAGCGGAGTCGGTCCGGAGCACGCCTGGTTGCGGGATTCCGGTAGAGCCGAGTATACGTATGCAACCGATGAAGAGGCTCTGGATGCCTTCAAAATGCTCTGTAAATACGAAGGGATTATTCCGGCACTGGAGTCATCGCACGCCGTGGCCTACGCGCTCAAACGTGCGCCCGAACTGCCGACTGATTCTATCCTCGTCGTTAATTTATCAGGACGGGGCGACAAAGACATTCATCAGGTTGCGGAATATATCGGAATGGAAATATGAACAGATACGAAGAGGCTTTTTCCAGTGCTCGTCGGGACGACCGAATCGCATTCATTCCGTTTGCGGTTGCGGGGGATCCTGATGTGGGGATCAGTGAACGGGTATTTCGTACTTACATAGATGCGGGAGCGGACGTGCTTGAGATCGGCTATCCCTTTTCCGATCCAATGGCCGACGGCCCGGTGAACCAGCGGGGTGCTCAACGGGCGATAGCTTCCGGAATCTCCCCGCAGAGCTTTTTCGATCTCGTGTACTCACTTAGAAAAACCACTGAGATTCCTTTCGGCGTGCTCATGTATGCCAATACGGCTCGGCGCATGGGTTACGGTTCCTTCTGTTCACGTGCGTCCGATGCGGGAATCGATAGTATCCTGGTCGCGGACATGCCGCCCGAAGAGGGCGACGAGCTTCTGTCTGCTCTTGATCAAAGCGGACTGAGGAGTGTGTTCATAGTGTCGGAGCTTACGCCGGACGATCGGATCGAGTATATCTGTTCCCGTACGACCGGTTTCGTGTACGTGGTTAGTCGGTTGGGAGTCACCGGCGTGGGCGGTGAACTTGGCGAAGGGGTGGGTCCGACGCTTGCACGAATTCGACCAAAAACCGATCTGCCCTTGTGTGTGGGGTTTGGCCTTTCAGAACCCGAGCACCTCGCACAGGTAAAAGCCGCTGGGGCTGACGGGGCAATTGTGGGAAGCCGGTTGGTTGGAATTGTGGAACAAAACCTGGAGGATGTGGATACAATGGTTGAGCGGCTTCACGTTGCCGTTGCGGATTTACGGAAGGCCACTGGTGGGCTGAAATATGATTGAGCCGGATTTGACCCTGATAGCATCTCACCTTGAAGGACTTGAGGAGACCATAATACACAAATTGGTCGACCGTGCTCAATTCGCACTCAATCCGGCGGTGTATGCGGGGGGACGCAGCGGGTTTGAGGGAGCCGACGATCAATCTCTTTTTGACGTACGGCTGCTGTATCAGGAAAAAATGGATGCCGCATTCGGGCGGTTTCTTGTACCCGAGGAACGACCGTTCAATCGCGATCTCCCGGCACCGCGGCGTGAAGTGAGCCTCCCCGAGAATCCGCTGCATATTCCCAACTATGATATCGTAAATGTTACGGGAGATGTCCGTGCCGCCTACGGTGAACTGCTTCCGTGGTTGTGCCGTGAAGGGGACGATGCTCAGTATGGTTCGAGTGTCGAGCACGACGTCTACGCACTACAGGCGATTTCCCGACGGGTTCATTTCGGAGCATTGTACGTTTCGGAAAGCAAATTTCGGCAATTTCCGGATTTGTACCGCAAATTGATCCGACGAGGTGATTCGCACGCACTTATGGATCGCCTGACCCGGCTGGATGTCGAATCCGCCATCCTCAACCGAGTGAGCGAAAAGGTATGCCGGCTTCAGGCCAAAGCCGATTCCCGGGTCCGGCACGTTGTGGATCCCAAAGTTGTCATTGGCTTCTACCGTGATCACGTTATCCCCCTTACAAAAAAAGGAGAGGTGCTCTACCTGCTGAACAGAAGGGAAGCGGAGTAGGAGGGCTACACTGACTGGTCCGGTCAATAGTGTAGCATACTTTGGCAATTTATCGTTAGTTCCGGTCAATGCCTGATTTCCGGCTTTGCCGGTTTACTCGGCATGACGTTGGTACGGATTCCGGTTTTTCGGGCTCTTTGTCTGACAAACCTACGCACTTTGTCCTCCTCACGCCAGGCGGGACGGGATGAGGCATCCGGCTTTACCGACTTGGGTTAACCGTGAGTGTTTCGGGCTATTAGCCCTTTCCGCATGAAAGGATTGAGAAAATCGTGCTGGAGATTCGAAAAGCTAAATCCATACAAGGCAAGGTTGTCCTTCCACCCAGTCCTGAAGCCGCTTTTACCGTCCTGGCTTTGGCAGTTGCCAGGAAAATTTCCGTACGATTTGCGACATTTCCCGATAACCCTCAGTGGTGGGGTTGGATTGAAGGAATGGGACGGCGAATCGCATGGGAGAAAAGGGACGACGGTTCGCTTTCAATTACCCCCGGCGATGCCGAAGACGATTCGTTGGTATTTCTTCCCTATCCGGATCTTCCTCATGCGGATTTCACCATTTTTCTCCTCCTTGGAGCCAAGGTGCCGATTGCTATGGAAGGGCTACCGGAAAGCCGCGTAGATTTCTGGAACAGTACCGCAAAACGACTCGGGGGAGTAATCGAGAACAAGGAACTGGATAATGCTCGAGCGCTTTATCTCAAGCAGGTGGCTCCCTTTCCAGTCGGTGATCTCTCTGTTGCCCAAAATGACCTTCACGCCTATTTGGGTTTGGCGGTCGGGCAGGGGCATCGTGTTGAATTCGACACCGATTATGTAGTCATTACTCCTCTCAGGTATGTGCTGCCCACTTTTGGCCTCTCTATTGAAATACGGAGTGCGAATGTGCATCGGGAGGAAGACCCTCTGGTGCGGCGAATGCGAATGTTTGCGCAGAAGAAAAAAGGTGAATCGAAACAGGCGTTTCGGGTAACTGGAGATTTCTCCTCGAAATCCGACAAACCGGTAGAGATCTCGTTGCCGGGTGACGATGTGCTGGCCTCCATTCTGCTGCTGGCAAAATCCCTGGTGCAGAAGGGGACACTCCTTATTGAGAATGCACCGGTCGATTCATGGGCGCTTCCTACCTTGAGTCTCATGCGAAAAATGGGATGCCGTCCCGGGATTCAGGAAGAGGGCTCCACCTCCTTTGGAGTGAAAGGAATCGTGCAACCTCAGCTTTTCGATGTCGTGGGGAGAAAAACCGAATGCGTACCGTTTTGGCAGTTTCGAGAGCAGATAGTGCCCATGGTCGTGCTTTCCTGCTTTGCAAAAGGGCAGTCGGTTTTTCGGCGGCTTGAGGAATTACGATGCGATTTCCCGGATCGGATGCAAGCTTTGTTGTCGGTCGTGCGCATATTGGGGGCTCGATACGGAGAAATGCCCGATGGTATTGTCGTCGACGGTGCCAAACAGTTTGATGGTTTCGATATCACGGATGTGCTTCCCGCCCCTATTGCCGGTGCCTGTGCCGTTGCTGGTTTTCGATGCGCGGGCAAAACGATGGTGGAGGACAAAAGTATATTGGAGCGGTGGCCTTCGTTCAACGATATGATCGCCAAAATTTCCACGTACAGGACGTAGTATATGTTGCCAAATGGCGCAAATAGCGGTAGTCCGGTTCGCTCGTTCGGTGTTGTCGCTTTCAAGCATTCCGAACGAGTCAAAGATGTTTTGCATCGCATTCACATGTGGACCAGTTCACGGGGTGTCGATGTCGTTTTTCATCCACGCCTGAAGCCATATGTGCCGGAGAAAGCCGGATGCGCGGAACACGAGGAGTTGCTGATCAAAGCAAGCGATGCATTGATTGCAGTTGGGGGAGACGGGACTTTTCTTGCCGCGGCGCATATGTCACGATTCACGCGTAAGCCCATGGTGGGGGTGAATCTAGGGGGACTTGGGTTTCTCACCGATATAGGGGTCGATGATCTCGAAAAAAACCTTACAAGGATTGTAAACGGAGATTATTCCACAATCAGTCGTATGGTAATAAAGGCTTCACTGGTCCGGAACGGGGAGTGTATCCGGGTTTTCAATGCGTTGAATGATTTTTTTATAAATCGGATGCACAAGCCTCAGATGGCTTTGATTTCTGCCTGGTATGGAGAGAGTTTCATTTCAGATTTTCAGGCGGACGGGATTATTGTCGCGACGCCAAACGGGTCGACCGCTTATTCTCTGGCAGCCGGTGGGCCGTTGGTGGAACCCGGGTTGCGGGCATTTCTGATAACTCCTATCTGTCCCCATTCGCTCACCGAACGACCTATAGTTGTCTCATCGGAACTCCCGGTGAAACTGGTAATTAACCAGGAAGAGCCCGAACTTGTTCTTAGCGCCGACGGCCTTGATACGGTCACTCTCGAGTACAAGGATGAGATTACTGTCTCCTATGAGGGGGATGAAGCCAATCTGATACAGTTGGCCGAAAGCTCGTATTTTCAGTTGCTCCGCACGAAACTTAACTGGGGAATCGACTACAAACGCTGGAGACTGCGTCGGGAATGATACGCGAACTTCGAATCCGCAACCTGGCTCTTATTGATCATCTATCCATAGAATTGGATGACGGATTCGTGGTCGTCACTGGAGAAACCGGTGCCGGAAAATCCATCCTGGCCGGAGCGGTCGGTTTGCTGCTCGGTGATAGGGCCGGCAGTGACATATTGCGAAGCGGGGCTTCGGACGGAGAAGTCACTGGAACGTTCGAGATAAAAGATCCGCCCCCGGGATTGGCCTCCGTGTTTGCTCAAAACGAAATCGAGCCCGATGATGGCATGATTATCGTTCGTCGGACGTTTTCTCGTCGGGGACGGGGACGGGTGTATATCAACCAGATACCCGTCCCTTTGGCTACATTGCGGGTTCTTGGCGAACACCTTATCGATTTTCACGGACAGCATGAGCATCAATCGCTTCTTAGAAACGAGGCGGCAAGAGCTATTGTCGATCGCCTGGAAGGAGTCCCGGAGCGACTCGAACGCTATGAAGCCGCATATCGGGATTTGCAGACAGCATTTCAGGCGCTTGAGGAACACGAACGTCGAATGGCCGATTTGAAACGGCGTAGAGATCTTCTGGAGTTTCAGCTTGATGAACTTGGGAAATTGGCTCCCAGGAAGGGCGAAGAGGAAACACTCTCCGAGAAATATCGCAAGCTGTCGTCGGTCAGCGAGCGTATTGCCTCTGTTACCCGGATTTCCGCGCTTCTGGAGAACGACGAGGGTGATGGGCCCGCTCTCGACCGTATTCTCTCAATGATACACAAGGAGTTGGAATCGTTGCACCGCCTCGATTCCTCGGCGGAGCCCTGGATCAGAGATCTTGGTTCGGCGCAAACCTATTTCTCTGAACTTTCAGGCTATTGTGGAGCCTATCTGGATCATGAGAGTGGTGATCGAAGTGAAACAGATGGACTTGACGCCATAAACGACCGCCTTGCCAAAATCCAGCGACTGAAGAAAAAGTACAACTGTTCTTCCGATGAACTTGTCGATGTCCTGGAGCAGGTCAAAATCGAATTGCAGGATTTGGCGAACGTTGACTCGGACAGAATGGTTTTAGAGCGGCACAAAAAAGAAGCGGAAAAGGCATGTTTCTCTTCAGGTCATGAGCTTCGAAGCGCCCGTAAGAATGCATCGAAAGAGTTTGATCGCGAAGTCGCCGCCCAAATGGGACAGTTGGGTTTCGCCGACAATGGTTGGAATACGGAATTCAGGGAAAGGGATAACCCCGGACCGCATGGTCTCGATGAAATCTCGTTTCAGGTGCGGACAAATCCTGGAGAACCGTTTCTTCCGCTGGCACGAATTGCTTCCGGCGGAGAAATCTCCCGGATCATGCTTGCGATCAAATCGGTTCTGGCCGATCGTGATGAGATTCCGGTATTGATTTTTGATGAAATCGACACGGGGATTGGGGGGATGTTGGCGCGCAATGTGGCCCAGTCAATGAAAGATCTCAGTAAATCGCACCAGGTTCTCTGTATCTCTCACCTCCACCAGATAGCATCCCGGGCCGACCAACACGTTCTGGTCCGCAAGGAGCTTGAGGGGAACCGAACCGTGACGCGGATTCGACATCTTACCGGGGAAGAGCGTGTGAGCGAAATTGCCCGAATGCTGGGTGCGGACAGCGAAACCTCACGCAGGCATGCCCGGGAACTCCTGGGTGAGGGGTCCTAGCCCAGGTTTCGGATCAAAGGCCGGCAGCACTCCAATTTAGCCCGATTTTGACAGCCGAGAACCTCGAGGACGGGTCAGTCCTTTTCTGAATTCAGAAATAGTTCGCCGGTGCGGACATGTTCATTGACGAATCGGTCACGGCTCTTTTCACCGCGAACGCGAATGGCATTTTGGGGACAGTTATGGGTACATCCGAGGCATTCTTCGCATTTGTGACGGAATTCGGGGCCATTGGTCACGGTGATGTTTTGTACCGGGCATACCTTCTCACATATTCGGCAGTTGTTACAGCTATCTTCAATCGAAAATCTAAGATCGGCATTTCGGAGCCTGAAACGATAGAAGATTTGGGCTGGTGGGGTCATGAGTTTGCTCAGAAGGCCGGACTGTTTTCTATATTCTCTGCGGTTTGACAGGTCGGAAACGATTTCCGCAAGGTTTTTTTCAACGTTTTTCTCCGGCAGTTTGCCCAATTGTTCTTTCATGTCGAATAGAGGCACATAGTTATCTACCATGAGGATGTCGGTGACGTACGAAAGCTCTAACCCGTTCTTTTTTGCTTTCTTCCACAGTTGATGCGCTGCTCCTCCAGAGAAATTTCCATAGGAAACGATTCCGAATGCATAGTCGCATCGAAAAGCTGCGGCACGGAGAAACCTTTCAACGGGTCGTGGTATCCCGAAGTAGTAACACGGGCAAACGATTCCGATTACATCATCCGTGAATCGGAGTTGGCCTTTCATCATTGCTCGTGGGATTGAGGCCAAAGTGCCGCCAATTTTTTTGCCCAAATACAAGCAATTTCCGGTTGAGCTGAAGTAGAAAACGGTCATTTTGTATTTATTCTCCGACACCCTTGATGAAGTGTTCACGATAGAAGAAAAGTTTTGGGTCGGTAAGACGGTAGCGGTGATCACCGAAGCGAATCCCACCCCTGTCCAGAATTCGGACACCGTAGCCTACGTGAACATGAGGACCGCTGGTTCGACCCGTCATGCCGACAGTCCCAACCGCCTGGCCTTTTTTGATCAAGTCACCCGTTTTAAAGAATCGTCGATCCATGTGGGAGAAGAATATGAGCGTCTTATCATCAACGATCCCAAGACTTCGCCCGGCCGTCGAACTTGTCTGAAGTACGACCGTGCCGTCAATGGGAGCCAGGATTTTTGTGCCCAGATTTGCCGCTACGTCTATTCCGTAGTGAGGAGTACCTCCGCCGGTTCCTCGTTCACACCAGTCTCCGGTGATATATGCGAAGTTGTCGTCGACAATTTTGCAAAAATATCGATACACCGGGACCAGTCGTTCCTGGTGTCGATTTTTTATGGCCGAGGGAGGGAAAATCCGTATCGTGGTACCCTCCGGAATAGGTTTTACAACACTGAGCTTCGGGGTTTCTTTGGTCCTTGTCTTGTTGTGTATATCAACTATCTCCGCGGCATAAGCACTGACGTCGGCGAATGAGGGCACCATGGCGCGGAAATGAGAAATCCCGTGTTTGGCGACTCGATATAACGATTGCCCACTGTCGAAATTGAGTTCCAGCACATTTTCTTCGGACGCGATAAGCTCCTGTGGAGCTATTGGCCGACGTGTTGTCGGGTGTTGAATTGGGGCCTCAGTGAAGAACATGGCCGCCAATCCGGCTGCCGCGAGCACCTTGGCGATCGAATGAATAATCTTCCCGTTATGACGAGCGTGTTGAGTGCCGGTGGTTCCCTGAACTACCGGATTGTTGAGCACGTATTGCACACGACGACTCAGTTCTTCAAAAGCTTTTCCCGCGGCCGACTGACGATGAAGTTCATGGACCGGCATGCCGGCGTCTTGCGCATCTCGAACAGAAGCCGATTCCGGTATTTCGAGATCAAACATAACCGACTGCGGGAGGACGGTGACGCCGGTTTCGCTATGGATGGCGACCTGTTCACACAGTGATTCCAGAAAGCGGCGGTTTTCGTTCATTGTGCGAATCTTACCTACCACTTTGGAGTTTTGTTTTCCGTACACTTCGTTCTTGACGATACGAATTCGTACCCGTGGATCCTCCTGGGCAAGCTTTCGAACATTCAACAAATAATGCCGCAAACTCTTGGTTGAAAGCGCATTCAAAGTGACCGGAATCAGATTCAAATCGCTGAAAGAGAAGAGCGAGCGGGTGAGGGTATTCCAGACGGAAGGAGTATCCAGAACGACGTATTTGTAGTATCCTCGGCATAACTGAAGATTATAGATGAAGTTTTGCAGGGCAAAAAAATTCACCTGTTTAAACAAGCCCGTCCCGGCGGGGACGAGGTCGAGTGACGGTTTAATTCGAACGGTTACGGAGGTGACCTCCCCTTTCCCTACAATTTGAGGCAGAACAAACTGTTCGATTTTTCGGAAAACCGAGGAAGGGGAGAACGAGGATCGTTCAGAATTGGCCGATGATGGCGCAAACCTGGTTCTGAAAAGCTCCCATGAGGACTGAGTGTAGTCGCCCGGGTCTTTGCCTAGTGCATGCGTAGCGCTCCCCTGAACATCGAGATCGATGACCAGAGTTGGCCCTCTGCGGCATAGGCCCGCCGCAAGGTTCGTCGCTACGGTAGATTTGCCGACGCCGCCTTTGATGTTGGCAACGTGGATTATCCCTCCGTTATCGGCGTCTGCAAAAACAAGTGTTTTCGTGGACTGTTTGGCCACGGTGCTACTCCATACACTTTGTTGCCCGCGTCGATGGTCCGGAATGCCTCTCACGGAGGGTGCTTACGGTGAGTCTTCGGGGGAACGCCCGGTATTCACGTTCACCAGTGTTGAGCTACGGCGAACAAAACAGTTGCGTCTCCCGCGGTTTTTTCGACCGATGAAGTGTCTGTTTTGCACACCGATTCTCTCAGGAAACCCCCAAAGCCAGTGGTCTATACCCTCTAAGCTAGATTATTGGGTTTCCAGCACCGCTTCCACAATAGCATCGGTATCCGCAGGTTTGTACAACACGCGATCCAAATCGTGGCGCCGGCGACCTCCCAGAGCAACGAAGCTCTCAGGAGCATTATAGAATAAAATTGGCAAACCTTCAAGTTTCCGGTGGAAACGGAAATAGGAGTAAATCATTCTACCCCGAATCCAAGACTCCATATCGAGCAAGAGTCGGTCCGGCTTTTCTTCATTGATTAAACGCATGAAATCGTTTGTATTTTCACACTTGTTGACTTCATGTCGCTTGGACGACAAAATTTCTTGCAGCCGGCGCAAGCGTTTTCTCGATTCATCCAGAATCAGGACCCTCATGTTTCGTTTTCCTCCTCTAGGTGCCTGGGAAGTACTACTCTGAAAATAGTTCCGTTACCCGCCCTGCCGTGCAGGGATATATCTCCACCGTGTTCCTCGACAATGCTTTTCGCTATGGCGAGGCCCAGACCGGTGCCGTTCGTCTTTCCGTGAGATACGAATGGATCAAAAATACGCTTCCGCAAGTGTCCGGGGATGCCCGGCCCCGAATCTTGTATCCGGATCTGTACGACGGGGCTCTTTTGCTCGACCCAAATGGTGATTGTCCCACCTTTGGGCATAGCTTCCCGAGCATTGGAAAGCAGATTTGTGAATACGCGGGATAAACGATCTCTATCCCCCCAGACCAACGCTTCCGATTCCCCGCTCAACTCTATGGTAATGCCTGCAATTCGATCGCTTTCGCCGGTGGACTCGATGAGTTTGCTCAGAAGTCCGAAAATGGCCACTTCAGAGCGCTCCAAAGCCGGTTTTTCACCCCTCACGTAGGTGAGCAGGTCTCCATTCATTTTATCCAGAGTCCCGAGGGCCTCCAGGATAGTGTCACAGTGCGATTTGAGTCGGTCGTCCCGGGTCTTTCGCCTGATGAGTTGTGCATACCCGCTTATGCCGCTCAGTGGGTTTTTCATGTCATGCACCACTCGAGAAAGCATAGAGCCGAGTAGCGCCTGTTTTTCATTTCGCTTTTGCAGATCGAGCGCTTTCTTTTTTTCCAAAAATGAGACGGTTTGTCCCGCGATCACTTTCACGTATTCCAGCGGACGTTCGTTAAACAGTCTTTTGCGTTCCAGATTAAGCCGAACGGCAAGGAAGCCCAAAGAGGTTTTTCCTCTCAATAACTCGGCGTATACAAGATCTTCGGCTTGAAAAAAGGTCTGATTGGGCACACAGCCGCGGTTTTGCTCGATGTCCTGCAACAAATGCCGCAAAGGAAGCCTGCCGACGGACTCAATCTGATCCGTTTCTCTGCAGATAAGGCCGTCTTCGGGAGTGTACCCAAAATAGGTCGGCCTTTCGTCCAGTGATCCGATCCGAATAATCCCCGCGGTACCGTCGATCACCGGAAGCAGTTTTGACAGGAAAACCGAAAAAACCTGGTCCATCCGCATGGACATATTGACACGGTCCTGAAGATCCAGCAGAAGATGAAGCTGTGAGAGATTCTGCTGAATGTCTTCGTACATTTCCACATTCTCGATTGCCCATCCGGCCTGCGTACCCAAAACCTCGAGGAATCGCTCATCCTCGGATTCGAACAAACCATTGCTTTTGTTCAGAACCTCGACTGCCCCGAGAGCCGTCCCGGAACGATTTCGCAGGGGAACGCAGAGAATGCTTCTTGTCGTAAAACCTGTCTTTCGGTCGATGTCCGGGAAAAACCGGCTATCCTTTGAGGTATCGGAAACGGTGACAGGAGAGTTTGTGTCAATCACTTCGCCAACTATTCCCTTGCCGCGCGGAATGCGAATCATATCGGCACCGTCGGCAATGAGAGTCCAAAGCTCATCTTGTTGGCTGTCGATGAGGAAAATGGAGGCTCGTTCGGCATCCATTAACCTGACCGCAACATCCTTGATCAGGCTTAAGATAGAGAGAAGGTTGGTTCCGGAACTCTGTGCATGAGAGATTTCGATGAGTGCATCAGTGATGCTGGGTCGCGGTTTTTTCATCATACCGTGCCGACTGGAAAGCATTTCGCAAAGATCTGCATTGTTTCACAGACCTTTGCAGAAAAACATATCGTTCTCGACTGCGAAACTGGGACTAATCCAAGTAAGATCAAACTACAGAACCGACATTTCCGCCAGCAACTGTTCAGCTTTCTGCTTGTATTCGCCCGCCAGTGTATCCGCCTCAACTACCTCTTGAGAGAGTTCAATCGCCTGATCGTTGCGGCCTAGCTCACGATTCAGGAGAGCCATTTTCCACCGAATTGAGGGATACCTATAATCCATCTGCGGGTCCTGAAGTGCCCTCCGGTAGTATTCCAGGGCTGATTCCCGGTCTCCCTTGTATTCGTATGCTACCGCGATATTCTCCAATGCCTCTCCCGGCACGAATCCGGTACCTCTTTTCTTGGAGGCCGCAGTCTCCAGGTATCCGATTGCCTGGTCCCAGTTTTCCTGCTGCATATAGATGGATCCAAGCATGTAGGCGGCATATGCACCGAAAGGTGTTCCCTCGTGAGCATCGAGCACCTGATTGAATCCCTCTATCGCTCCTGTGATGTTTCTCGTTTCATATTTTATCATTGCTTCACCGAAATCAGCCTGTGCCTCTCGAATCGCCGATTCTCGAAAGCTACGAAAAACCCAGATCCCGACAATCAGGAGGGCTAAAATAACTATCCCTGCAATGACGGTATTTCTGTTTTCCTCTACAAACGATTTGGATTTCGCCAACCCGTCGAGCACCGGATCCTGCTCCAGTTCCTGTTCTTTCTTATTCTTTTTAATCTGCACTGGTTCCTCCAAGGATTTGCCCGAACTTGTTCTGCACGAAAGGGAAAGCAAAGTTAACCCAAGTTTCGCAATCAACTCACGTCATTCTGCGTAAGCCGGCGCGCGATTCATTTTAGAAAAATGCTCAAGGTATCTCCCCGGATACCCCTGCGCTTTTTCTAAGTCAATCTCGCACAACATCTTACGCATACTGCTCGTTTTCGACTGCGAAACTTGGGTTAAGCCGGCCGACAGCAATCTGAACAGCGGCCCTGTTCAGATTGTGCGGAATAGCCAAACGCTACCGTAAAATTGAGACGGTCTCCCGTGAATAAACACATTGTTCAGGTTTGTGAAAAACATATCTAAAATGCTACTACACACATTTCCGAGTCAAGTCGAGTGCAAAATACTATAATTATGTCATACCGCGCGAGAGAGATCCCAAACTCCGATAACGGAGCAAACCGATTGGTAATCAATTATTTTGGCCCCAATGCGAAAACCCGGTACTAAATTGTCGCCGTCCGATCTGCTGCAGGAGCAAATTCGTACGCTGAAACGGCAGAATGAACTGCTTAAGTCTCAGTTGATGGATACTTCGTTAATAAATGAGATGACGAAGGTCATGCACTCCAGCACAGACCCTGAGCGGATAATCCAGACAGTCCTCCTCGGAATTCAAGAAATAACCGAGTTTGATCGTATCGTGCTTTTTGGCATAAACGCCGATGAATTTCGCCTGGAGCCTAAAGCCTGGGTCGGTATCGATGAGGCCTCAATTCGGTCGTTTTCTATTCCACTGGGCTTCGACGGCGGTGAGATTACCGATGCCATATTCCTGAACCGACATTTCATCGTTGAAAACCCAGATTCGGATTTCGATGTTTTTGCCCGGAAATTGCGGTCTCAGTCGTACCTGGTAATTCCTTTTGTCAGCAAAGTTACTCGCAAGTGTTGGGAAGTAGGAGATTGTACCAACACCACGTGCTCCGTGCACGGGAGTTTCAATCCGTACTGCTGGAGCGAGCCCGGCGCAGGTGATTCCACCAAGAAAACTTCTGAAGATGAACGGCGAGAGAACTGTGTCCGATGCCCGAATTTCAAAGCCGAGGGTGTTTTCTGGATGGATCGCGCCGAGAAGAAAGCCGAGATTACCGGTGAAAATATCACCACCCTCACAACTATCCTGAATCAAGCCGGAATAATTCTTGAGAATTTCCGAATATTCAGTGCTCTCGAAGAAGCCAATGCAGGTCTTCAGAACGCAAATGGGCAGCTCAAAATCGTAAACAATGATCTACGGGTGGCGCAATCCAGAATACGCAAAGATCTGGAACACGCCCGAAGCATACAGCAGGGGTTGCTGCCGCAGGATATCGGGCTAAGTGATGTCCTGAGCGCCGCGGCGACATACATTCCCGCCGAAGCGGTGGGAGGCGACTACTACGATGTTTTTCAGATTTCTCCCTCAAAATACGGCATTGTTGTTGCCGATGTCTCCGGACATGGTGTCTCCTCTTCATTGATCATGTCGATGGTAAAGGTTCTGCTCAAGACTTTTGCCTCTAAAGAAAGTGGGCCCCAGGAAACGCTGGAGACCATAAATGAAACATTTCTCACCGAAATACAAACTGATAATTTTGTAACCATTTTCTACGCGGTTCTCGATACCGAGAATCATACCATGTGCTACAATTCAGCCGGTCATTGTCCCATGATTTTTATCAACAAGGAGACCGGCAAGTGCGAGATGATAAAGGCGGACGGCCTTTTTCTCGGAGTTTTTCCAGACATGATGCTCGAACAGGCCTGTATAAACTACGACCCGGGCAAGCTTCGTCTGGTGCTATACACCGACGGTCTGACGGAAGCCAAGAGCTCTCGCGATGAGATGTTTGAGCTATTCCGTCTGGAAAAGGTAGCGCTGGATACTGTTGATAAGACACCGGACGAATGTCTTGAGGCGATCCTTTCGACACAACGTGAATTCTGCGGTACAAAAGAGGAACCCGAGGATGATATTACCCTCCTGGTGATTGATCTGTAAGCACCCTGATTCTTAATTA
>CAYFVL010000055.1:0-24465 GCA_964346405.1 uncultured Fibrobacterota bacterium
GATCGTGCAACAGCTTACGCAGAATGCCGTGAGTTGGTTGCGAAACTTGGGTTAGTGTTCCGCCCGATAAGTATGCATCGAATGCGCCCAATTTATATTAGACCTCCGGGTTCCAGTTCCATTCATCTTATAATTCTCGGAGGTATGAGCGACATGCGCAACATTTTTCTACATTATATACCTGTGTCGGCGATCCCTTTTTTACTCTTGTGCGGCCCTCAAGAAGATGTGAACCCGACAGCACGGACTCCGGAATCCTTCAAGGCGTTAGTTAGTCCCTCCAATATTTCGGTAACCGAGAACTATAATGTTCGCCTTCGGGCGCGCGCCGAGGACGACCGCGAAATAGACCAATACTACTGGTCTTGCGAAGGGCTCGAGAAGTCCTCTTTTGATAGTACGAGCGTATTCTCTTTTTCGGGTGCGGGAATCCGAATCGTATCCGTTGTTCTCAAAGACAAACGAGAAATACTGTCGGATACGGCGCGATGCACCGTTTCAGTGGTAGACCCTCAACTTGTGCAGGGAATGCGACTGATTCCAGCGGCCGGAGAGTCGTTTCTTCTGGGACGCAACGGAAACGATCCGGTTAAGCCGCAAGTGACATTTTCGAGGAACTTCTATATCGACACGACCGAAGTGACCCAGTCTCGATATTTCTCCTTGATGAGCGAAACATACGTGGATTTCAACTGCCCCGACTGGACCGAATACGGCTCCGGAGACATGTATCCCGCCTATTTTGTAAACTGGTATGACGCCGCGCTGTTCTGCAATGCGCGAAGCAGGGAGGCTGGGATGCCCGATACGGTTTACTCCTACGACGCGATTACCGGCACGCCGGGAAAAGGCTGTCGGCTTGAAAACCTTCGTGTTACGTACAACGCCGACGGCTACCGGCTTCCTACCGAAGCAGAGTGGGAGTATGCTTGTCGTGCGGGAACCACCACTCCATTGTACTGGGGGAACACTTACTTCAAAGACAGCACCAGTCATTATTATGCCTGGTACTACAATACCAGCAACGGATCATCCCACCCCGTTGCACGGAAACGCCCGAATGAATTTGACCTGTACGACATGGCCGGTGGGGTGTATGAGTGGTGTGGAGACTGGTACGCGGAATTCACTCCCGATGCTCAAACGGATCCGACCGGCCCTTCGGAGGGAGCGGAACGTGTGTTTCGAGGTGGAAGTTGGAATAGCAGTATCGGTTCGTGTAATTCCGGTTTTCGCAGGAGACTATTTCCCAATAACTCGGGAAGTGATATCGGGTTTCGGGTGGTTTATTCCCCGCGGTAGTCGTCGAATCCGGGTCGGGCCTGCGTATCTGCTTATCCGATAAGGCCTTACACACCGGATCAGCAAAAAGCGCTACGAAAAATCAATGACTTACAGCGATTTTCGACCGAAAGGGCAATTCGTTCGAACGGGGGTATGGCTGGGGGCGTGGTGCCATAAAAAGCGACGCATCTGGTCGAGCGTCCGATTGCTTCGTTTCGAATCGGGGTCGGGCCAATACTATATTATTTTACATAGAGTACGTCGAAACTCGGCGACCCAAAAAAAATCAAATCCATTACCGTCTTACCATGAAAGGGGTAGCCTCATGC
Organism: uncultured Fibrobacterota bacterium; assembly: GCA_964346405.1. GTDB lineage: Bacteria > Fibrobacterota > Chitinivibrionia > Chitinivibrionales > CAYFVL01 > CAYFVL01. Next base: position 1,614 of record CAYFVL010000055.1, read on the forward strand.
CAAGAGCAAAACGCTTCTATCTTCCCGGACATCTTTACCATATAACTCACCGATGCCACAACCGACGTTTCCTCCTGAAGACTCCTTACGAAAAACACCGTTGGAAATACTGGCTTACTCGAAGCATCGGTAAATACGGACTGAAGATCCTCACTTACTGCGCAACCGACAACCATATCCACCTGGTCGTGCACCCGGAAGACGGTCGGGATGTTATCGCCAGGTCGATGCAATTGACTGCAGGACAGGTTGCTCGAGAATACAATGAACGAAAAGACCGAGGTGGGGCATTCTGGGAGGATCGTTATCATGCGACGGCTGTTCAGCCGGGTGCCCATCTGCTCAGGTGTATGGTTTACGTTGACCTGAACATGGTCAGAGCAGGCGTTGTGCGGCATCCTGGAGATTGGCCGCATTGCGGATATGCCATGATGAATGAATCATCCTCCGCCGACTCGTTCATAGACAAAGCATGTCTCGTCTCATCCCTGAATCTGAATAGTTGGGACGAATTTATGGATCTGTATCGGAGAAGACTGGAGGATGCCCCGGCCCGGGACGAGCTGCAACGAGAGCCACGATGGACAAAGAGCATCGCCGTTGGGGACCGCGCCTTTGTCGAGTCGGTCAAAAGCCTGCTCTCACATCGGGCAAAATCGAGAAAGGTCGTATCCGAGGGGGACGATGAAAGCTTATGTATGTTGCAGGAGCCCACGATTTCTTACCAGGAGAACTCACCAAACGAATATTTGTGGCTTGAAGACAATCTGATTCCATGGAATACTATGGAATGTTCATTGCCGGGTGATGACGGGAGCCACAAATCTCTGTAAGTCATTGATTTTTGGTCGGCATATTGGGTGTTTGGCTCGATAACTCGTTGATTTAACAACAAATCCGTAGGCCCGACCCGGTTTTGACATTGATTTTTCGTTGCGTTTTCACCTCCAATCGGTCGTAAGTCATTGAATACAAAGAAGATCTGTAGGCCCGACCCCAAAAGAGAGGTGCGGAGCTTTTGGGAACGCCACGTGAACAACGAGTATTATACTCGTCACGATCGGGGAAGCACTCGCTATTTCGAAGAAATCGCTCGCAGGCGATATCGGTATCATTATCACCTGCCTGAACTGTTCGACTCCCTCAATCTTTCCCATGGGAACCGGTTGCTTGAACTGGGGTGTGGGATCGGTATCGATGCGACCTGTCTGGCCGAGAGGGGTTTTCGGGTCACCGGAGTCGACCTGACACAGTCCGCTTTGAATACGGCCGGCGACCGTGAGCGTGAAATCGGTCGGGGAGTGAACTACTGTATGGCCGACGGCGAAGCGTTGCCGTTTCCCTCAGACCATTTCGATTACGTGTATTCCTTTGGTGTGCTGCACCATACACCGAACATGCGGACCGCCGTGAGTGAAATCTATCGGGTTTTGCGCCCGGGAGGAGTGTGCCTTGCCATGCTCTATGCGAAGTATTCTCTGGTCAACGCCGTTCATGTTCTCCTTCGAATTCCATTTGAATCGCCGAAATCACTAACGGACCATTGTCCCGTGGTCCGAAGACTGACGGGGAACGATATTTGTCGCCTGTTCAATTGTTTTTCCGGAGTTTCCATATACAAAGCGTACCCGTTCACTTACGGGATGAGATTGTTGTATCAGGCGCTTCCGAGTCCAATCTCGCGATCGCTCGGTCGTCGTATCGGGTGGCATCAGATGGTCCGGGCGGAGAAATGACGATAGTCTGAACGGTGACCGCTTACTATTGGATAACCAACAAGGGAAATTGGTTTCAGGTTCGTGGTTTTGTTCTTCCCGAAATAATCAAACCCAGCGCCCCCAGAACCGCCGTAAGTCCCGCAAGGAAAGTTCCGGCAACCTGCTCTTTCAGTACGACGGCCGCCAAAGCGGTTGCCAACACCGGTTTCAGGTAAAACATCGAAGCGCCGCCGGCAATCGGGAGTTTTCGGAGTCCATAGAAATAAAGAACATAGGCAAGGCCCGTTGCGAATACCGTAAGATATCCGACTCCGAGAAGAGTACGCGAGGGATTCAGTACATGGAAATCGGAAACGAACGGCAAAAACAGCAGTGAACCGAAGGTAAACATGAATCCGGTTACGGGTATGGGACCATATCGTTTCACGAAGGGCTTGGATAGAGAAATGTACACGCCAAATGCCACCGCCGAAACAAACATCAGTGCAGGACCGAAAAGACCGGTTGCACCAACGGGATCGAGACCGAAACTCACGAGGTAGACGCCCCCGAGGCCAAGGAGAAGCCCTCCGAAAATTCGTCTGTTCAGCGGCTCGCCCAGAACGATCGCCGCCGTAAAGGTTGAAAATATCGGATTGAGGCTGAAAATGACCGCGCCGGTAGATGCGTCGATGTGTTTCAGACTCAAGTGAAAAGCCCCGAAAGCAATCGGTACTCCGATAATCCCCAGCAATCCGAGACGTATGAGATCGCTTCGTGGCGCCGTCCGGAGTTTTCGAACACCTAACAGAAGGAGAATCAGTCCCGCCGGGTGAAACCTAAGGAAGGCCAACAGGAAGACGTCTATCTCTTTGACAACTAGTTTTGTGACCACCTCGATTGTGCTGAAAAAGACAACCGTGGTCAGAATGGCGGCATAGTACTTCATGGACTGCTGCGAACACTGGAGAATCGATGAAACGATTCTACTCCGGTTTTTCGCTTTTCTGTTCCCGGGTCATGAGGTCGTGAACCGCCCTATGCGGAGATTTGCCTTCAAACAATGTACGGTACACTTCCGTGGTGATTGGCATATCCACTCCCTTTTGTCGGGCCAGTGCGTACAGGGATCGGGTAGTCTCTACTCCCTCGGCAACCATACCCAACTGTTCATTCGCCGCATTGAGAGATACGCCTTTAGCGATCAGCTCTCCCATGTTTCGGTTGCGGCTGTGTCGGCTTATGCAGGTTGTTATCAGGTCCCCGAAACCGGCCAATCCGCTGAAGGTCGCTTCATGGGCGCCGTATGTCTTTCCCAGACGAATCATCTCCACCATGCCGCGAGTCAGAAGAGCCCCTTTTGTGTTGTCGCCGAATCCAAGTCCGTCGCATATTCCCGCCGCAAGAGCAATCACATTCTTTATCGAAGCACTGAGTTCCACACCGACAACATCGTCGTTGGTGTATATGCGGAAATATTCGGTTGAGAACTGTTCCTGGATTTCGGTCGCCGGATCCAGACTGCCGCAGGCGGCAACGATCGTGGTCGGTATTCCGCGGGATACCTCTTCGGCATGTGAGGGTCCGGAGAGGACCACCAGTTTGTTCGTATCCAGACCGGGAAGCTCCTCCGCATAGACATCGGTCATGAGTTTCAGCGTCTCACACTCGATCCCTTTACTGGCGATAACCCAAGCCCGTACCACGGCAATATCCCGGGGAGTCACGTTCTTTACGATACCCTTCAGAGCGGATCGTGTCGCCTGACAAGGCATTGCCCCGATAACGTAATCCTGCCCGACAATCGCCAGGGAGGCGTCGTTGGTAATGGTGACTTCCCTGGGTATTATAATGCCCGGAAGTTTGCGGGGATGCTCGCGTTTCTCACTGAGCATTTGTACTTCGGAGGCGCTGAATTCCCACATGGTAACCTCGTGCCCTCGTCCCCGTAGCATCACCGCCTGCGCAATACCCCAGCTTCCGGCTCCCAGAATCCCAATTCTCATTCTTCCCCCTTCTTGAGCTGTTCCGTGCCCCGTACAGGACCTTCCGTTCGCCCGGGTCGCCCTGGACCCTTGAACTTAAGAACAATCGGACACCCCTCAAAATCGTATGTGTCTTGTATCTTGTTCATCAAATATCGTCGATATGACGGGACGATGCATTGGGGATTCGTGCAGAAGATTTCAAACACCGGAATAATCGACTGTGCCTGTCTTCCACCCAGAATCCGCACTTCTTTGCTGCCATGGAATGGATGTGGATGTCGAACGAACCATTCATGCACCTTGTCGGAGAACTCGCCCGTAGTCACCCTTTGTTTCATTCTCTCGCAGATCTCCTTCGCGGTTTCCAGCACGGTTTGGATTCGCTGACCGGTCAGCGCCGAGATAGAGACGATTGGAAGGTGCCTGATTTCCGGAAATCGTCGCCTCATGTCTTTCGCGATTGTATCGTATGTCCGATAGTCTTTCTCCAGAATATCCCATTTGTTTAGACAAATCATGGCGCCTTTATGGTTCTCCATTATTTTCGTAAGGATTCGCAAGTCCTGTTCCGCCACTCCGCGGGTCGCATCGATCAGAAGCACGCATATCCGTGCCCGATCGACACTGATCATCGTACGAAGGTTCGAATAATACTCGACGGCATGCTTCACCTGGGATTTTCGGCGTAAACCGGCCGTATCTATGAGGCGCACCGGACAGCCTTGCCAGGTCATGACCGTATCGATCGAATCCCGGGTGGTGCCCGGTACTGAATCGACTATCATTCGGTTGCTGTTGACCAGCTTGTTGACCAGCGAAGATTTTCCGGCGTTCGGGCGCCCGAGAAACGCAATGCTTAGCTCCTCCGGGTTCCCTTCGTTATCCGTGGAATCATCGAACGACGGCAGCAGTTCGACCACTCTGTCGAGCAAATCCGCAACGCCCCGTCCGTGCAGGGCCGATACCGGAATCGGTTCGCCACAGCCGAGAGAAACATACCGGCTGCTCTCAAGCGCGGTTTCATCTTTATCGGCTTTGTTTGCCGCAACGACCAGACGTGACCGATGCTCTCGCCGAAGTTGTTGGGCGACTAGAAGGTCAAGATCGGTGGGATCCACAGTCGCATCAACCATAAAAACAACCACATCGGATTCGGCCATTGCCGCGTCCACCTGTGCGTGAATTTCGCCGGGAATCGGGTCGTCCGAGGTGGGGATTAGTCCCCCGGTATCGATAACGATAAACTTGCGATCGCCCCAGACGGCGTGTTGATAGTTGCGGTCTCGGGTAACTCCTTCTTCATCGTCCACAACGGCAATGCGTTTCCGCAGAATCCTGTTGAACAGTGATGATTTTCCAACGTTAGGGCGACCGACGACCGATACGACAGGCAGTCTATGCAAATCATGCTCCTCTATAAGTTCTACCACAATTCGGTGCCGTTGTCGTACGGACAGGTATCTCGAACGACGGCCGGAACGGAACCGCTTGTACATTCATGCGGAAAAAGGCTCGATAGTATCTATTAAAAATAGAATGGGAGCGTATCGAAAAGAGGAATTAACCGAGCTGAAGTCGTTTTAAATGGGTTCGAGCCACAGATGCCCACCAGCTTTGAGGATGATCTTGTACAAATTTCCCGAACGCCTCGACGGCTTCCTGCTTTCGTGACACCTTTGCCGCAATATGCCCGAAATTGTACAGCGCAAGGCGATGTTTGCTTCCCCCGGATTGCACGAATTCCCTGGAGCACTCATATGCCCGGTTAAAATTGCCCATCTGGAAGTGGAGGATACTTCCAGCCCACAGCACATTGGGTGAAGCACCGGCGTTCGTATCGGCAAGCCGTGCCTCAACCCGGTCGATCAGTTTTTTGACTTCGCCCGAGCCCGTGTTGAATGGCTGGAATTCAGGGGGACAGTATATGTCATTCTTATCGGGACCGATTTCACGTTCAAACCATCGGCGTACGTCGCGGGACAACACTCGGAAGCCTTTGTACTCCTGTGACATCCACTGAACGTACTCCTTGGCCAGTCGCTCTTTCAATCGATAAACTGATTTTACACCCTTGTTTTCGGGAAGACCTGCGTACGAACCGATAAGCGTTTTGTCCTCGTCGGTATCGAATCGGTACTCGATAATGCCGTACGCGATAGATGCCATGAATTCGCCGCGCATCGGCGCGAGCGGCACAATCAGCATGTTGTTTTTCCAATCGTACAGGGCATTTCCATTCCCCGGGCAGAGAAGTACGCTCGGACGCCCGAGATAGGCCACTCGATCGTTGGAGAATACTTTTGGGTCGAATTCCAGAATCCGGCTGAGGCACATCTGAACCTTTCGAAGGGTGAATAGTTGTTCACCGGGTTTCAGAATCGAACAGGATTCCAGACGAAGACGTTTGGCGGATAGTTTGACCATATCACGAACGTAGTCGAGCGCTTCGACAATCCTGCTCTCGACCTCCATAGGGGACATCTTCGTCTGCCTGAGTTCAATCTCTTCGATCTGTTTTTCCAGCGAAGCAGTTCTCTGTTCCGCATCTACTATTCGTTCGAATGTCTCGGAAAGACTGTCACCAAGCTGCTTGAGATTCCGGCGCTCTTCGGGATTCTCGACCTCAGTCATCAGCCCTTCCTCGCGAGCCTGGTCCTTTGCCAGCGTTTTTTCACGCTCGGCGAGTTCGCGCCGTTCTTCGACTTTTAGGAATTTGCCCTTGGATGCCGCTTTTCTGCTGCGAAGATTGCATAGGCGCAAGGAATCCGCTTCCCGCATTTTCTCAACCATTTTCTTCAGTTTTCGCTCCGGATACCGGGTCGAAGACCGCACAAGCTCCTGCATCAGGATACGTTCTCGACTTTCCTGTATCGACTCAATCTCTTCTTCGAATTTCCGGATTTGCATTCGGGTGGAATCGATTTCCCGAAGCAGCATTTTCGATCGATTTCCCTCCCGGATCTCATTTATCGTTTCCTGAAGCCACTGGGACATGAAGGCGATTGTCAGGTATGGAAATTTTTTCTCCGTATCGCGAATCTGCTCCGCTATACTGGTTTCGGGACCAATCAAATCTTCGATGAGACCGAAATCGATGAAGGATTCCTCGGAGGTGAGAAAGTGTTCGGGTCCTTCCTCGCCATGAACAGCCTCCCTCAATCCACTGGTTATAACGGGCCAGTACAGATTGGAGATACCTTTCAGAGCGTTGGCATCGCCCGGATCTTCCTTCAATACCCGGATCGCTTCGAGAGCTTCCTTGTCGAATTTCAGGAGTGTCGTACTTTCTTTCATACGCTTAATCGATCGCCATGGTGTCGATGCGATACCAGTCCGGCGCTCGCATCAGGGGGTTCAGGCAGAGAGTAACGGGGCCTGGTCGCGAGCCGTCGATCAGTATCGAGTCCCGGGACACGGCGGAAAACCGCTCGTCGAAAACCGTCCCCTCTCCATCTCGGATTGTCCAGGAAGTGACTCCCTGCTCAAAGGTGAGTCTCACCATACAGTTTGATATGTTTGTGAAAACAAAGCAATCCGTATCATATCCATTCTCCAGCGTGCCGTACATCGGCGCCTCAAAAGGGGTCGCCGTGGACGAATCTTCATTCCCGAATCCCTCCGTGGTATAAGTCGTCACGGCGAACGATGTCCCGTATGGCTGGATTTCGGCTCCCGATTCGGCAATGACCTTGGTAGCCGGGGAAACGGTGTATTCAGTTTTGCCCGGAAGGATTCCTGAGATATCGAGAACCAGTGTATCACGATTGGGGGTCAGGTAGGTATGATATCCAGCACCGTGTTCCGGGGTAAACGCCAGTTCAACATATTCGTTTATCAGTGGTTCTGAAAAGGTGAATCGGGTGATACCGTGTGGTGCTATTCTTTCCCCGCCGATCCTCTCCATCAACAGCTCCGGAACAAGGTTCTCTTCGAAAGTGCAGGCAAAGCCTAGAGTCAGAATACACACGACATCGAGTTTGAGACGGCCATACCACGATCGACCACCACCACGACTTCGCCTGGTTGAAAATTTTTCTGATTTCATACTCCGGGGCCGTTCGAGGAAATATTTTTGAGATGTTGTTCGAAACGCACAGGCATGTCGTCGGGCCGGCCGGGATCGGCGCGGGATCTAAAGGAATAATATCTGTCCGCGGAGAGACATTTCCGTGTGATTTTCGGGCTCTGTCGGCATAGAAACTTCACGAATATATCCACTTTTTTCGGTTCGATAAAATGGCAAAAACTCAAGCACCGATCAGCATTGTTGTCGTGTGTGGTCCTACTGCCTGCGGGAAAACCGCCCTGGCAACGGCACTTGCTCGAAAAATCGGGAATGCCGAAATCGTCTCGGCCGATTCACGCCAGGTATACCGGGGATTGGATATCGGTTCCGGCAAAGATCTGGACGAGTACGTCGTCGGTTCGTCGTCGGTATCATATCATATGATCGATATCGCCGATCCTTCGGACATATACACACTATACAATTATCAACACGATGTTGTCCGCGTTCTTTTGAAACTTCACTCTCGTGGGGTTTTGCCGGTTATGGTTGGCGGGTCCGGGCTTTATATCGAAGCGGTGCTGAGGAGATACCGAATACCAAATGTGCCCGAAGACCCTGAGTTTCGAGGAAAAATGATGACACGAGAGCGAGAGGCGCTTGTTTCGGCTCTTCAGCGCAGGGATCCCGAACTGTCTGCCCGAACGGATCTCAAGAGCAAGAAAAGAGTGGTTCGGGCACTGGAGATTGCCCGGTATGCCGAAAACAACGATGTTTTGTGGGGTATTCCCGACTATCCGCCGCTGAATGCCTGTCTTCTGGGGGTCCACCTGGAGCGGGAGGAGAGTCGGCGCAGGATAGACCGGCGACTCGACGAGAGGCTGGAGCATGGATTGGTTGAAGAAGTCCGCGGGCTTATGAATCAAGGGGTTAGCCGTGACCGTCTGGCAATGTTTGGACTGGAATACAAGCATGTTGCGTCCTATTTGGGTGGCGAAACCGATTTCGTGACCATGAAGGAACGGCTGCGTATCGGTATACACCAATTTGCGAAACGTCAGGCGACCTACTTTCGGGGCATGGAGCGACGGGGGACGGTGATGCATCGACTTGACGGACCCGATCTGGAACAGGCGTTGAGTCTGGTGGACGGCTTTTTGTCCGGTGCTCAAAAAGACTCATGTCGGGAGTAGCGATTTACGTCTCTTGCGAAAAGCCAGGCTTTCGAAATCATTATCCCAAATAACTACATTGAATAGGAAGTATCTTTTCAGGAGTTGTCTTTCCGATGCAAATAACTGTAACCTCAACTAGTCCAGGTTTCGCAGTCGAGAGCGGCATAATAGAGCTGTTTCGACAAATAGAGAAAACAATCAATCAAGTAATCGACCGGTGAATATGAGTAGAAATGTAAGAATCGGAGTTGTGGCTCCCCTGTATCTGAGTAAGTCCGAATCCGCGTATACCGTCGCATTTCGAGACGGAAAAGATTTCAGTATTCGGAATATACATGAATTGATCAAGAATGAATATGACCTGTCCCGCCTTCCGGCATCGGACACGTTCTATCAGGGGGATGCTTCGGCGGCAGGCTATTATCTCACCGGAATCCTTCGTGCATCCGGATACGACACATACCTGGTTGCCGTACCAGACGACCCGTCGCTTCAGAAACTTGCCGCGGAGTCGCCCGATTGTATCTGCCTCTCGACAACCATGTTGATGAGCCGAAGCGGACTTGCGGATCTTGTGCAAAGCATTCGAAAGTATATGCCCGGGGTTCCGGTTATTGCAGGCGGCATGTACGTCTGGAAAAGCTATGTGTGGCATAATCACCAGGATGAGTATGAAAAAACGGATTTTACCGATCACTTTCTGTTCCCGTCCAGCTTTCGGGAATTAGGGGTCGATGCCTTTATCGTGTCGTCTCACGGAATCGGCATTCTGTCCGATGTCCTGAAACGGTATGGGGCGACCGCGAAACCCGATCTGACCGATGTCCCCAATCTGGCGTTGCCGATAGGAGACGACGGAGAGTATAGGTTCACCGAACGAATGGATGAAAACATCAGTGTCGATGATATCGGTACCCGATGGGACCTGATCGACGACATCCCGACACGCGTTCCGATTCGTACTTCGGTGGGATGTCCGTACCGTTGCGAGTATTGCGATTTCCACAGTCTCAAAACAGGAATGGTGGCGCGAAGCAAAGAAAGCCTTCTGGAAGAGCTGAGAATTCTTCGAGGGGTCATTCGGGAACGACATCCGATGATTGCCATGCTTTCGTTCACCGACGACAACGTCTTTCTAAACTCTCGTCGGGTCACTGAAATCTGCGGTATCGTCAAGGAATCAAAGATCAATAAATACTGGGGTGGGTTTGTCCGCGCGGACCGTATTAACGAGTCCAATATCGATCTGATAAAATCTTCCGGCTTCTATGCGGCCATGGTCGGAGTGGAATCCGGTGATATCGCTCAGCTCGAGCGTATGAGGAAGAAGTGCGATGTAAACGAAGTGAAACGCGGAATTGAACTGCTCGATGAAAAAGGGATTTCCACCCTTATGACGTTGCTGGTCGGGTTCCCGGGTGAGAATGAATCAACTATCAAAAATACGATAGATTACCTTAATAGTATCGAGCAGACAAACGGTTTTTTCAGCTATCAGATGTATCCATTTTTCATCTTCCCGCTCAGCAATGTGAACAAACCACACCGCAGGGCAGATTGGAATGTCTCGGGCATGGCTTCGGAGTGGTCTCATTACACGACAAACCATACTCAGGTGCCCGGGCTGATGGATCAACTGTTTCGTGGGCTCGAAACAATTCCTTACTATTACTATTTCGAAAGCTGGCAGTTTCTTCGACGGTTGGATATGGAGAAAAAAGCGCAACTCTATGCGCTTCGAAACAAGATCACCACTGATTTGCGGGACGCCCGTCCGTGGGAGGATGTCGCTTTGAAGTTGACGCGAATGGGAGAAGTACTGGGTCTCGAGGCCGGAGAACCGCCCCGATCTCTTCGTGAGCAGTTGACGATATGATTATGCTGTGATGATAGTGCAACAGCTTACGCATAATGCCGTGAGTTGGTTGCGAAACTTGGGTTAATGGGGACAGGTCGGGCGTTTATGCCGTCTGAATGGCGATACCGGCAATCGTCTTTTGACGGTTGCAGCTACTCGGTAATTTCGAATAATCCCGAATAGGCGCTTGAAACCCCTTGGTCATAAGGGAAAACCTTGATCACGCACCGCTCGGAAACGGGTGAACGTTCGTCAAAGCCATACTCCTTTGGAATCTCCCAGCGAAATCTCCCCCAGTCATCATGCTCGGGCTTGATGGTTTCTCCGGCGATATCGACGAAATCAACCCCGGCATCAGAATCGAAATGGACTTCAACCGCGGTTACGCCCGAATTCGCCCACCATGTAATTTCGAGAGTCTCCCCAATCGAGAATGCATCCCCTGCTCTGGGATGAAGTAAAACGATCGTTTCGTCGGGTTCTTTTAGTGACAATGTAACGCTGTCGGAAATGCCAAGCGCGGACCCTTCGTTATCCTTTACCACGACTCGGATTTCGAGATCGATCGTACCTGCTTCCGATTTTTCCAGAAGGAAAAGACCTTCCTCTACAACCCCGGCTTCGGTAAAGGACTCGGATTCTCCGAATTCACGGATTTGAACCGAATACTCGGGAGGGTTGTACAGATCTTTTCCGGGAGAGGTGTTCCAGGTGAGTACGGTCCCGACGGTATATCCCGAATCCGGAACAGTGAGCATGGGACGAATGTAACCGCCGTTATCGTATTGAAATGTCGGAACGGTTACCGATGCTTCACTGCTTGAAAACCAGGTGATTTCACTGCGTCCCTCGATGTGCCCCTCCGTCGATACCGTGGCAACGGAAACACCGTGGCGTTTTCGGAACGGATGATATCTGAGATACACTTCTCCCATGCATTTTCCATCGGGATCACATGCTATTCTTTTTCGGATCGGGTAAGTTGAAGAAACTGTTCCTCCAAGTATTTCGGCAACCACTGTTTGTCCCTGGACCGGTGGAGACTCCAGCGATCCGGCGACGGCTATAGTCGTAACAATGAAGTCGACCTGCGCGCCTCCCGCTCGAACCTGGGTTACCGCAATGTTTTGCTCTTCCGTATAAAATCGAAGTAATTCTTCCTGTTCCATACCACGCGACGAAACGGAATGTTCAAAGCCGATTTGTGCACCCCTTGTTTTTGGTCGGGAGTAAAAAATCTCGTTATCGGTGTACCACAGGGGTAAACGATGCACCGTTCCGTTTATGTATTGTTCAAGAAGGTACATTCCCGAGGCGAGATCATGGAAGGGAAATTCAATAGTCTGCGTTCGTGCCGACTTCAAGGCATCCGTGAAATACCGGATTCTGCGCCCGTCAAGAGTTGAAAGGCCGATATCTACATTGGTAATCCCCGGCCCATAGGTCAATGCGAGCCGTGAGCCGTGGTTACTCAAGGTGAATGGCGCGTTTGGAACAGAAAATGCATTGGGTCCTACTCCGGCTCCCTGTTCCAACGAGTATTCACCATTCTGATCGGTAGTATCATGCAGGGCGGTGCCGACAAGGTTCACGAATATCCCGGGGACCGCGTCTCCGGAACGCGTTATTACTCGTCCAGTTAGCACTTCCGCATGTATTGCGAATACCATCCCAAGTGCGATTGCCGGCATCATCATTTTCATAGAACTTGTCCCCCGACGGATTCATTACTCATTGCAAAATGTACCGGGCCTTTCGGCACATTTTGATTCTAAACTCATATTTGAACATTAGCATGAACCTGAACTTCCCAATTTCTGATCACGGCCCGAACGGCGTAGAGAAAACAGGTTCATAATACTGTTTCTTGAAGAAGAGAGCGCCTTTCGGCGCTCTCTTTCGGTCTTCTCTGTTAATCGCATCTCAATCCGATTTCGACAATCGACTCACGGAATTCGGCCTTCGCATAAAGCAGTGGACGACAAGTCTGCGTAAGCCGGCGCGCGATTCGTTGTAGAAAAACGCTCAAGGTATCCTCCCGGATACCCCTGCGTTTTTTCTAAGTCAATCTCGCATAACATCTTACGCATAATTCCGCCTGGTACTGTAGAAATCGGGTCAACGGTTGTGTAAGTAGGGCATGGTATACGTGCCGGTTTGGGAATGTACCTGCAAAACATACATGCCGCTGCGCAGTCGAGTCGTATTTATCGTCATTGAATGCGAGTTGTCGGACTTCGCCGCGGTTACCGTTCTTCCCGCCAGATCGAGCACTCGGCATCGAATGACACGACTGTTCGGTTCGGTAACGACAATACTTTTACCGGGTATAATGCGAGTTTGTATCCCGCCGGTTGATGAAATCGAGGTATGCATGCCACGGGCGACGTTTGACGGTATCGAATCGGTGGGGTAAATCTCCACCCAGTTGGCTTTCGGATATGCCCAGTCACGAGAACTGTTGAAGTTAAGAATCTGGTCCGTGACGGTAATCAGGCCCGAATCCGGTCGAAACAACTCATCATCGGTGTAGTTTTCGTTGGGCGCCAACAATAATTGGTTATCTTTCTCACCGGTGGAGAAAACAAGCCAGTGCTCTCCCTCCTTGCGTCTGTCGTTCAGCCCACATGCCTTAATGAAATAGTTGCCGTCGGGAAGCCTGATATTCCAAATTGAATAGTTTGTGGATGTACACCACGCGCTTCGCTCCGCATCGGTCAAACTAGTCGGGGTAATACAATCCTCCATTATTTTTCTTGTTCCGTTCTGATCTTGTAACGTTTTGTCGAATCCGTAGACAAATCCGTTTTCGCGCAGATTGAACGGGATTTCGCCACCTTCACCGAGATATCCTTCGGGTACCGGATATCCCCCTTCCGGGCACTTGGAGCATTCCTTGTCGGGATCCGCCGGAGGCTGAAAATTGACCTTGATTCCTTCAGTCGGAAAAGGCTTGACCATCAGGTTGTATTCGAAACTAGTCGATATTCCATTGTGATTATAGGTGAGTACGAGCGTTTTCTCTCCGACTTCCTTGAATTGCAGGAAGGTACGATTCGCATCGGTGTCGATGATGTCCGCGGCGGAGCCTGCATTCCAGGAAGCAGCATCTGCCGTCAACCGGAGACGTCGTCCATACTGATCGTATGGTATGTGCTCAAATTTTACCTTTATCCCGGCAACTACCGTTCTGTTCATTTCTCCAATAATCGCAATTGAATCAACTTTTCTCGGTTCATTAACGATAACCGGGACGATTGGAGATGTCGAGACCACGGATCCGCCGTTGAGGGCTTTGACCTGAAACTCGGTGTATTCTCCCGGGGGGTTGGTCGACAATCCTGAAACCGATAGTTCGTACGGGGCGTCGGCATCAGTGCCGATTTGGGCGCCGTTTTGAAAAAACCGGACCTCGGTAATCGCCTTGTTTGGTATCATCTCGATCGAGGCTACAAGGGTAATTTCCTCTTGAGGGTTGATCAACTGCATTCGTCTGAGGCCCTTTAGTCGTATTCCCGGCTCAACGTAGACGGCGGGCTGAGCACACGGGAATTCATTTTCCCCGTCGGGAGTAAGCATGAACCATTCGTTGGATGCCCACGAGGATAGCCATATTCCCTGATGCTTTGCGTCCTTTCCCTGCTGAATGCAGGCGATGAAGCTTTCGTCGTTTGTCCAGTAGTAGTGGTGGAATTCATTATTGCTGAAAGACAACCCGTTTTTATACTTCACCGGGACGACATTGTTGGCGATTCCGTAGTCATAAGCCCATTCTTCAAAGTCGCCCGGTTTATCGGCGGCATTGTATTCAATAAAAGGCAACACCGTGTAGCCGCGATGAAGAGCTTTACCGCTCCACCGGTATGGGTCAAGGCAATCGGCACGTCCCTGATTACCGGCAATATACCTGCCGTCGAAATCCATTGTAATACCGCAATTGGCATACGGCGCTTCGGAAAACGAATGCTGGGAAATGTCCGCGGTACCATTGCCGTTATCGGGGATTACAATACAGGTCTGCTTTGCGCCCAAACCAGTCACTATGCGGTTTTTGGATACCGCCATGGCTCGATCGAAACCGTGTTCGCCGCCTTGGGCTATAACACGCGGAGTTCCGATTACTGCTTCATTTTCGTTAAAATCGACCGGGACGGCATACAATTTCTTTTCCGAAGAGTTGTAATACACCACTTCATCTTTGCCGCTGGGGCTGTTGCGCCAAATAGCAGTCATAATGAAAAGGTCTTGAGAAGAAGGGACAATAGTGATTTTCCCGCTGCCGTCCGGTTTAACCGCCACGATCTCGTGGGGGCCGCTCAGACGGTTTGAGTACACAATCCACTTCCCATTGGTCGATATGTGTACATCTTTGATATCTTCGCCGGTACCGGGGACCAATTGCTCAGAAAAGGGCGAAATCGAAGACCAGAAAAGCTTACCGGTGTTTTCGTTCTTGTTTCCATGGTTTTCACCGCCCGCCCAAGCCATCCAGCCCTCCACCGGAGCTCCACCATCGGTGTATGGATGTTCAATAGGGCTCTTTCGAAAATTTTCTTTCATGTCGTACGGACAGTGCCAGTAATCCAGGTGTTCGTACAGAACCGCGGATGCCGTGAACTGGGCGGCCAGTACGGCGAGAGTGATACCCGTCAGAAAACGAAGCATAAGTAACCCCCGATTTTAATTTTTTTAGCGGAACTTCTCGAGTCGTTCCGTCAGAATGAATGGGAACGGAACAGTGGTTTTCCTTTTCTAATTGTACATTCCGACCTCACGGCCGGTCTTCACAATATAGATCGTTTCGTATTCAAAGCAGACGGAATTATCGTACTATCGTACGATATTTTCGAGGAATTGGGGTAAGTATTTGTTATAATAATACTTGCGACGCAAGAAGCAGGGCTGACCGAAACTATCGGAAAAGTCGATAAGAGAATGGAAAAACGGGCGAGACCACCAAACCGGGCCAAAAAAAATGACCAAACAAAGAGCTAATGCGAGCGACGGTCTTCGGGATACTGTGGAAAAATTGCAGCATTTCTGCGTTTCCCGAAATGGTCTGGAATCGCTTCCGGGTCCAAATGAACTCGCGCCGAGGCTCAGTTGCTCCAAATCAGCTTTGGCTTCGGCCATTCGCATACTCCTGAACCGGGGATTTCTGGTAAAAACAGCGCATACGATCAGGCCGGTGTCTTTTGAGTCGTCTCCCAGTCGGAGGCGGTGGAAAATGCTGGCGGACTCTTTAGAAAAGGAGATTCTGAGCGGGGATAGAAAATCCGGTGAGCATTTGCCCAAAAAAAGCTATTTCGCCTCGAAATATCACATGTCGAATACAACGATACTCAAGGCGTTTCAATATTGTGCGGAACAGGGGCTGCTGCATAAAGAGGGGCGATCATGGGTCATCGGCGGAGAAACACGGGAGGGGCCGTCCGACGGCAGCCCTCCCGTGATACTAATACTTGAGAGCCGGATCGGGAGATTTCATTCCATGTCCACGATCCGCACACAGAGGTTTTTACCCAGCATTCTGGAAGAAGCACGCAAAACCGGCATCCGACTAACCTTTGGTCTGACCGAAATCTGGGCGGCTCCTTCGGGGACGCTCCCGAGGGGCAAAGAAGAGATCATGAGTCTGGTCTCCCGATTGGGATATCGATATCGGGGTACTCTGATTGTCGCCCCCAAAGGTGAATTCGAGGAAATGGACGATTGGGTTTCGCTTCTGGGCTCGGCCGGACAGCCGGTTGTGTGGGTGGATACTCATGATACCGATGCGAGTCGACAAATTCGGTCGATACATTTCCGACGGGCCCATTTTTCCGAATCCGCCGGGCTTTTCTCGGCATTGCGGCATCTGGTTGAATACGGTCATCGAACCGTTGGGTTCAGTTATAACCCTCGAATTTCCTGGCAGGTTTGTCGATATCACAAGATACTCGACATTGCGCGGCGCAAAGGGATGCCGTTAAAAGTGGTAACCAATCCGCGTTCAAAGACCTTTTGGGAAAGGATAGCCCAGGGGTCTATCGAGCGGAATGTGGATAGACTACTACACGAGGGCTCTCCGATTCTTGCTGAAAGCCTCAACTGGCTTGTGCATCATGTTGAAGATTTCTATGATTCGGTAAAGTATATCGCGCAATTGCATAGAATACACGGCGAGATCGGGCTGATCAAATGTTCGGAGCATTTGTCACGACGGGGTCTTTGTAATGAGGACCGGGCGGCGGTTTTCTCCCATGTTCTTGCAGTTGCGGAATCTCCAATACTCGTTCCCTTTCTCAGGAATTCAGGTCCGACGGCCCTTATTGCCCCAAATGATCACCATGCGCGCACCATGTACTTCTGGTTACGTAACGCCGGTGTGCAGATCCCCAGTGACCTTTCGGTCTTGTCTTTCGACAACTACGAGCAGTTTCTCGAAATCCCGATTTCAACGGTGGATTTCGGGTTCGGTTATCTGGGGTATGCGGCATTGCATGCGATTCTTGGTGATATTCCGGTAAAGACGACCAGAACCGGGGATATCTGCGCTCAACCCCATGTCGTGGATCGTGGATCGGTAGGTGATCCTCGCACCGGACCGATTGAGATTGATTTTGCGGGAGCCGTGTGGTAGAGAATCTTGACCCGGCTTCGAAAATCGACTCACGGTATTCGGTCTTCGCATAAAGCCGTGGACGACAAGTCCGCGTATGCCGGCGCGCGGGGCCATTCACCGTGGAAGGCCGAGGCCCCTGTAGACCGGAGTCGATAACGCTTCGCGGCCGCACACGGCGTGGGAGAAGAAGCGTGCCCGGACGTGCGCATCTCTCCTGCATTACCGCAGCACTATTGATGCCCGTCGAACGCTCCCGTCCCCGGATATCGTAGCCAGATACACACCGCTTTTGAACTGCGCGGGGTGATACGCCGAGGCCCCCGCTCTTTTCGTGAAGCTTGACAGGAGCTGACCCGATGTATTGTAAATACGTACAGTATAATTCGCCGACATCTCGCCAACCCAGAGCCCTTTATGGTTCATTCGCAAGTTTCCGGCCGGGAGTTTGTGCGCTTCAGGCCCCTTTAATTCCCGATGCCGGGAACTCGACTCTTTCCGCAAATCATAGCAGTAAATACCATCGAGTCCGCGAATGTAAAATCTCCCGTCGACAAGCGCATGCTGCATGGGTGTCGAATAGGTGGTGGCATGTATGTGCGGTGGGCGCCACTCCGAACCCATTTCGGCAAAATTCTCGGGGGAATCGGGAAACATATTGTATTGCGTGGTGTTGTGCTGAGTGCTCGGATCGATGATTACCCGTCCGTATCCCGCCCACATCGCGCCTTCGTCGGGACGCTCTCCCTCGAAATCGGTTCGGGCGACCTCGGCTCCGGATGCCAAATCGATCCCCACTACGTATCCGTCATGGTTGCACGGGAACCAGGCGATGTCGTTTGCGATAACCGCTATCGCTTTGGCATTCGGCACGCAGGGCGACGCCCAGATTTTATCGGCTCCCGTAAGGGAGAGGCGGTAGCAGCCGTCGGCGGTCACCAGAAAATCTTCATGTAATACGAACTGATACGTGCTTGATCCTGCACCATTTTGCTGCCACACAATCCTGCCGTCGGCCGGATCGATGCAGGTGATTGTGGCGCCGCTCTCACCATTTTCATCACTCACGGCGATGACGTATTCTTTGCCCTGGTGCGCCCATCGAAGCGCGTTGGCCTTCTGAGTCAGGATGTTTTCGGTGACAGTCCAGACCACGTCACCCGTGGCGCCGTCAAGACCGGAAAGCCCCGATGAGGCATATGCCGTCGGCACAATCACTCTTCCGCCGATATAGTTGAGCGCGTTACAATTTGACCGGCCACCACACGGCGGATCTCTGGTTTCCCGGGTTGCGTGGGCCTCCTCGCGGCACTGGTACATCTGCTCGTACAGCCCGGGAGCGTTTTTAGCCCAGATCTGTTCGCCGGTTTCGGCATCGAGACATCGTATAATGCCAAGTGCGCCGAAAACATAGACTCTGCCGTCCCCTATGCAGCCGGTATTGTTTGTGAGTGCACCCTTGTGATAGTTGAGGTTGTATCCCTCGCCGGGGAATTTCGTGCGCCAGAGGAGGCGGCCCGTGGCGGCATCGATACACGACATATACTCGTCGGCATCAATACGTGACGGATCCTGTACTTCTTTTTCAGTCAGTTCCATGCGTTCGATGTATGGAAGAAACAACGAAGGCGTATCTACAAAGATCTCTTGCGAATCGCACCAGATCCAACTGTCACCGGACGGTACGAAGTGGAACTGATACAGACGACTATTATACACCAGAGGACTTGCCCCTCCTCCGGCAGGCGGTGTGAACCATTGTGGTTTGTAGCGACATCCGCCGTGCTCGGGGGGGCCGATAAAGGGCGATCGCCACAGCAGACGCGATTGAGAGAGGTCTTCCACGATTTCGACGTCCGGCATCGATGTGGCCGAGAAATTCTGGTTTGGCCCCATCCAGCACGTCCACTCGGCGTCGGTTGATACTGCATTCAGTTGTTTCAATTCGTCCTCAGTCACTACTCGACCAGTGACAGAGCCAGAGAAATCCTTCAAGCCGGGATTCTCGGGATAGTTCATTTTTCTGCGGTACGCTTCGGAACGTTTCATAATGAATGTGCCGTGAACCGATGTCCCTGAGATCGTCAGATCCAGTATCAGGGGATGTTTCACCGCGAAGTCATGTTTGGCGGCGTCCCAAATGAGTTGGCTTCCGGTGATTTTTTCGCCTGTAAAAGTGTAATTATAGCCCCGGGTCTCCCAGAACCGAAGCGCAATACCGCCGCCGGCAAAAGCAACCGTGGTTATCGAATCACCGGTGCGTTGAATCATCATTCGTAAATCTGTTTGAGCCTTGTTCAGAAGCCCATAGGCGTCGGGAAGCACCAGGTCATACCAGAACACTTCACCTTGAGGAACCTGTTCGTAGACCGCATCGGCGCGGCCCGTCTCCATGAAGAATCCCAGAACCAGCACACCCGCAAACATCATTGGTTTCAGCGACAACATAGAATTATCTCCCATACAGGGTTCATCAGATACAGAGCCTAATTAGTGTGGCGACCGAAAAGTCCTGTTTTCGCTCGGATTGATGAAGCAAACCGGCGATTTCAGCCTAAAACGGGCGCTTCGACAGGCTCAGCGTCCGTTTTAGGGACTTTTCGGACAAGCACTAACTAGTGTGGCGACCGACAATTGGCAACGCGCTCTTCCCGGCGCTCGAATGCCCCGGCTGCGAACCTCGGGTTGGTGTTCCGTCCGAAAAATTCCCGAAAATTGAACGCTGAGTGCTTCGACAGCTCAGCATATCACCTTTCAAAGTGCCCGTTGTTCAGGCTGAAATCGCCGTTTCGCTCCGATAGATTCAGCGACTGAAGGTTTTTTCCCGGACCAGCACAAATAATAAGGTATTTTTTCAGATTTCTCGGGAATGGATGTTACTTCATTACCAGGTCGAGTTGAGGCCGAGTGGTATGGTTGTTCTCGACTTCGAAACTTGGGCTAATAGTGTTGCACGATTCTATTCTCTCCTCTTCCCGAGTGGGAGGATTGAAATCGTGTAACAGCTTACGTTCCGCACGGCGAGATCCTGAGTCGGCCGCGACTTCTTTTGGCTGGTTATTCGCACCCACCTACCGACCGACGATTCCCGTGGCATCGAGCCAACGGTTTTTGTCCGAAACTATTTTTCTCTGTATCGCAATTCCGGTTTGATAGCACCATGGTCATGAGGCCGTCGGATCTGCAGTGTCGATTCGGGGTCTTTTCCTTTTCATTACCAACCTCGGGAGAGATATGAAGCACCGCATGCCCGTACCAACCACGTTCCTTTTCCTTTCTTTATCGTTGTTTTCGAGCACAAACGCCGCCCCGGCCTTTCGAACCGATGTGAAAGGCAATGCGAAACCGTGGACTCACACAAATTTTTCCGATGATCGTTCGCAATTCACGTTCGCGGTTGTGGGTGACCGAACCGGAGGTATGCGTCCGGGAATTTTTGCCGATGCGGTTGAGAAACTAAATCTGCTTCAGCCGGATTTCGTCATGTCGGTTGGTGATCTTATCTCAGGGTATTCCGAAGATGAGGCCAGGATCGAGGCTGAGTGGGATGAATTCGATTCACTGGTGAACCGTCTGGACATGCCGTTTTTCTATGTGCAAGGCAACCACGATATCAGCAACAAATTCATGCAGGGCCTCTATGAAAAACGCCGGGGGCGTCGGTATTACCATTTTCTTTATAAAAACAATCTGTTTCTCATCCTGGATTCCCAGGAGCCGCTGACGGCACACAGGGGTAAGGCGATTTACGACGAGCAGTTCGAGTACACAGAAGAAGTTTTGAAAAAGAACCACAAAGTGCATTGCACATATGTGTTCTACCATCAACCGATGCACCTGACGGAAGAAAGCGGTCGATGGTCCGATCTGGTGGATTTGTTTGCCAAACGAAAGACTGTTCTCTTTGCAGGTCACTGGCATACGGCCAACAAGACGGTCGATGGAAACATTATCGCATACCGGTTAGGCACCACCGGCGGCGGCACAGATCTGGACGGACCGGTGTTCGGCTCGATGGACCACATCATGTGGATTACGGCTACTCCGGAGGGTCCGATAGCTTCGAATATTCTGCTTGACGGCATTCTGTCGGACGATGTGGTTGATCCGGTGGTGATGGAGTGTCACAAAAAAATCATGGGACAAAGCCCCGTCACAGTCGATCCCCTCGACCTTCGAGAGAAAAAGCCGGAAAAACAGGCTCTTGCGGTCCGCGTCGTGAATCCAACCGAGGCACCAATGCGGATCAGATTAACGCCGGAAGCTCATCCGTTGATCACCGGATCCGTGCCGCGCATCTGGCTTACGGTTTTGCCCGGAGAAGAGAAATTCGTAGAGAACACACTTGCCTTTCTGCCCGTCGCCAAAGGGGCAACCATACCACCTGCGGTGCTCAACTACACCGTTTCGTTCGAGGACAGGAACAATCGATGGCGTGAACGAGAAAGCCGAACCGTTATACCGGTTCTTCAGAAGTGGACGATTTTTCAACAGAAGGGGAGTGTTTCCGTTGACGGTGATTTGTCGGAATGGGGGAGCCTCGCGGTAACCTGTCTCGAACCGTCTCAGATGGATTTCAGCCCGGAAACCTGGTATGGGCCGGAAGACGTTTCGATGGATTTCGATGTCCGATACAACGATGCTTTCCTGTTTGTCGGCCTACGGGTTCGTGACGATTTCGTGGTTGTCTCGAATGGGGACACCGCAACGGCAAAGCCGTGGTTTCAGGACGGTGCCGAAATCCGGATCGATGCACGTCCGGGTTCCGTGCGGTCGGTGTGTCGCGGAAAAGGCGAGAACAAGGATTTTCTGATGCTCGGACTCTGTCCGGGAAAGACAAGGGAGTCGATGGTGGTAGTTTCACCGGAAATCCTTCCCGAGGGAACCGAATATGCCTGTGTGCAAAATGGAGAGGGTTACACCATTGAGGCCGCGATCCCGATCGTATACGTGCACAAGCATCAGGGTACGAACTGGGACGGAATCAGGATGAATGTCAATATCGGCGATTTCGACGGTGTCGTAGGCGATCGTGCAGATGCCGCACAGTTTCAATGGCGCCCAGACTGGCGATCGAAGAATACGTATGCGGGGTCGGGGACGTTTGCAAGGCACTGAAAAAGGGCTATTCGACGATAGTTGTGGGCGTGGTGGTTCAGGAAGTTTAGCACTGCAGTTCCGGGGGCACCGGAAGGCTCAGCCACCGGAACTCTGGTAAGCACCGAACTCATAAGAGAATTGGTCGCGAAGTATGATTGAAGCGGCAATCGAATGCTGTTGGATATCGTCATCACCTTCTTTACTTCGAGGAAACTAGTGTACCGTCCTACAATTGGCAACGCGCTCTTCCCGGCGCTCGAATGCCCCGGCTGCGTTGCTCGTCGGTTGAATACTTCCAGTATTCGTCCACCTCACGCCTCAATGGGAACGAAAATCGCCTCGCCAGAATTCACGCCAATTGTCGGACACCACACTAGCCCAAGTTTCGCAATCAACTCACGGCATTCTGCGTAAGCCGGCGCGCGAT
>CAYFVL010000056.1:0-24427 GCA_964346405.1 uncultured Fibrobacterota bacterium
GTTGTGCGAGATTGACTTAGAAAAAGCGCAGGGGTATCCGGAGAGATACCTTGAGTCCCGCCCGGCGGGATAAGTCAACATCGTGCAACAGCGTACGCAGAATGCCGTGAGTTGGTTGCGAAACTTGGGTTAATCGATTGTCGAAGTCGGGATAAGACGTTCGGGTCACTTTGGCCCGGCGAAATCTCCGGAAAGGATGCACTTCCCGATATGATGTCCCTCCGGCATAACAACACAAATATCTGATTTCTCCCTGGAAAAAGCAACAGTTCAGCCATTTTTTGACGATTCCAGAGGGAAATTGGGATAGTTGGTGTGGCGACCGACAATTAGCAACGCCCTCTTCCCGGCGCTCGAATGCCCCGGCTGCGTTGCTCATTCGTCGAATACGTCCAGTATTCGCCTCATTGTCACTTCCGTTCCCCAGCATGCGGAACCTGATCCCTTGGGGATCAATTCACGATGTCTCTTGTGCTGTCGCGCTATTGCCGGTGCATCCGATCATCCGGCAATAGCACATCGCCAATTATCGGACACCACACTAGTGTGGCGAAAAGGCAACATATACACGCTCTTGGACCGGAACGAACACGGGCCGTAATGAAAAAACGTCGTCTTTCCCCGGTTCCACACTTTCTCCATTATGTTTTTGTTTCTGAACCGGACCATACTTCCGATTACATATTTCGTTCCACTAAACTACCGAATCATTTCAATGTCCAACCGGGAAATGGATTCAAACATGCCTCCGAGGTGAGGCCTATGGAAACGGATTGCATTATGTCGTTGATTGCCGAACTCATGAAAAACAAGCCTCAAGCTGCCTCGTCGGAACAGGAAATGCCCGGCCAGGCACTTGAGACATCTTCTCTGGATGTTGAGAAAATCCGATCGTTGGCGGAAACCCGGCCTCATCCGCGATTGTTTCTCTCAGAGAAGGAGCTATCAATAAACCTGACCCGTTTGAAAGAGGCAAAGGACAAAAACCTCCTGCGCATACGAGACGACGTAACCGCTCTCTCGAACCGGCTTATCGATGCCCCCCCCTTGCATCGGGAGGTGATGGACGGCCGTTTGCTTGCCGTATCAAAGAACGCGATGGAGAGAATTTATGCGCACGCCGCCGCATGGCGCTACACAGGAGACGAAAAACACCTGAAAGCGGGAATACGCGATCTTCTGACCGTGAGTCATTTTCCCGATTGGAACTGGGAGCACTCTCTCGACATGGCCGAAATGGTCAATGCCGTCGGCTTCGGCTACGATTGGTTATATGAGGGTCTGGATGAAGAACAACGAGAAACGATCCGCAAATCTATAGTGGAATATGCTCTGAAACCGACACTCCATTCCTGGCAAACAGAACCCGGTCCCCGTTGGACAAACTGGATACTTCGACACTACAACTGGAATCTGGTATGTAACGGCGGATGCCTCGTCGGTGCGGCCGCGGTTGCTGAAACCGATCCCGAATATCTGGCTGAACTTATTCCATTCGCATGTCGATCGATGCGTATGGCTGTTTCTTCATTCGGCGAAGACGGGTTCTGGGGAGAGGGACCGTCGTACTGGAGTTATGCACTTCAGTACGTAGCCTATGCCGGAGCGGCTCTGGAATCGATCTTTGATCATGATTTCTCTCTCACCGACCATCCCGGGGTAAAAAAATCCTGTGCCGCATTTATCGCGACAACCGGCCCAAGTGGAAAGGTATTCAACATGGCGGATACCGGCCAATACTTCAAGACCGCCGATCTCGAGCTGGGCACCAGACGCACGGCCATGTTTGAATTCTTCTGGGCGGCTCTGAAATTTAACGATTCGCAGGCCGCATTGAGTGAACACGAAACGCTGCGGAAGACCCCGGCATCCCCCCAGCACCTGATCTGGTACGTCCCACGTCCCCATTCAGTTTCGCGAGTCGAAAAAGATGCACGCTTCGGCGGCCCGGTCGATGTTGTGACGTTCCGCCAATCACACGACCGGGATGCGCTGTTCGTAGTCGCGAAAGGGGGATTCAACAGCATAAACCACGGCCATCTCGATCTGGGCTCGTTCGAACTCGACGTGTTCGGCAAAAGATGGTTTGTCGACCCCGGCAAGGAGGATTATGCGTTGCCGGGATACTGGGACAGACACACCGATACCGCCCAACGATGGAAGTATTTCCGTTTAGGGAGCCGTGGTCATTGCGTTCCGCTTATCGACGGCTCGAATCAGCTTCTGGTGGGGCGAGGTGATCTGGTGAAATATCGATCCTCAACCGATGAAGCGTTCGCGGTATTCGAACTGTCAAGTGCGTATGCTCTCTGGTCTCAAAGTGTCCACCGCGGCATAAAAATGCTCGACAGTCGTCGAAGATTATTGATTCAGGACGAATTCGTGGGAACCGCAAACAGGCGTCTGACATGGAATTCACTCACTCCGGCCAATATTTCACTCGACGGAAAAACGGCGCTGCTGGAAATGGACGGTGCCGCCCTTGAGCTGCGGGCACTATCTCCCGCGAACGCGGAATTCACGTCTGAGCCCGTACGAATACAGCCCCCAGAAACCCCGGTCGATGGACTGCGGCACCTCTGGCTTCATACGGACGGATGCAGAGATAAAACAACGATTGCCGTGCTTGTCACTCCTTTAACCGACGAAACGTCTGCTCCCATCGGCAGGTGGGTAGTCCCTCTGTATAAGTGGTAAGGAGTCGTCACTGAACAAAGTCTTAACCCAGGTTTCGCAATCAACTCACGGCATTCTGCGTAAGCTGTTGCTCGCTCTCGACTGCGAAACTTGGGTTAATAAGATCGTCATGTCTGTAGCAGAACAAAGCACATAATTTTAACGAGGTACGCAGGACGGATATGTCGCCCCGAATGGGGCTTTGGGGCGTCTTGTTAAACATTTTCTACAAACATGCCATGCCGGCTCTACCGGGCCTGAAGATCCATTGCGTAAGCGGCTACTCGATTTTTTCGGAGTCTCTTCGTCTCCCACCCGGGAGACGAAGTCTATCCTGCACTCCCTTCCGCCTGTTCAAACACCCACCTCGAGCGAGGGTTCCCCCAAATCTTCTATTGGAACGGGTTTCCAGGAAAAACGAAAAAATAACTTTATCTTGCGATGTTCACATGGAAAGTGATATAATTCAATGGTTTAGTATTATAGCGGGTACTCTCACGAAAACAGCTATTCCCGCTCTGAATCGGCCCCGAAAAGGTGAACCACAATGCGAAAACTCATCAGATGTTCGGGCATGGATCATCGATGCATTTCCATGATCGTGGTGGCGGCATGTTTCGTTCCCCTCCTGGTCACCTGCAAACCGAATATTGAACACTACCTCCAGACTACTCCCCGGACCAATAACGGAACCCCCTGGCGTCTGGCATTCTATCAAGGCGGCGAATACCTTGAATACAAGGACCATTTCAGAGGTTTTGTGCAGGGCCTGCACGCGATCGGCTGGATTTCGGTTCCGGATACGATCCTGAAAACAAGACGAAATTGCAGGGATATGTGGTATCTTGTCGCCGAACACGACACGATGGAGTACCTCGATTTCGACACAACCATGTTCTGGTCGGCGGAATGGCAAAACGACCACAGAAAAAGAAACCGAACCGAAGCACTCAGCCGTTTCGACAACGGTGAAGCCGATATGGTACTTGCCATGGGGACGTGGGCCGGCTGTGATCTGGCCACTGATGCTCACGCCGTGCCCGTTCTCGTGATGTCCGCTACCGACCCCGTGGCATCGGGAATCCTTAAATCTCCCAGTGAGTCTTCCTATCCACATGTATACGCATCCTGCGACCCGGAAAGATATATCCGTCAAATAAATGCGTTCCACAACATCATCGATTTCAAACGGATTGGAGTAGTCTATGAGGACACGCCCGACGGACGTATCTATGCAAATCTCCCCCTGCTCGAGGAAATCGGAAGAAAGCGGGGTTTTGCCGTAGTCGGTTGTTGCGCTCCCGAAACAGACATTCCCGATAGTGTTGCCTTGCATCGCGTGAAGGAGTGCTATGCCGGCATAGCAGATGAGATCGATGCACTTTGGGTGCAGGTTCACCTGGGAGAAAACCCGAAATATATGAGTGAGATCCTGGAGCCCGTATATCGACAAGGCGTACCCACCTGGTCGCAATTGGGTACCAGGGGCGTGCAGGCCGGCGCCCTTCTAAGTATCGCGGAACGATCCCGAGACGACATCGGGCGTCACATGTCTCGGGTGGCGGCAACAATCCTGAACGGTATAAAACCCGGAAAGATACCATTCGTATATGAAGATCCAAAGGCAATTGCGATAAATCTGGCGGTAGCACGTCGGATTGGTTTCACAATTCCTCATGCACTCCTGGCAGTTGCCGACACGACGTATTTCACCATTGCCCGGGCTTCGGGTAGAGGGGTAAGCCCGTGAAACGTACCATAAGCATTATGTTGGGCGCCTTAGCCTGTGTAACACTGTACTGGATCCTGGATGGCTTGTTTGAGTATCTGGATTACAGCGAAAACCTGCGATATCTACTCTTCCATGAACCCCTGACCCTGGGCCAGGCTCTGCTGACCGATATTCCCCCCCGCGCCCTTTTCGAGCGCCTTACGTTTGTATTCATGTGCCTGGCCGCCGGAGCGGCACTTGCCATACTCGAGAAAAGAGTTCGTCGTCGTGATCAATCCCTTATCAAACACGAACAACGATACCGCCGTTTGTTCGACGATGCGGCTATCGGGATATTCAGAATGAGTCCGCAGGGGCAAGTCCTGGAAGCGAATAGTGCGTTCAGCATTATGCTGGGGCTGTCCGGAAAAACAATCACCGCCGACGCCTCCCTGTATGCCCAGGATTTTGTCATTGACAGGTGCTTCTATGACAAGATAACCAATGCCCTCTCGCGCGGCACGGTACTATCTCACGTCGAAACGAAGTTGCGAAAGGCCGACCGCACTGAGTTTGAAGCTTCGGTACATGCCTGGCCGGTGCGGAATGAAAATGGGAAACTCGAGTGTTTCGAGGGATTTGTAGAGGACATTTCCGAGCTGAAATTTATGGAGGAACGCGTTCGGCAATCTCAGAAACTCGAGGCAATCGGTCAGCTTGCCGGAGGCATTGCGCATGATTTCAACAATCAGCTATCCGGTATCCTGGGATATACCGAAATGCTTGCGGATATGGTGTCGGCTCATCCGCAATTGTCAAAATACGCCGGCAATATTATGCGGAGCGTAGAGCGCTCTTCGGACCTTACGAAGAAGCTACTCGCATTCGCCCGTAAAAGCAGGCAACAAATGGGAATCACAAACCTGAATACCATCATCGATGAAACGGTTGCGCTGCTTAAACATACCATTGACAAGAAGATAGTTATTCGAACAGATCTTGAACAAAATCTTCCATCCGTTTCGGGAGATCCGACAAATATTCAGAATTGTCTCCTCAACCTTGCTCTCAATAGTCGTGACGCAATGCCCGACGGCGGGGAACTCTCTTTTATAACCGAAGTCACACAACATAACAGAACTTCAGGCAATGAGGTTTCCAATGTTTCTCAGACGGCCGAATATGTATCGGTTACCGTAACCGATACCGGTACGGGGATGGATGAGTCGGTGATGGAACATATCTTCGAACCATTTTTCACAACCAAAGATCCGGATAGAGGCACGGGAATGGGACTGGCGGCATTGTACGGGACTGTTCAGCAACACGGAGGTGAGGTGAAGGTTCAGAGCACTCCGGGAAAAGGGACGACATTCACTTTGTTGTTTCCTTCCGTACGGAATGGGACTCTACCCGAAACTACAAAACACGTATTGAAATCCGCCGAAAATCTATCATTGCGCGTTCTGCTCGTTGACGATGAGCCAACTATGGCCGATATGTGTTCGGAGCTGCTTCAAAGCCTCGGGTGTGAAGTCTTCAGTAGCACCGACCCCAAAGATGCAGCCGAGCAATTTGAGGAGACCCCCGATTCGTTCGATGTGGCCGTTATAGACATGATGATGCCCAAAATGTCCGGGGCCGAACTTCTGAGCAGAATTCGCGAAAAATCTCCCGATTTGCCCGCGATAATCATGTCGGGGTACAGCGAGGAAAGCGAACGACGCAAGATCTCGGACAAAACCCGCGTTTCATTTCTGCCCAAACCATTTACCCGCGCCATGCTGAGCGAATCACTTGACTCAGTGCGTCCTCGGGTTCCTGCATGACCATCCTCCGGATCTCTGTTGATTAACGTAGAGAGCCCGACCCGGATATAGTACACGCGACCAGCTTCCAGATCTTCATAGAACGCTCCTCGATGAGAAGAAGAGAGAGAATTCGATATGTTTCCGCGGTTTGTCCGATTTCCGGTTCGAGACGGCACCTGCGTATAGAAAATCATGTACGTGCAAACACAAAAGACAAAAAAAACTGAAAAACGCGACAAAAATTTCAGGATAACAGCGATTCGATTTCCCGAGGCAATTTGAGAATTGTTCGTGCGCCGGCCTCCTCCAATTCACGTCGATCTCGGAAACCCCACAGCACTCCGATCGGGTACATCCCCGACGATACCGCCGTCTGCATATCGGTATTGGTATCGCCCATGTACAAAAACCTATCCGGTTTGACCCCGAGTTCTTCAGCAATGCTGAGAGCCGCGACGGGATCGGGTTTCAGGGGAATATTCTCTCGATGGCCGGCAACCAGCTCAAAGGAGTGGGATGAGAAAAAGCTAGAAACCATTTCCTGAGTGAATTCATGCTTTTTGTTGGACAGCACACACATAACAAGGCCCGACCGACGGCACATATTCAGCATCTGGTCCACGCCCTCGTACGGGCGAGTCTTTTCTTTCCAACACTGCGCATATCGCTCATCCATTTCGGAAACGATCTTTCGCAAAAAAGATTCATCCTCTCGGTATTCCGATACCGCTCGCCGCACCAGCTCAAATCGCCCGTCTCCGACCATGTACCGGAATTTGTTGACCGGATGAGTCGGCAACCCGTGATCCCGCAGTACAGAATTAAGAGAGTGCGCAATATCTTCGAGGGTATTGAGCAGAGTTCCGTCAAGATCAAAAAGAATCGCTTTGTATTTCAATCCACTACCTTTCAGGTTCTTTCCGGCCCGAATTCTGCATGGACCTTGTTGCTACGAAGCTGGATGCCGTATCATCTCCGGAGGGTGCAAATATAGCATTCGAACTCAATGAAGTGCTTTTCCGGCCTCAAAAAAGGCTCGTGACCGAAAGATGCTGCATGATGATTCCTTCTACGCGCCTCACTGAGACCGGTGCCGGCCGGCGCGAGACATCCACGATTTGTTATATTGCATTTCGTCGATTGTTGAGATCGGCAAAGGTGACTCCTTTTCCAGTTGGCCTTTGTCCAATGTTCTCCGCTTCGGCGACTCCGCTGCAAACATATTTAAACTCGAATTTCGGAATTTGCATGTCGTCCATTGAGACAGTTACGGATCGATTGCGAGGACAAATAGCGTCCGGGCAAATCCTAAAAGGCGCAAGACTCCCCAAAATCGCGTTTCTGGCACATACCAACGGTGTCTCAACCGCGACTATCGTATCAGCTCTCAAAATTCTGGAGAGTGAGGGATGCATCCACAAAATCGGCAAAAGCTGGATTTGTGGAGCACGACCTAATCCCCCCGGAAAGCCTCGGGCAGCCTCATGGAACTCAATAGTTGTTCTATTGCATGCTCCGAATCTCTGGAAATCGCTTCATAACCCACGCTGTGGTGACTTCTGTCGAAGCGTTGAGAAAGAGGCATTGGAGGCACACGTACAGCTCAGATTCTGTCTCACCGATGATACAGGGGAGATCCCCGGGGGGTTCAAACATCGGGGACGCAGGGGATTCGAGGACCTTGTGAATTCTTTGGGGTCGAAATATCTGGGAACTTTAATTCCCTGCGATACTCACATGCTCCCAGATCTTGTCGACTGGATTATGCTCGCAAAAGCCTTTAAAAGGCCGACCGTCTGGTTCGACTGCTCCGATGAAGATCTACCGGATGATGAGATTCGCAGACCCGGGGGATCATTTTTCCGATGCCATTACTCCGAAAGTGCCACGGTTTGTGAAATCATTTCTTCTCTGCAACGCTACGGTCACCGGAAAATTGGGTATATCGGAATGAAAGATGAGCCCTGGGTCCGCACCCGTCTTGATATGCTGCGAAAGGTCTCGCGTGCACGGGATCTGGGAATGGAATTCATTTATGTCAATACCCAGGATCAAAATACATTGTCCACCCGGGAAGTCCTCTCCACCGTTCTCGGTCCCGGAGTGAATAGAGTATTACTGGAATCGCCAAAAGAGCCGGATTCGGCGATTGCAGAGGCCATCAACAGGGGCGCCACGGTACTGCTGACGGCAAACGATTATGTCGGCATACGAGTCCTTCCTCGGATATTGGATTTGGGCCTTCAGGTTCCGTCGGACATATCCTTCATGTCCGTGGACAACACACCGTCCATCATTCCCATGTCAAGCGTAAGCACTGGATTCGATTACCTGGGATACGCGGCGTTTCATGCTTTGCTGAACGATCTTCCCACCGCCTCGGACAAATTGGGCAATGTGGCGGCCCAGCCACGTCTGTTCGACCGCGGCACACTCGCGGTGTCCATGTAAGGAGCCGCCGTGGAATCACCTCTTCAGCCCGGCGGGGTGAGTTGATTGCGAGACTTGGGTCAAATGACGCTCTTTTCGCAGACATTCTCAGGGTCACTCCCGCCTTTTTCCACCCAGTTGGGTACCGTTACGTATTTTTTCTGTCCTGAGTCGGTCGGACAGGTAATCGGTTGGAACACGGATAGAGGGAGTGCTACTATGGGACTGCTTGAATGGAACTCAATGAACAACCCGGTACTCGGACATCCGGACTGGTCGTTCAAGGATGCGTGCATGATCCTTTACAAGGACGAATTTCACCTTTTCACCTCCGCCTTCAATGAAGAACGTAGCACCGTTGCTCAACTGACCACACGAGATTTTAAGGAATTCTCCGGCTTTCAGCTTCATCTCGATGGACAGTCCGAGGGATATGAAGCTCAACTGACCACACGAGATTTTAAGGAATTCTCCGGCTTTCAGCTTCATCTCGATGGACAGTCCGAGGGATATGTCGGGATGTGTTCTCCAAGCATAACGGAGGTGGCCGGAACCTTTATTCTTTGTCTTAATTCCTGGGGAAGTAACTCGGGTGATTTCAATCAGCTATTCTATCTGGAATCATCCGATCTGCGCACATGGTCGGATCTCCGTCCCCTGGCAGTTGGCTTAACTGAAGGTGTTCGCGCGATAGATGGAGCTCTTACCTATCGCAACGGTATCTGGTATCTTGTCTGGAAAGCGAAAGGAGATACGTTATTCGCGTACTCTAAAGACCTGGATACCGGGTGGGAGTTGGCAGGTTCGGGCAAAGGATCGCTTATAAACAGTGAGGGAGTCGATATTGCCGACCGGGGGAATTATCACGAAAACTTTCAGTTCCTCGACATCGATGGTACTCAACATCTGCTCTCGACCGACTACAACCCGCATCATCCCTGGCTTTACCGCATTTCAGGAAACCCGCACGATACCGATAATTGGGCCAGATGGACCGAAGGCCGTCGCTTGTACGTCCCTTCCGAAGAGTTCAATTCCATTCCGAAAGATCATCCGGCGGTACAGCAGAATGATTTTCTGCGATCCCTGCATCCGTGTTGGGATGACAGCAATCGCGTCCAAATTGTTGACGGCTTGGACAATGCCGCCTGGATTTCCGACTGGCGCGAGTATGACGGCCACTTCTACATTATGTATGGAGGTAAGAACGAAATCGGGCGAAACAGATTCAACGGTACGGCCTCGGGTCACGGGTGGCCTCGGGGATGGAACCGACTCGGCCTCTCACGATCTGTCGACCTTATTCACTGGAAACCTGCCGGCCGCGAATAGCAGGGTGGGATAACGAGAACCCTAACCCAAGTTTCGCAGTCGAGAGACGCCGTACCGAGCGTTGCATTGCGCTGCACTGAGCGGTGTCGAAGTGAGCGGTGTCGAAGTGAGCGGTGTCGAAGTGAGCGGTGTCGAAGTGAGCGAAGCCGAAATGCCGAGGGCGATGCCCCGAGCGGAGCCGAGGGGAAGAGCATTATGCGTAAGATGTTGTGCGAGATTGACTTACGAAAAATGCAGCGGTATCCGCTGAGATACCTTGAGTCTCCCGCAGTGCGGGACGGGATAAGGTAAGATTGTGCAACAGGACAACTACTTGGAGAAAAGCTTCGCGCCTTGAACAGGAAACGATATTTCATGAATAGAAATGGTACGACGGAGTTGAAATACAAAGAATATGGCACCGGCTATCCCCTCTTGATAATCCATGGTATGCTGGGTTCCGGAGACAATTGGGCGGGAATTGCCCGGGAGCTGTCCGATACCTACCACGTCTTGACGCCGGATATGCGAAACCACGGAAATTCTCCTCGTATGGAATACATGGATTTCGCAGCTATGGCGGGCGATATTGCTGATTTGGTAGAACAACTGGAGCTTGGCCCGAGTCACGTGATCGGCCATTCCATGGGAGCAAAAATAGCAATTCAGCTTGCTGTGGATTACCCCTCCCTGGTTCGTCGGCTCGTTCTCGTCGATGCGTCCGCTCGAGAATACGGTCCGCGACATGCGCAATTGTTACAGACCATGCTGAGCTTACGCTTGGAGCGTTTCTCCAAACGCAGCGATCTGGACCGCAAACTCAGCGAGAACATCGGCAACCCACTTGTTCGCGCTTTCCTTCTCAAGGATACCGATCGTCGGGAAGACGGAACCCTGGCGTGGCGGACAAACATTCCCGCCATAGCCGAGAATTACCGGAACCTTGGTGCCGAGGTAGCTCTGCCGTCGGAAAGCGATAAAGAGATTCTCGTTCTTCGGGGTGAACGCTCCGACTATGTTTCAGATGAAGATATCGTAAACCTGCGTCGCTCTTTTCCACGCCTTCATGCGCATACGATCGCCGACGCAGGGCACTGGGTGCACTTCGATGCACGAGAGGAATTCCTTCGTCTGGTCCGTGGGTTTTTGATCGAATGACATGCGGTGCAAATCAGGTCGGTCCGAAAGGCTCCCGTTCGTGTTGCTCCCGCCGGGCGGAAGCAACCAAAGGCAAACGGAACCCTCAACTCAATACGAACGGTTACTCCCGCATATATCCGGCCAACACAAAGGGGATAGCACTTCGGCCGTTCCCTAAGCCGATTTCAGCGACATAAACACCGTGAGGGAGATTGGAAAGGTCTATCGAGGTCGTGCCGCCGATCCGTCCTTTCCGGATAACCCGTCCTTTCTGATCTATTACACGGTATGATGTTGCTTTGTCAATTGATCCGTACAGGGTCAGGCGTGATCCCTTCACGAGGAGTCCTTTTGATTCTAAACTAACGTCGTTTGCGAGAGGCTTTGACGAGTTTGAGGGGTCACTTCTCAGGTCGTAGCAGCTAATTCCTCCGTCCATCGAGCGGAAAAATATTCGCCCGTCGACATAAGGGATCTCGATCGGCACTTCGTATCCGGTAATCGCGAGGTGTTGAGTCGGGAAGGCGCCCGCATAAGTCAACGAATTATCATCCTCCAATTTATAGTAGTAAGCGCCCCAGCCGCTTGTGCAGTGGTTCTGGTCGGTCATCAGCATGACATGATCTTCCATGAAAATAGGCATGCGCACCCGTTGCGAATTCGTCTCGGGACCGCCGGGCATATTGAAACGATAATCATAAAGTATCTCACCGTCCGCAACCCGAATTACCATGAGACGCTTATGATGTTTCTCCCAGGAACTTGCCTCTGCCGGTTTGACAATAACAATCGCGATATCTCCACGGAACGCAACCCAACGATGAGCATTGTCCGTGGTGCTCCATTTATGCATATAGTCGATATCGTCGGGCAACCGCCAAACAAGCTGCATTCCATCACGCGAGAGCTTGTAGCATCCGTATAGACCGTCGGAATCCCTGTCCGGCACACTGTTGAATATGGCATAGTCGCCGCCGATAATCAGAGAATTGTGATTCGGTCCAGCATTATCCGACCATAATACAGTCCCGGCAACCGGATCGATGAGATGAACGGCGCCGTTGGCATCCCCGGTAAAAAGGTATTCCTTTCCTTCATTATGCCATATCGAGGGAGTGGCAAATTGTGACATCACTTCATCAAGCTGCCACAACGAATCTCCATTCTCCGGATTGACGCCACGGAGTCCAATGGGCTTACCGTTCGAGATTGGAACCACCAATACCCCATCGGAGACTATCAGGCTGCTTTTCCATGAAGAAATGTCCGGCCGTTTTTCCTCGGCAATAGCCTCCGCACGCACCTGCATGCAGTAGTCATACATAGGCTGAACCGGCTCCTCCCACAGTTTCTCGCCATCCTCCGCACGATAGGCGTAGAGGATTCCCGTCGTACCCAGGACATACACCGTACCATTGTGGTAAACGGGAGTGACTGCCCAATGTACACGTTTACCGTCGGCACGCTGCATACCTTTCTCTTCTTCCACCACTTGCCAGAGACTGTCGCCGGTTTCCGCATCGATTGCGATTAGATTATCGTGAGCCACAATATGCCTGCAGCTTGCGCTGGTATCGTAGGTTCGCCCCTTGTTATCCAATGAAATCAGTGCCTCGCCCGCCGGAGAGTAATAGGCAAAAAAGACTTTGTTTTCCGCCACAATCGGCGTTGTGGTGCCGCTGAAATAAAGCGGACTACCCGTTTCCTCGGCAAAATCCTTGTGGTCGCCATACATGCCTTTGCCCATTCCCCGATAGCCCGGTCCCCGCCAGGAAAGCGTAATTGAAGACGCCTCTTCGACCAGCTCAATCCCCTGCCGGGGCTGAACGTAGTCACCGTCTCCGAAATATGCGGGCCAAGACCCTGATACTTCGGCATGTATTACACCAGCTATAACGCCCATGCAAACCAGAGCGCATGTATGGATAATTCCCGCCCCGAATCGTGATGAATACCCCGCATGGCAGCTATTCATAATCCACTCCTTATTCCTTTGCTGTATTATACACATACCCCCCCGGGCCAATGATTTAAAGTTACGGAGGGTCGGCAGGGAAACCCCTGAATAGTTTGACTATTTAAAACCGATTTGTTATTTTTTGTTACTATGAAAGCCAATCTGGATGGAAATAGACGGATTCATGAAATCGCCCGGGCTTTGGGGGATGATCTCGAGCATCACCCACGGCCTTCGGGTAGTCCTTTGCCGTCTATTCGTTCCCTCTCGAGGGCCTACGAAGCTTCACCCGCCACCGTTCAGGGAGCCCTTCGGATTTTGTGTGGAAAGGGGGTTTTGCGCAAGAGCGGAAAGGAGCGGTTCCGATACTATCAGAAAGAACCGGCGCCTCCCCCGGCAATCCCCGCGTGTAACCGGAGGGAAGAGCTGGAGGCACAACTGAAAAGCGATCTTTTGACTGGCCGTTTCTCTCCCGAACTTCCTCTTCCCACCAACAAAGAACTAATAAGACGATATAGATGCGGATCGGGAATTATCAGAACCGTATTGGGAAGCCTCATCCGAAAGGGCCTGATTACCCGGGAAGGCAGGAAGTATTACGTCTCTCGGTCCACTGGAGGCCATGGACAAGCACCCATTTGCATAGTCAGTGATGCTCACCATTTGCTGTCGGCCAACGAACTGTTCTGGCGGCTCATTTCGGTTATTGAGCAGGAAACAATCCACCTCAACTGGCCTCTGGCACACGCGATTCTGAGAAAGTGGAACCTTCCTCCCGATGCCGCGGCCTTTATCTGTCTTTCGGGCAAAGAAGATCTCCTTCTTCGACTGAAGCGCGAATTTCCCAGAGTACCCCTGGTCATGATTGATCCCAGTGATTCCTTGCAATCGTCTCCCGCCATATCGGGTAAGAACCGTCGCATTTTACGAATCTACAATGATCATTTCGCCGCGGGGCTGCAGGTGGCTTCTCGCCTTGCGAATCTCGGTCATCGACGCGTCGCGGTTATCGGACCGTTTTCCCCTGAGGATCGGTGGGTATACCTGCGAGGGCGAGGGATTGCTGAAATTTTTCCGATCGGTGGAGAAAGCGACTGTGAATACTCAAGTAAATTCCTTGTTGAAAACACCGATAATGTTCCTGTCCCGCCGGAGGCCGAACAAATTGAGAAACATGCGTGGGCGCTTCGGAGATCTTTGAAATTGGCATCGAGTATTCCCTGGAGAATGCAATATTTTACCGCAAACACAACATACTCAATTGAATCGATGCTCAGAAACGCCACCGGTATTCAAAAGCTGCTCGATGCGGCACTGGCGGACAAAAAAGTAAGTGCATGGATCTGCCTGAACGATGAAGCAGCAGCCGTCGCAATACACTATCTTGAGCGAAAAAGAATCAAACCCGGTGAAGACATTTCGGTGTTCGGCTTCGACAACAGTCATCTTGCCTACACCATGGGAATATCGTCGTACGACTTCAATTTCATGGCAGCGGGGCATGTGGCCGTGCGTTGGCTCGAGCGTCCTTCCGCTCTTGCACGGGCGAGGAACGGAGAGTACGTTGTAAAGGGATATGTGGTTGAAAGGGCCTCTACCGGAGCCCTCTCCGGCAGGTAAGGAGTCGCCCATTTCGCGGACTCTGAATTATCTGTATACGATTGCATTAATCGATCCGGACACGGATTTTTCTGCTTTCCGTATGTAGTCGGCTGCGTTTCGGTATTCTTCGTCGGAACGCAGATGCTCGATCATGAGCGGCATGTCGGGGTCGAGATTATTGATTTCCCGGAGGAACGTCTTATAATCCAATGCTCCCCTGCCCGGAATGCATTCGCTCATGTGAACGGTTAGTTCGGAGGTCAGTGTAATATCCTTGGCATGGCAACTGCGTATGTGAGGGCCGAGTTCGGTAAAAAAGTGGCGGATCAGGAGACCATTCCCGAAGTATCGCCGTGGGCTGTTGATCAAGTTCACCGGATCGCAATGAACGCCGAAGTGCTCACGGTCTATCGCTCTTACAAGATCTTTGTAAACCTCGACCGAATCGGGCAGCATCCAGGGCATGGCTTCCAGACAGTAGCAACTGTGAATCGGATCGACATCGTCAATAATCTCACGAATCGTATCTACGATACCCTCAAAGGCTTCACTCGTTAGATCGTCTCCCTTGGCCCTGCCAGTCCGAGCCCCCGCGGTATTCACCGCACATCGTGCCCCCAATTGGTCCGCAAGATGCAGTTTCGCTTTGCAGGTTTCAATTGCTTCCCGACGGAGCGTTTCGTCATTACAGCTTGGATTGTTCCAGATACCCACTTCGGCAATCAGCAAATCGTTTTTTTCGGCCGCCAAACGATATGAAGCGATTTCTTCTTCCGATGCGCGCTCCGTCACGGGAGTGGATACCGCACGGTATCCACGCTCTTTGACTGCCTGCACCCACTCTTGTGGTGTTGAGTAGTTAACGAACAACTTCACGGCACCTAATCGCATACCGAGGTCCTTTCCGTTACGGGTATCTTTGTTCGGTAAACCTGCGACGAGTGTGGCGACAGCCGCATTCTCTGCCCCCATGCCGGGGCGTACAAGTGCATTCCCCATAACGAGCCGGATAACCAGTCCCCATTTGTGGAGGCCGATTTTTCCTCAGGCACGATATGTTATATACCATGAAAATATAAAAAGGGGGAGCAAGCGACATTCAAGCAGGATTTTTTTCCCCTGTGGGCAGTCAGTTATCCCGGGTCAGAAAACCCGGGTTGGCGGGAAATCAATCTAATCAGTGACGCCGTATCGTTTCTTCTTCGGATGATACCAGTCTTCCCGCCGCAGAGCATGCACTTTGAGAACGGCTGCCTCGCCGGTAGCGGTATCGAACAAAATCTTTCGCCCCATCCTGCCGCCGGTGTCCTGGGTAATCAATGGAATCCGGAACTCCTCGAGAATCGATCGCGCAACAGCCACATTCTTCGGCCCGACACTTCTCTTCTCATCACCGAACTGACATCCTCCCCCATATAATTGCGCGACCAGATTCTCACGGTCGGAACCGAAGTCTTTCATAAGGCGGATTAGGACGGGCATTGCCACGTCTCCGTAGACGACGGTTCGTTTATCGGTTTTCCCGGCAAGCGGGTACATGTAATGGTTCATTCCACCCAGACGCCGTTCAGTGTCCCAGAGGCACACCGTCACACAGCTACCGACCACGGTCCGTATCACGGCTCCCTGAGCGTTGACATATACGTAACCCGGCTCAAGGTGATACACTTTGGAAACCGGTATCTCGTCTTCATTGTGGAATTGCTGATTTTCGGTACTCATTGAGTCTGGTTACCTCGAAAACCGCCCGATTCCGCGATTACCCACAGACAGTTCACGGTATGCGCCAATCGGTATCGTATAAATGAGAAAACCGAGTCGCCCGAATATCTCCTGGAGGATGAGATCGTTCGAGACGTCTCGGTTGCATTCCTGCTGGAATCGTCTTTCACGGATGTGCGGCGAGCACGCAGTACCAGTCTACACACTTTTAGCCGAAAATCCAACTAAAATTCGTCATAATCTTCCCGATCATCTCTCCCTGTCGCTATCGCCGAAGCTTTCTCACATCCGTTGGTCCCGTGCAAGCCACTTCGTTCCGAGGACGAGAGAACGATGCCGTTCGAAAGGCCCGAAGGAATTCGGCTGAGGCTTCGGCTCCCAGACAATATGCGTCGTGGATCGCCGTTTTTGTAATCAGTTGTATTTTTCGATCCCTGCGCGAGCGAAATCAACCTGGCAACTATCTCATTGAGACTTTGAGCCTGACCGGCCAATTCTTCGCTTGACGATGCGGATTCTTCAGCACTTGCGGCGTTCTGCTGGGTTATTTTGTCCATCTGAGAGGTTGCCGTCGTGACCTGCTCTATTCCTTTATACTGCTCTTCGCCTGCAGCGGTGACCGCGGGCGGGATACGGTGAAAAATTCTTCAGATCGACGGTAATCCGCCGATTATTTCGAGCAAGCACGGGAATGGACTATTTAGTGTCCGTCCGAAAAGTCCTGTTTTCGCTCGGATTGATGAAGCAAACCGGCGATTTCAGCCTAAAACGGGCGCTTCGACAGGCTCAGCGTCCGTTTTAGGGACTTTTCGGACAAGCACTATTTAACTAAAATGCTCCATCAAAAAACCGAGATCCAGTTCCGGATAAATGGGATACCGATTCAGAAGCGCTTCCACCCGATTCTCGGCTTCTTTCCGTGCCGACGGCTCGACCTCATACTGGATTTTGCTTGGCTTACCCGCTTTCGGACCGCTCTCGACGACACCCGGTTTGGTGTTCGATATCACTAGTTTCATTATATCGGCTATCTCATTCATTTCGGCAATGCCCATCCCAAGGGTTGTCACCGCCGGCGTTCCTATGCGCAGGCCGCTGGTAATCATCGGGCTTTCAGTATCGAACGGGATCGCGTTCTTGTTGAGGGTTATATTGCAGTCGGTCAGTGCGGAGGCCGCCTGACGACCGGTCAATCCAAACGGCTTTACGTTAATTAGCATCAGATGATTGTCGGTACCGCCGGAAACCACATCCATCCCCCGAGATATGAGAGCCTCGGCCAGTGCATTTGCGTTCTCTACAATCTTGCCGGCATACTCTCTGAATTCCGGAGAGTTGGCTTCGGTGAATGCCACCGCTTTAGCCGCCATCACGTGGTTGAGCGGTCCACCCAGCACAAGAGGACACCCTTTGTCCATGTATTCGCCGAACTCCGCCTTGGACAGCACCAGCCCTCCCCGTGGTCCACGAAGAGTCTTATGAGTAGTTGAGGTCACCACATGAGCGTGAGGCACCGGATCGTAATCACCCTTAAACACCTTCCCCGCGACCAATCCGGCGAAATGCGCCATATCGACCATGAACACGGCACCGACCTTGTCGGCGATCTCACGCATTCTGCGGAAATTGATCTTTCGCGGATAGGCGCTGTACCCGGCCAACAAAATGAACGGTTTGATTTCCACGGCTTTTTTCTCGATATCGTCGTAGTCGAGCAAGCCGTCCTTCTCACTTACCCCATAAAAATAGGACTCAAACATTTTCCCCGACACATTGTGTCGGTATCCGTGTGTAAGGTGACCTCCCGCCGCAAGGCTCAGCCCCAGAAGACGCTGATTGCCCAGTTTGGCCCTGAGCTTCTCCCAATCCTCGTGAGAAAGCTTGCCTGGATCTTTGACACCGAGTTCCTCAAGTGCAGGCGTGCCGATGCGCGCTTGAAGGATACCCCAGAAGGCCACCATGTTTGCATCCGCACCGCTGTGCGGCTGCACATAGGCATGCTCCGCACCGAAAAGTTCACACGCTTGTGCACAGGCGTAAGATTCAATCTGGTCGATATTTTCGCACCCCTCGTAAAACCGTGAGCCGGGATATCCTTCGGCGTATTTGTCGGTCAGAAGGTTACCCATCGCAAGTTGGGTGGAAAGAGAGCAGTAGTTTTCGCTTGCGATCAGTTTAAGGCGAGAACGTTGGTCGTGAAGCTCGGAAACGATTCCGCCGGCCACGTTTGGCGCCACTTCGGCGACCTTATCAAGATTCGCCACATATGCGACAAGTCCGGCATCGATTTTCTCGGCGGGGGTACTCGACAGGTATGCGGCCAGTGCTTTGCTCGGCATGGTTTTCCTCCTCGATTTCTTGGGATGACGACCTGCCCAGACGCGCGACAGATCCGACTATGAAAACTCCCCGGTGGTCGGTTCCACCTCATGCGCCAGTCGTCGGAAAAGATCAAAAATACTATCATCCACTTGGGCGTCGTATTTTACGGAGGACTACAAGCCCAAATCGCGGCCGACTTAGGACATACATCTCGCATTCGGCTGAAACCCGGGCTAAATAGGTATAGGTGCCGGCCCGCTACCGGAATGGAATTATGGATATGAGGTATTTCTTCCTGCCACGAACATGGCTATTCTGCCTTCTCCTCACTTTCGGGACCCGGGCGTTTGTTCTGATTCAAGGAGTCGCCCCTTCCGAAATATCGAAAGCCGGTATTCAGGCCGAATACAAGAGGCAGTGGACTGTACTGGCTCCCGAAAAACTGCCACTGGAAAGAGATACACTCGTTGTTCGCTACTCTTCCCGGAAATGGGTTGAAGACGCTTCATTTTCACTGCCCGAGTGGGGCGGCGGAGGAGCGGTGGGAGAGCATTTGATAATCGTACTCACCGACCGAAAGCCTTTTCTGGAATTCAGCCCGACCAGAACGACCTACCATGAACTCGCCCATATTGTTATCAACCGAATTGCCGGTGACATACATATTCCCCGCTGGTTCCACGAAGGTGTTGCCATGCTGCTCTCGGGAGACCTTTCGGGTGCTGAGCAGGCGGTTTTGTCACAAGCGATTTTCCGTAACAGCCTGCTCTCATTATCATCTATCGATTCGGTCAATGCTTTCGGAAGATTCTCCGCGCAACTGGCATATGCCCAGAGCAGGCAGGCTGCTCTGTTCCTTGTGGACACCTACGGAATGGAAACGCTACGCATACTTATGGAAGAAACCCGCCGACAAAAGAGTTTCGAGCGCGGGTTGTACGAAACGGTCGGTCTAAGCATCCCGGAATTGAACGAACTGGTAATTCGTCGGATTCAGAAAAGGTTTGGCCCCTTACTCTGGCTGATGGATTCCCGTATGATCTGGGCGGGAATCGTGCTTTTGGCGATAGTCGCTTTTTTTGCGGTGCGGATTCGAATCGCGCATGGGAAGAAGCGCCTTGCCCAGGAAGATGAGGCTCCCCCCGGGGACGGTAGTCGCTAATTAGTGCTTGTCCGAAAAACTCCGTAAACGGACACCGATCCCGCACCGCTGGAGGACGAAATGCCGGTATCCGGGCCAAAACCGCAGGTTCACCTCGTCCCGCCGGGCGGGACCGCTGAACGGGTGATTACCAGAAAAAAAAACCGATAGCCTGCCGCGGTTCAGCTTTCCCGCAGCAAGTCACCGATACGTCTTTCGATGTGCAAAAATGGATCATACGATGACGACGGCGGTACATCACGAACATCCCAATAGCACACACTGTGGGTCCAAGCCGGAAACCGCTCCCGTATCAGGGGGAGGTGCTCGGATTCAAGTAAACAAATGATGTATGACGCCGAATGCAGCAGGGATTCAGTTACCGGCCGGGGATACCGTTCCTGTTCGTGCCCGAGCGGTATACCCATAATCTGCAAACGTTCGGGGACGCGGGGAGATACTGGTCCGACGTTCTCGGTACCGCGCTCAAGCGCAAGACCGGCAGAAGCAGCACGAGCATCGACTCCCAACTGTACGGCACGATGGTTATAAAATGCTTCCGCATATCGACTACGATAGTAATTTCCCGTGCAAAGAAAGAGTACACGGCCAAGCTCTATTTCCATATCTACGGCTCCGATTGAAAAATCTGTACCGAGAGAATATGGTTCGAACTATGCAAATTCGAACTAAAAAAAAGTCTCTGGTGCCCGGAACTACCGATCAGGCAAAATCAACATACCGTGCTAAAGCAGTACCTCTGTGGATGATGCCCTGCATAAACGGATATACGCTCGGAACCCTGAAATGATCCGATCCGAGGGATATCGTGAATTCTTCAGAGGGATTCCGCAAGACTACGGACTGAATGCCGTTCGACTATGCTATACCGCCTTGTATGCTTTCAACGGCGATCGTTTCCCGAAAGAGAAGATAACTCCGGGGAGCTGTTTGCCGCAATTGATACAATGACGGACCGGGAATTGCTGCAATTTATGTATTCAAAAACACTTCGGCAAGGACTGGTTACTATGAATGCAACATACACACTGTTATTCATTCTGGTATTGGCGATTACCACAACGGCACAGGGAATGGCGGAGAATCCGCGTGAATTGGAATTCCGGACCTGGTTTTCAATGGTTGTTTTTTCCATAACCGCGGTCTTGCTTGTCTGGTGGGGACGATCACGGGCAAACAGGTTCTAAGGACACACGACTATATAATGCCCGGGGTCGACCGAAGTCTGATGAGATAACGCCGGGGAGACATATCGTCCGAGCCGGAGTATTCCCGCAGGCATTTACATTGCCCGCGGGAATGCATGTCAGGACTCAATCCCGTTTTGCGATTACGTAAACGGCATGGATCACCCCGGGTAAAAAACCCAACAATGTCAAGGGAATATTCAACCAGAAATGAAACCCGAATCCCACCTGGGTAAAAACACC
The DNA here is from genome assembly GCA_964346405.1 of uncultured Fibrobacterota bacterium. Lineage (GTDB taxonomy): Bacteria > Fibrobacterota > Chitinivibrionia > Chitinivibrionales > CAYFVL01 > CAYFVL01. The sequence continues at coordinate 21,275 of CAYFVL010000056.1, forward strand.
CAGGGGAGGGAAAATAACCGCAAGAATAATTCTGAACAAATCCACTGTTTGATCCTTTCTTTCCGTTTTCTTCCACCGGTACACCGATCCGGGAAGCTCTGCTACGAGTCACGATAATCTAGCCCTGCAAATTTGGGTCCATATTTACCCGCCAGGATTTGAAACGCCGCAATGGGGAGGCACAATATGTGCTCGAATTCCATGCGTGTTCGATAATCCAGGCTGGTCCGGCTATACTACGCCCGAGCAAGCATGTGATATAAGTTCACATTCGCGAAAAACGATATGTGCGAAAAGGTCCGCGGCCGACTCGGGTGCTGATTTCGCAAAATGGAATAGCGAAACAGAATGTTTTTTTGCCGCAATGGACATGTCATTCATTCTCGCAGCCGCAAGGCTTCATGTAAGATCCGGGCCGTCCGTCGGTCCGAAAAATGAAAGGATTCGTCATGAGAACAACTCGCCGTATCTGCCAAAAACATCTGAAAGAGATAGGATGGATCGTCGCGAAAGAATTGAAAGAAGAAGGAGAAACAGGATACTCGATCTCCTTGAAAAACCGGACCGGTGAAATCAAAACGATTCGGGCAAAGAGTCGACTGAGAGCGTACTGCCTGGCCGACAAGGAACTCCTTGCGCCACAAACCACATCGAGGGGCGCATGATGCAGCATGAACTGGATGCCCATATGTATTTGCGGCAACTTCTTGACGGCGGCAAATCACATATGACTTACGAGGAGGTGGTTGCCGACTTTCCAACTAGCCTGATCAACACTCGGCCACCGCACACTCCCTACGCTCCCTGGCACTTCCTGGAGCATCTCCGTATTGCCCAGTGGGATATTCTGGAGTTTATTCGAAATCCATCGCACGAATCGCCTCCGTTTCCAGAGGGTTATCGGCCCCGGGTAGATCATAAGGCTACAACCGAAACCTGGTTTGAATCGATTGCTGAATTCCGGGAGGATTTCGCGGATCTCAAGAAGATAGCCGGGGATCCGAACACAGATCTTTTCGCACCGATTCCCCACGCCCCACAGTACTGCATCTTCCGTGAGCTTCTGACAATTGCGGAACACAACTCATATCATATCGGCGAATTCGCGTTGATTCGACAGGTACTGAACGCGTGGCCCGAGGATCGGCCGTATCTTACTGGAACCCCTCAGATTTAGACTCGCCCCATTTGGGCGCGACCCGGACAAACCCTGAATTCCGGGTTTCTGCTTTGCCACTATACACTGTCCGCAGAAACCAATGTTCCGCCGAGAGGCTATTGTCCCCGGGGCCCCAAGAGCAGGCAGAAACGCCGGATGCCGTACGCTGCCGCTTATCGATTCACAAAATCGTGCCATTGTTTCAGAAAGGGCATACATGCACACAATCATGGCAATCTTGCCGAGATTCCGGTATATTGTTCTACTAGCTAGTCCAGGCTTCGCAATCGACTCACGGCATTCTGCGTAAGCTGTTGCACGATCTTGACTGCGAAACCTGGGCTAGTCCAAACCTTCGCCGAGAATCTACCGACAACAGTCATCATCCGACAGGCAACTTTGGACCAAACCGATTCGATTGAATCGTTTTTTCAGTTTTTGTTATCCCATAAGAAAAGGGAAAGTTTGCATGAAGTTACATTTGCCGCGGCCTGCACACCGATCCCTGGTATCGATAATCCTGGCCCTGCTATTTATTGGAGCGAGCCAATCCCGGTCGAGGGCTGAGTACGATGATCGGGAATTCTGGCCGTATGCCATGGATTTGCCTCGGTTTGTGGTGGACGGTATGAATGGGGAACCCTCCCCGAATACCGGCATTCTCGCATGGGTCCCTCCGAATGCTCAAAAAATACGCGCGGTTTTCGTTATCATACAGAACACCGATTCAAAACACCTCGGCGAACATGCCACCATACGAGAGGTCGCGACTCAGAGGGAAATGGGAATCGTTTATCTTAGAATCAATCAATGGTATGGGGACCGAATTAAGTCCCAGACACCAAATATTCTTCCGGCCTGCCTGGACACCGTCGCGAAAAAAACCGGCATCGGTGAGTTCAGATATGCTCCCTGGATCACTCTGGGCAAGTCGGCAAGCGGGGAATTCCCAATCGCAAACACCTTCCTCTACCCGAAGCGCTCAATAGCCGGTATCTCCTACCACGGACGAACCCCACAGTATCCCGTGCCCTCCTGGGCAAATCTGGATGGGGAATCCATAATGTACACCTGCGTCCAGGGACATAATGAATGGGAAGCGACCTGGAGAGTGCATGTCCGTCCAGCCATGCTTGGCTTCCGTAATGAGAATTGGCTCACGAACCAAATCGTGGGGTTCAATGTCGGACACGGAGAGTACCCCGATAAGCACGGTTCCATCGGATGGGGCAAGGAATTCCCCGGTCAGGTTACCTGTGTGAACGTGTGGGATTATCTGGCGCTCTTTATCGATCGGGCAATTGATCTGCGTGTACCCAGGGATACATACCCTACCGATGCCCCGGTAGAATTACTCCAGGTGAGTGATTCGGTGGGGTATCTCATCGAGCCACGGGCCGAGGATTTCTTCACCCAGACCCCTTCCGAACCCCTGGAATGCATTGTACGTGCGGCGGCCGATGTTCCAAACGATAAACGCACAGGCATGTTCTGGGTTCCCGATCTCGAAGTTGCAAATGCCTGGTGGGACATCCATGCTATACTGAACCAGGACTCCGATGTCGGCATATGTCCGGCAACAAATGCGGTCGATCGATCATTTCCAATAAATTCGAAACCCGGAGGCAAATCCAACCAGAAAAAATCTCTCCGGTATAAGGGTACTCAATCGGAGCTGAAAAGGGCCACCGGGACTCCCTACGATCTTCGAGGGCGGCTTTCCCACCCCGCGGAAGCCGACCGCCGAATCAAAAAGCCTTGCGGAATAACCGTACAGAAGTGATGCCGAGGGTGGTTTTCGAATTCCGTCAAATGCTCCCCAAAATCTGTTCGTTCCGCAAAACTCTTGGTTAGCGGTAGTCGAACACCACTCCGCCACCCCCAATTGCCTCAACTGACTTGCGCATTCGCTAATCACGATGTATATATGACATACAAGTTTGGGAAGGAATTCCCGACACTAGTGTGGCGACCGACAATTGCCAAGAATTAAT
>CAYFVL010000057.1:0-24188 GCA_964346405.1 uncultured Fibrobacterota bacterium
AGCAAGTCGACGGCATGCTTCTTCCATTTGGTGACCATCAGAGGGTGAACTTCATTCCGCTTAGCGATCCTGTTCACCGTATCGACCCCTTGCAAGGCTTCCAAAACCACCTTGGCTTTGAGTTCTTTACTATGACGTCTTTTCATGACAGACCCCTTTCAACGAATGGTCCCATACCCCATCTGACAACTAAAACTACCTTATTAATTAAGGGGCTGTCCACTTTTTGGGGTCCGGCTCAAAGAGGTTTTACCGGCAGGGAAGAACAATCCTATTCCGCACTCCGTCGATCGTGGACTGAAATATGTTACGTCCTGCTGATGCCCGTCCCACCCGCGAAACAACCCAGCCGAGCCCGTGAATGTACGGGATCTCCATCACCAGACGACCCGCCGGATCGAACAATTGACCCGCACTCCAGGCCCTGTACCGGTTGATGGGAACAATGCGGATTCCCTGTGGCGTTTGAGATACGTTGAAGATACTTCCGGTGGCATTCCGGCGTTCGGACCCTCGGACCCCCGTGGAATGGGCAATCGTGAGTAAGCCGTCGTCAAGGTTCGATATCTCGTCGGAAATCTCTTCATGATCCAGAATGGTCGCTTCTGCAATGCTCAGCGTACACTTCCCAAAATCAAGAACCGCAAACTGAAACAGGGCCAGTAGACCGCTTCCTTCCGGGGCCTGTGCTTCACTGGAACCGGTCAGGGTCGAAGCGACCGTAATCTCGCCGGACTGGACCATCTCTTGGGTAGGCGCGATAAACAGCGTCGCACCGCCATTTGTTTTTAGAATATTGCTCAAGCCCGCCATCGGGTTTTCTTCGTACGTGCCGGACAGTTCCACAAGGGACGTATCGAAGGTCAGCAAAAACGAGTAGGTGTCCAGGTTTACCACATCATCGCACCACACGGCCGCAAAGAACCGTGATACTTCCTCATCGATAGTGCGTTGCGACTGGGTGCCGGGCGTGGTCGGGTCGAGGTCTACGGAAAGCGAAGCCGACTCATTTGGTCCGGCGGTAACCGGTAGACATAGTAACAAGAATAGGGTTACGGCTGTATGAATGACATATCGGCAGTTCATCTATCTCCTCCAATTACAAGATCATGAGTAACAATACCTTCTATGCTCGTCCCATCGCTGTTGAGCAGGGAGGCTTTTTCCAGGCGAATTGGTGTTTTGGTATCTCGTTTAACCTCAAACAACAAAACGGCGAGTATGCCGTCCTGAATCGACGTTTTCTCACTCCCGCTTAGCGTAGCCGCAACCGTGACGATACCTTCGGCGGATTTCGTCATTGGTATTACCGTTCGGTTTGTCGTTTTGAGAATGTTGACTATGCCGGATGCAGGCGCATCTATTGCCGCGTTTCGAAACGATAACGCGGTTGTGTCGAACGAAACCGAAAGCTCGTAGGTGTCGAGATCCTCGATGTTTTCGCCGACAACAAGTACGGTAAGAGTCTTTTGGTCATTATTCCGGTTCTCAATCCTGAACCCAATCCCTGGTGCGGCTGCAACGCTTCCAACAAACGCCAAGAAGACAAAAAAGTATTTCATTTTCATGTATTTCACTCCAAATCGTGGTGATTACAATTATCTGCCTTTTTCGGAGCCCTCTAAGCTCCCCATCTCCCGTTTCCGCGAGAAGAGCCGGCAGATATCTGGAATCTGGTCTGAACAAGCACTCGCTCTACTTTTCCTTCAGCCAGCAATCCCCAAAAACCGCCAGGTCCATTACATCAATTATCTGCAGACCGGCACCGTCCTCTGAGAGGTCAAGGTTGTATTTGGCATCCCATTCCGTATCGGTCTCCCGGGTCATCCACGCATCGCCGAACTCCTGAAGGTCATACAGGTCAACCTTTTCTTCGCTTCCCGCAGCAGTCGCGTTGAAATTGCCCCGAAGAGTCGATCCGGTGCGGCATACCTGTCCGGTTTCTTCGGTCAACAGAAGCCCGGGAAGTTCGCCCGGTGTATTGTAGTAATTGGCCAACATTGCCGCGCCGGTGACCTGAGCGGTATCGCCGGCTTCAATCAGAAATCCACGGTCCTGGAAAACCAGATAGTCCTTTGCTCTGAAGTAAAACAGAGCCCCGTCCCCGTTTCCCGCAATCAGATCAGCCCTTTCGGAGCCGTCGAGCGACACAAGGCAGGGGATGGCGCGGTCGCCCACATCGATTGCGCTTTCAGAGGTTTGCAGGGCCGTGGCCGGTTCCCAGGACGGAGATCCCCAGTCGAATGGAACAGCGGCCGGTGCCGCATGGATCGTGCCGTCATCGAATCCAAGTACCAGATCGGGCGCTCCGTCTGCATTTAAGTCTCCGACATCGAATCCCGTTATGCCCGGGTAGGTCGCCACAACAATACCGTCGTCGAACGTGAGTGAGCCGTCGTATGCGACATTAGGGAAGATCGTGAGATCACCGTTGCCGTCGGCCACGAGAATGTCCAATCTCCCATCCGAATTCCGGTCGATACCCTTGAGGCCACGAATTCCCGCCGGTACACTCAATAAGCTCCCCGTTGAATTCATCGGAGCAGATACCGCCTGGAAATCGGTTCCGGTTTTCGCATAGTAATCGAAAGAGCCCCCTTCGTTCCCAAGCAGAAGATCATCGTCACCGTCGCGATCGAAATCGCCCGACACGGCATAGGTGGGCTCGAGAGTCGCCAAAGGAGCGCCGTCAACCAGAACATCCTCGGTAGCTCCGATCGTCAGAGGAACGCGAGGACGCATGGTAACGCTTAAGGATGTCGTTGCACCCGAGGTAACCTCAACGGAGAAGTATTCCGTCCTCTTCGTTGGCTCCATAACGCACAGGGAAACGAACCCCGGCCGCAACCCATGGATGGTACCGTTTCCGTCAAGCGTTTTTTGACCAACCCAATCATGAGATGCATGGATGTAGACATCGGCCTCCGATGAGAGCCCGTCGACGGCAATGGCGCCACCCTCAACAAATTCACCTCCCACCGAGTAGGAGGCATCCATGACGATTGTAACTACGGTATCCCGGACTCCATCTATAGGCTGACCGCTCCAGCCGGCGAAAAACCATCCGTCGTTCGCCGCGGCGTTCAGGGTAACAGTGTTTCCTTCGGGATAGGTTGGTCCTGGAGGATCCAGCATAATAACCCCTTCTCCGGTGGTAGCAACAGAAAGTGTGTGCATCTGCTGAGTGAAATTCGCGGTTATCGTCGCGGGTCCCGCCGTGAGACGAACTTCGGTCGCGGCAGCCGACGCATTGTCGAAATTCACGCCGCTTTCGGCCGTGGTCCAGCCCGAAAAAACGAATCCTTCATCAGGTTGTGCTTCAAGCGCGGTCGCCACTCCGTGTGAAACGGTAACCGGTGATGTCGATGGCTCAACTATCGATCCGCCGCTTCCCGCCACAATCTCAAGCTGGTATTCTTTGAGTTCGAATTCCGCGGTTATCGAAAGATCCCCGGTTAGCGTGACCGACTCGGGATTCGTGCTTCCCGACAAATCTCCCGACCAGCCGGTGAAATGGTAGCCTTCATCCGGGATAGCCGTCAGTGCCACCTCAGTACCGGGAGCATAGGTGCTCTGCATGGGATCACGTCCCACGCTGCCGTTTTGAGCCGTAACGGTGATCGTATAATCGGGCTCAAACAACGCTTCAATCGCAGCATCGCCGGAGGCGAGAGTGACTGAAGTGGATACTGCGTTTGGATCGGCGATAGTTACGCCTTCTCCCGAGATTACCTCCCAGTGGGAGAAGTGATAGTCGTCCGCGGCAATCGCCGACAGGGTGGTTTGTACACCGTATTCTACCGTTACCGGTGAAGAGGACGGCTGGGATATGGAACCGCCGGTATCTGCCGTTATCGATAAACTGTACTGTTCCAGGGTGTAGTTTGCGGTGACCGTGGCATCCCCGTTGGTAAGTACGACTGTTGTGGCCGACGCGTTCGGGTCGGTAACAATCATCCCGTTTCCGGTCACCGTCCACTCGGTGAAATCGTAACCGGTATTCTCCTGAGCGACAATATTGGTTGACGATCCGTGGATGATCGATACCGGTGAAGAGTTCGGCTGTGATATAGTGCCTCCCGCGGTACTCTCAACACTCAAAGAATAGACCGGCAGGAGCGTTATCGTGCCCGAACCCAGAGTGGCCACATAGTCGCGTTCGTAATCGCTGGATACAAATTCAGCCGATGCAATCTCAATCTGAGCCGATGCCCCCGGACTCAGAGTGCTGCTGAACGTGACGGATGCAACCAGTCCAAACCCGTCGGGAGCCTCGATGGTATCGGTTCCAACCAAAGAATAGTAAAACTCCAGGGTGTCTATATCGGAGGATGCCCCCGTCAGGATAGTTGTACCTTGACAGCAAACCGTACCTCCGTTTACTGCGAGAATATTGGCGGTCTCGGGATCGGTCAGGTCGACCGATGAATGCTCATATGTCAGAAGTGACCGGTCGAAGGTCAGCCGAAAAGCATACGTGTCAAGATTCTTTACATCATTGGCGACTACGGCTATCGTCACCTCACCATTTGCGGCCATGGAACGTGTCCCCTCGATCGAACCGATACCAATCGTCTGAGGATCCGTATCGATGAGAAGTTGTGCTTCGCTGTTCGGTCCGGCCGTAACGCCCCCAATCGCAACGAGAAATATCGAGAGAATCATCCAGGGTTTCATATGTGTCCTTTCTGTTTCGTGCGGAAAATCAAAGCGGCCACGGATCGGTTACTATTTTGCTTTGCCCCATGTATCACCGAAACGAGTCAAGTCGCCGGAATCGATACTTTGGCGTCCCTCGTTATTCGGTTTCAGATCGAGATTGCACGGTTGTCTGGAATTCCAGGTTTCATCCAGTTCCTCGGCACCGAATGCGTCTCCGAATTCGGCGAAATCGTTTATATCCACAATATCGAACATATCAATGAAAAAATCGCCGCTGAGCCGGCTTTTCAGGACTGCGGCGTAATTGGCGCCGAGACAGATTATCGGCAAGGAGTCTATTGTTGCCGGAATAAGTGCCGGAAAACTCCTGCCCCCCGTTTGCAGCGCCGCACCACCGGCATTGAATTCTCCCGCCAACTGGTAAAGACCGTTATCCAAAGCGGTGAACAGATATAGTGAACCATCGTCGCCCCCGGTGACAAGATCGAGGACGCCGTCACCCGAACAATCAATCATGCATGGTGCGGCACCCGAGGCGGTTACGAGTGAGCCTTGGGCGGTTTCCAATGAGACCGGCGTTTCCCAGGCGGGGGAATCCCACTCGATTCCGGAAAACTGAGATCGTTTGACCTCTCCATCATCAAATCCGATTACGAAATCGGGATATCCATCCAGGTTGTAATCTACAATGTCAAAACCGGATACATCTCCTTCGGGCACCTCATATAAAATCGCAGGTGCTTCGAAACTGAATTCCGACACCCCGCCCGTCCGTCGGTACAGCGAGATCGTATTCGTAGAGTCGGCTATGACCAGATCGATTTTTCCGTCCGCGTTCCAGTCGACCGAACGGATACCCCGGATGCCGTCGGATACTTCCAGTGAAATTCCGGCTTCGGTGGTGGGGCCCGGGCAGGCAACATATCCGGTATCGTCACGGCGATAGCAGGTAAAGAAACCGGAGAGTGATCCAAGCAGAAGATCATTGTCCGCATCATTGTCAAAGTCTTCGAATACTGCATATGAGGGCTCGGCCGTGGTAATGGCGTTGCCGTCGCAGGTTGTCGTAACCGTATCGATGAACATGAGAGGGATGAGGGCGGACGAGCCGACCGACAACGTGTCAGTACTTCCCGACGAAACGGTAATGGACCCATATACCGTCCGCCGACCGGGAGCGCGGACAGCGAATCTATTAACTCCCGGAGGAAGTCCGGTAACAGTTCCTTCGCCGACACGCACCTGTCTCCCGATCCAACCATTTGAGGCATAGGCAAATACTTTCGCATCATCGGGAATGTTCTGTAGGTGAACACTGCCGGTCGAAGCAGCAAAAAGTGCCGAGATCACGGCATCTTCATTTCCTAACGTGACGGTGGTCGTTTCGGAGAATGGGTCGGCAATTGTCGCCGAACCGTTTGTAGTCACCCAGTGATCGAATGTGAACCCTTGCTCGGGTGTTGCATCTATTGTACGGGGATAGCCCGCGATGGTGGTGACTGTACCCGATGGCGTCACGATCCCGCCCTCGCCCGCGGCCAGGGTCAGTTCACGGGATGCGGGACCGGTATAGGCATACAGGCATGTGGCATCGTCATCGGATATCGCCGTCCCGTAAACTCGAACATCATCAACCAGGCCGTTCCAGGAATCCGTCGAATTCGATGCGCCCTTCCCCACGATCAACTTCTCGATACCGACAGTTGACCCGGTCGGCGGTTCATTGTCGGTGGTTCCGTAATCGCGGAAGGCTTTTTCGTCTTGCATTCCATTTACATACAAACGCATGGGCTCACCGGATTTCCAGGCCATAACCAGATGCTGCCAGTCCGTTGTCTGAAGATATTCAGAACTTTCAAGTCCCTGGTGTCCATCGTCGCATTGTACGACCGCTTTTATGACCTGGTCTCGTCCGCTACGGGATCCGGCCTTATCGTATCGAATGCACAGGGGAAGATCGAATGTTTGTGGTCCGGTATTTCGACCAAAAATAAAACCACGATCAGTGTTTATTTCATTTGACTTGATCCAGAGAGAGATGCTGAATTCCGACAGACCATTCAGATAGGTGCCGGCATCGAGATCAACCACGCTGTCCGCGGAGGCGCCGCTGAACGAAAGCGCCGAACCAAGTCGTCCCGAAACTCTGGTCGCATTCGCAATCGTCGCATTTCGTCCATGTCCCGAGGAATCAAAGGCGGTCGTTTCAGAGGTGTCGTCGAAAGGATAATGCAAGAGCAATCCGGCTTTGATCGACTTCAGTGAGAACGGCATGAGTACCGGGGAGATTTCATTTTTCGCGTGGGAGGCATCACGTATATTCGCGACATGGAGGTTGTACCCTGAGTCGTAGGTGAGCGGAGACACATATAGCGTCACTTGGGAATCGGATGCTGAATGCACACTGTCAACAGTTACTCCATTGTCGATGGAAAAATTACCCGGATTGCACGCGGAGACGGAGTCTACCGGTTCATTGAATGTGATAAGTATGCGCTGAAGGCTTTCGCAGGAAACCAAAACAATCTCCGGGGCGGTTGAATCGGGGCGTATGGAAACCTGCATTTCGCTTTCTGTGGTGTCTCCCGCGTTGTCGATGGCCCGGATATGCAGGCTATGATCGCCTGGAGACGGTTTGAGCCATTCAAAACGATATCGACCGTTTACGATTTCTGATATTGGGGTGAAGGAGGCATCGTCGACCGCTGCTTCTATCGATGCAATTTCACCGTCACAATCCGCGGCCAATACGGCAGCGGATATGGACTTTATTTCATCGAGAGTGTCGCCTTCTCGAGGGAACTCGATGAACACCGCCGGCGGTATATTGCCGCGGAGTACCGCGGCAAGTCTGTTCTGTATCTTCTGAGCGATTTTTTCATAGCCGTTATCATTAGGAAGAAGACCGCCGGAAGTCAGGTCGCTAAGCGGGTCTATCGATCTTCTGCCGTCAACGAATACCGTTCGTCGATTTTGGCGGACCTTGCTTAGAACCAGTTGCTCAACACCCCGGCCAAACGGTGCAATGGAGTCCGGGGCATGTGCCTGATCGGTTATCGGGGTGGGGGAGGTTACGAGCAGAGCGGCATTTGGCAGAAGGGTATGAATTGAGTCGAGAATTGCATCGAGGCCGGCAATTCGCTGCGCTACCGTAGTATCGTTCGGTTCGGATTCGCCGGCAGTCAGGAGCACGGCTTCGGGAGAGAATTGTGCCGTCAGAGTCGAGAATTCGGTCTGTAAGCTGGAAAGAGTGTACCCGGCATGTCCCTCGTGATCGCGATCGATGTGAGTCGGACCGGAAGCCTCGGAGCCGACAAAATCAATCGAAAGCCCGGAACTGATCGCCGGCCACAAATACGTGCGAAACCCGCCTGCGTCACTGCTGCCCTCGCCCGCGGTAAGTGACCCGCCAAGCGGCATGATCTCGTAAGATCCGATTGTCAGATCGGAGGAATGCGAAGTTCCATAATAACCGGACACACTTACGGCGCGGGCGGTTATGCTGTAAGTACCCGCGGGCGGGGCGGCCCAGGTGAAACTATAGGGCGCCGAAAGGTCTTCGCCGACCTTTATTCCGTTTATCAGGAATTCGACCTTCTCGAGGTCTTCGGAGATGAAATCCGCACGTGCCCTCATGGTTACCGAAACGCCTTCAGGAAGCACTTCGCCGTCGAATGGCGTCTTAAGCGAGATCCAGGGAGCGGAAAGAATTCTTTGGATTCCCTTATGCCACACTTCGGCCATCAATTGCTGACCTTCGTCATTGGGATGTACCCCGTCTCCCGACTCTATTATGTCGTACAAACCGGGAATTGCATTGAGATCCACAAAATGAACCTTACGGCCCCGCCGTGCCCATGCCTCGACCGTATCGGGAATATGCGGATTGAAGGCGTCTACCAGATCAATCAGACAGCCGGTGTAGCAGTTGTCTCCGGAATAGCAGACACTCATTGGCGTAATGCTTGAGACTATAATGTGGGCGTTCGGAGAGACCGTGGTAACACTGTCAATGAGCCGACTATAGCGTTCGGGCATTCCGGGCAGACTGTCCGGAATATGCCAGAGGTCATTGGTCCCGATCAGAAGCAGAATTATATCCGGTTGTGACGGATAGGCACTGTTCCAGGTTCGATAATGCTCGGCAAGCCCCTTGTCGGAACGATCCCACCGCCAGGCGTTGTCGTCGGTTTTCGGATACCAGGCAGGATCACACGGTACGTTTTCGAATCCCGAACCCTGAATAACCCATCCTGGGTGTCCCTCGTGATGTGGATCATACCCGGGGTCGGCGTATTTGTCCGTTACAGTGCCGAAATAGTCAACTGCAATGCCTTTGTCGGAAAGTATATCAGCCAGGTAGTATCGGTAGCTTCCTGTTGTAATGGAATTGCCCAGAGGAGTGATCCGCAGTGTGTCCGGAGGAACGGGACCTGCAATAGGTACGAGGTCACCGTTGAGAACGGGAGTAAGTGCATTGTGCCAGGCTTCGGCCATTTTACGGAAACCGGTTTCGTTGGGGTGGACCGTATTGAGCATGTCGGTCCCGTAATCTATTCCCGCTCCCTGCTCGATATCGACAAGCACAACCTGATCGCCGTTAAGCACTCGATCGGATACCAGAGCGCTGATGTTGTCGTTGAATTCGCTGATTTCGGGATCGATGGTCGCTTCATTGAGTATTCGAGATACAAGTACGGTCACGGTATTCCCCGTGCGGGATTCGTGTGCATCAATCTCGTCCAGTATTCCTTCGATCTGAGAAGCCGAATTGCTCAGGCGGTTTGTCCCGATATGAAGAAGCACGATATCGGGGTGGTAGGAATCGAGATACGGGCCGGGAGTGACCTGGGTTTGGCTTACCGAGTCGTACCCCGTAGCCAGGAGTTCCTTCAGTTGATCGTCGCGGATTCCCGGTATGCCCGCATTGCCTCCATCGCCAAGCAATTGTGATCCGGCATCCAGATGGCCGGTAAAGTCGAAATGGCGTCCGTCGGCCAGAAGGAGTTCCTCCAGGTGAGAGCGCCATCCGGCACGTTCGGATATCGGCCGCGTATCACCCGTATAATGGTCGAATGTGAGTTGATCGCCCAGTGCCAGGATACGAGTCGGTTTCAGAAATCCTTGTAACGCATCGTACCAGGCATTTGCCATCTTTGCATATCCGGAGCTGTCCGGGTGTATGCCGTCGGCCAGATCGTTCAGAGTGTCGATTTGGCTGAAGAGATCTACATAATGAACCCGTTTCCCCGTAGAACTCCAAGCCGCAACGCTGTCGTCGAGTTTGGCATTGAACGATACGACCGAGTCGTAGAGACTACCGAAATGCGTACAGACCGCGGTGTCAAAGGTAAAGGTCGTGGGAATAACTGAACCCACAAATATGTCGGCATAGGGAGAGCGTGAGGTCAGCGAGTCAATAAGAGTAGAATATCGTCCGGGCATTCCGGGAACGCTGTCGGTTACCTTTATGATGTCGTTAGTCCCGATATGCAACAGGATCGCTTCGGGCGTGTGGGGGTGAATCGTATCGAGGAATTTGCCGTACGAATCGCTGATGCCGCCTTTCCAATTGTCCGGTTCCGGATCAAACGCGTGGTGACAGGATACCGGGTCTTCGGAAATCTGTTTTATCAACCACCCGGGAATGCCCTGATGGTTTCGATCCATGCCGTTGTCCCAGGTACCCGAAGTTCTGGTGCCGACGAAATCGACATCGTATCCGTCTCCGACCAGACGTTGATATAATGGATACCGATATCCTTCGGCACCACCGTCGGTGATAGAGTTGCCCAAAGGCATGATTCTGCGGGAAAGGGCTGATTCGAGAGCATCGAACCATTTTCGAGCCAGTTTTTCTTCCCCGGATTCATTCGGGATATCTCCGGTCGCGTCGTTTGTCGGGCTGAATCCGTCTGCCTGGTCAACCATGTATATCGGAGACTGATCCGAATGAAGCTGATGGGCAATAGCAACAATAGAATCGTTAAGCTCTTCAAGATTAACTTGAGACTGTGAATCCTCGGAAGGGAGTGTCGTTGCCAGGAGAATCAGCACGGAGCCGTTCTGGTCTCGAAGAAGCCTGATGCTTTGGCGGATATCCTGGGCCGTGGCCGAAACACCTCGTCCGTGCAGAATGTCGTAACGACCCGGCTGAAACAGAACTATGTCCGGCTGATAGCGTGCATGCCACGGAGTCGCGCATGATAAGTGGGAAACGAGACTGTCGTTGATCCGATCGAGCGAAAAGGCACGGTGTCCCTCGTGATCCCGATCGAACGTTCGACCGTTGTACTCGGGCCAGACTGGATTGGCCCCGTCGTTGTCCCGGTTCGATCCCACAAGATCGAAATGCATGTCGGCATCCAGGCACTTCTTCCAGAAGCTGTATCGATAGCTCAAGTGTTGGGAATCCGATTGCGTAGCCGCATCGCCCAGCGGCAGAATGCGGAAGAACCCGGTGGGATTTCCCCACGCGGAAACTGTCGATAGAAGAAATACAACCATCCCCCAAAGGGATGGTCTGAGAAACGGTGCAGACATAATTGCCTCCGTGCGCGATATACCAAAAAACAACGAATCGGTCCATCGGTTCTGTCTCAGAGAGAAAGACAAATTCGGGAGAAACCTTTACATCAATCCCGAGACCGACCGTCTGGTGGTAATAACTATCGGAATATCAAGTACTTACGACCGCATTCCGGCCTTGCGGAACAAAACGGTTCATATTTTCCTGTTTGCCGAATATAATCCATGTCCCCTGCACAGGGCAATCGATATTCGTTTTTTCGTTTTTCTCTCCTTCAGATTTTTTCTTCCATACGGCCGCGATTTCTGGAGCATCAGTCCACCGCATTCGATCCCGGACATGCCAATGAAATTCGTCGTGAAGCCCTCAAAAACCCGATTGCGATGTGCCCGCGCAATTCACCGGGGCGAATGGTGTATATTCTTGGTTCTCGTCGACCGTGAAACCTTAACCCAAGTTTCGCAGTCGAGAGCGTGCAACAGCTTACGCATAATGCCGTGAGTTGATTGCGAAACTTGGGTCAAAGCTGGAGCGATATATGAGTGAAACGGCGATTCGGTTCGAAGGCATCACAAAGCGCTACAAGACGAAAACCGCCGTTGATAATGTTTCGCTAAAGGTGGAAAGGGGCTCTTTCGTTGCTCTGCTGGGTCCAAATGGCGCCGGAAAGACGACCCTCATTCGTATGTTAATGGGTTTTAGCCGTCCGACTCGTGGTTCGGTTCGCGTAAAAGGCATTCCTGGTTCGTCGCATACCGCTCGCTATGGGATCGGGTATCTTGCTGAAAATCATCGTATTGCTCCCTATCTGAATGCGACGCAGTACCTTCACCGCCAGGCGGCGTTGCTGGGAATGAAGCACGGAGACGCCGGAACTGAGATTGAACGGGTACTGGAACTCGTGGGTATGTCCTCGCGCAAAAGAGATCGAGCCGGGGCGTATTCAAAAGGAATGACTCAACGGATTGGACTCGCGGCGGCCCTCCTGGGCGGTCCCGATATCCTGGTACTCGACGAGCCGGTCTCCGGACTGGATCCGATTGGAATCCGCGATATTCGGCGGATCCTGGAAAGCCTCCGCAATGAGGGCGTCACGATGCTCCTGAATTCCCATCTCCTTTCCGAAGTGGAGAAAACATGCAACACCGCGGCTATAATAAAAGACGGCGGAATTGTACTTGTGGACAGTATCGAAAGTATTACGTCTCTGGGTGAAACCCTCGAGGATGTTTTCGTGCGAGCGATAGAGGGACAACAATGAACAAATTCCTGGTGGTTCTTCGATTTACGATCATGGACCTGATGCACCGGAAGTCGTTCTACGCTCTTTTGGGCATCGGGGTAATTCTGTTGCTCATGTTCAAGGGGTGTTACGGGGGGTCCTATGTCGTACAGGGGCAAGAAGTGGATCCGGTAACTGTCGCGTGGCACGTTTCGAGTGTTGCCTTTCATATTGTTGCCGGAGCAGGACTCCTCACCGCGCTTCTTCTTTCCATGAGCCTGTTGCCGAGGGATTTGCGAGACGGAACTGCTGTCTCGGTCCTTGCCCGGCCGGTGAAAAGAGAATGGTACGTGTTGGGCAGAATGGCGGGAGTATGGGTAGTATCCACTACTCTGATGGTCGTTCTTCATATCGTGGTGATGCTTATAGCCGCACTGAACGCAGGCGGCACAATACCAGGATTTATCGGGGCGTCTTTGCTATGTTCGCTTAACCTGCTGTTTGTCGTGCTTGCTGTCGGGGTACTGTCTCTGACAACCCCCGATTTCATTGCCGGACTGCTGGGTGCGGCAATTCTGGGGGTCAGTTTGGTATCGGATACGGTTTACCGGGTCTCACAGATCGAAATTGTGCGCCAGGCGATGAATCAAACCGCTGAACCGTCGATCTCCTGGTGGCGGATGCTGTGGCCCAAGGTCTTCGGGCTTCAATATTTCGCCGCATCCACCTGGAATACGCAGGGCGAAGATGTCTGGGCATATCTTCACCCGGTGATCAATATTGCTGTTTACACACTCATTGCGGCGGCATTGGTCGTTGTACGTTACAGAACGGAAGAAATCTGAAGCGGCATCGGCGATCTACCTTGACCCGGCTTCTACAGTCGAGAGCGTGCAACAGCTTACGCAGAATGCCGTGAGTCGATTGTCGAAGTCGGGTTGAGGTGCCCGGTGTTTTGGGCGGCAATGATATCGACCCGGAAATGCGAGTTTTGAATTCCTATGAAAGAATATCTTTTCTCCGCGATCGACCAAATCTACGAGGAGGCTGTGAGCCTCCGACGGCATCTCCATGCAAATCCGGAACTCTCCGGAAGCGAATACAAAACCGCTCGTTGGCTGCACGATATTCTTGCCGCTGCCGGGTTGGGTCCCCGGCTGTGCGTGGAGAAGACTGGTGTTGCCGTTGAATTAGCACATGACGACGGTCCGACGGTTGTTCTGCGGACGGATACGGACGCCCTTCCGATTACCGAAAAAACCGGGTTGCCCTATAAATCTAATGTTCCCGGGGTGATGCATGCCTGTGGGCACGATATGCACAGTGCCTGTCTTTTCGGCGCGGTGAACGTACTGCACCGCTTGCCGGAACAATGGAAGGGAAGAATCGTGTGTCTGTTCCAACCTTCCGAAGAAGTGGAACCGGGTGGGGCGGCTCGCATGATCGATGAAGGAGTTTTTCCGAAAGATGCATCGGCGGTGTTCGGGCTGCATGTGAGCACGGACCATCACGTGGGACAGATTGGGTTGAAAAGCGGAAACGATTGCTCCGGAGTTCTTGTATTCGATGTGACGGTGCACGGCAGGGGAGGGCATGGGGCGATGCCTGAGAAAACAATCGATCCTATTGTGTGTGCTTCATCGATGATTATGAATCTCCAGACGCTCATAAGCCGGGAGATACCGCCGTTTGAGCCGGCGGTGTTGACGGTTGGGTCCCTGCATGCGGGTACAAAGAGGAACATTATTCCGGATGAGGCAGTATTCCACGGAACTATCCGGACTTTTTCCGACCGGATACAAAACCTCCTGAAAACTCGTGTAGGTCAACTCCTCAAATCGGTCGCCCGCACTTTCCGCTGTGAAGTAGACATTCGGTTTGAGAAATCCTATCCGTCGGGATACAATGATCCCAAGCTCGTCGGCCGGTCTTCCGAAGCTTTTCGTCGCATATTGGGCGCTCGCAATGTCGTTGAGCGCCGCAATCCGGCAATGTTTGCGGAAGATTTCGCTTCATATCAAAGAATCGTTCCCGGAGTTTTCGCTCATCTTGGTGTCCGCCCGAAAGGTGAACGGGAAATGCCCGGCATTCACAGCGCCGGGTTCAACCCGGACGAATCGGCGATCCGAACGGGCATTGCGGCACATGTGGCGTTTACGCTGGAAATGCTGGGTAATCAGTAACTAACTGCGTTTTCTCCAGCAAATCCATTCTCTCCGATGCCTTATCGGTGAAGAGCGGCACCAGTTCGAGTGCCGAGGATAACGGAAGCTTTTTGACCACTAATAGTTCGAGTGCTCGACGGTGGACCGTACTTCCCGAAAGCCCCCGCGGAATACGATCAGCGATCATTGGTAGATCCGCGACCTGACGCCCCCATGCGCCCATAACCAGAGCACTGCGATAAATCATGGCGATGTGATCGTCCAAATCGTCAAGGGATTCGGTGTTCCATATACGCACTAGATCCGAACTACAGTTGTGAAGGGCAACGGTGAGTTCATCCTCGTTTCCTTCAACCGGTTTCAGATGGATCCCATTGCGTATCGCGTTAGGCGCCAAAGACGCGAAGTCCGTTGCGCGTACTGACGCAACCGTCTCGATGCCCGGGTATCGGCTGGAGGCTGCCGCCGCGGAAAGCCGTTCCAATTTTACTTTCGCGACTTCCATCGAATCTTTCGTAAGCAGAGCCATAACTGAAACGGTGGGGGTATTGAAGCCATGGTCGGCGAGTTCCTTCCACGAGCGGTGCATCCGACGTCGTTCGAGTCCGGCGATATCGGGAAGGGCAGCAGAAACTTCCGGGGTTTCAGTGTCGGCAAATCCCGTTTGCGAACCGAGCAATTCAGTCAAAGCCCTGAAGGCGCGATCGACGGAGAGAAGTTTCATACAGAAGTGATCGGGGCAGGACCAGCGTTCGCATGGCGCGCATGGGACAACGTATCGAAGAGATATGCCACGTGGACCGCCGAGAGGGTATGGACCCCACCTGCGATCGTTCTCCGGTCCCAAAAGGGCCAGAAGCGGGCGTTCGAGTGCGCGGGCCAGATGCACGGTGCCGGTATCGTTGGATACCACCGCCTCGGCGTGTTCAACCAATGTAAACAAACCGGGCACAGAAGTGCGACCACAGGTTACGTGGACCCTTTCACGATTGGATTCGGATACAAGTTCGTGTAAGCGTTCCCCCATGTATCGTTCTCCTTCACTCCCCGTTATCACAACATCCAGGTCCCCCCGCGAAGTGAGAAATCGATCGACCAGTTCCGCGAGACGTTCGGTCGACCACCGTCTGGATGGACGTTTTGATCCGGGATGGACGACCACGAACGATCGACTAGAAAGCGCGGGAAATCCGCCGCGCACATTGTCCCAGGCGTCATCCGGTCCGGTAGCGGAAAGTGTGAGCTTCGGAATCCTCTCGGTAAGGGTATCCTGCATCCCGAGACCCTCGATAAGCGCCAGATGGTTGTCTACCTCATGACGATTGGGGTCCAGCAGATGAACCCGATTGTACTTGCGACCAATGGGATAGCCGTCGTATAGACCAATTCTTCTTGGGGCGCCGCAGTACAGAGCCGGCGGTGCAACGGCAATGGTAGATCCCATAACCAGCATATCATAGCCGCCGCATAGAAGTCGATATGCCTGCACGAGTTTATCTTTTGTTCCCATGCGCTCCTCATGTAGCATAATCGAATCGTCAATGCATCCAGTCAATTCGGAAACCACCTTGACCAGAGGGCTCTTGTTTCCGGTGACCACGGTTATGTGCGCTTCGGGGTAACGGGCTCGAAGTGCCCGAAGGGTGGGGACGAAAAGAATGGCATCACCCAGATACCCAAGACGTGAAACAAGAATTTTTCTTACCAGCTTCGGCCGCTTGCCGTCGAACAAGCGAACTGAAATCCGTACAAGATACAAAATCCAGCCCAAGCCTCGGGTAACGTTGAAAAGGCTTGGATTTGTCTTGCGGTTGTGATCACCTCGAGTGGTTCTGGTTCCCGGAGGGTGGTTCAAGCCGGCCGCTCGTATTCCCAACGCCGTGCGTTCCTTTTCATCGAGTGGCGGCATACCGTCCCAGAATCGCAGTGCTCGTCTGATCGCTCGACCGGAAGACCACCAGCGCCCCTTGTCTCGTGATGGATCCGAAAGACCGAGAAGCACTGCTTCTTCGAGAAAATCCTCCAGTTGATCGACACGGGCGTCCCAACTGTTGCCGGCCGCCGCGGCCAAACGTTTTTCCCGGCCGGTTTCGGGGGAGAGTGGGGCATGTCGTATTGCCTTGTTCCATTCCTCTATACCCACCGGACAGGCAATTGCGTCCATTACATCTTCAGCGATTCCCTCCACCGGCGTTGCCGCCGTTGGCAGACCGGTAGCCAGATATTCATATACTTTCAAAGGGTTACACGACTGTGTCAATTCCGAGAAAACATAAGGAGCAATGCACATGTCGAAACCCGCGATATATCGGGGAAGTTCCTCGTATCGTCTGAAGCCGAGAAGATGAACGTTAGGTCTTGACGTAAAAGCAATGAAGCCGGGATAGTGTCCCATCCGGTCTTTGGTACGCCCGATGAAGACAAATTGTCGATCGGGTTGAGTATCCGCTACGTTGATAAGCATGTCGTAGTCCAGCCGCTCGTCGATCAGACCGACATACCCGATTCGCGGACGTGGAATGCCGTTAAGCTCGGGGGGGATATCTTTCGTGCTGATTGAGTCGATGTCAAAGTGTTGTGTATCTACCCCGTTTGGTAGCAGGAACGTCCTGGGATTCCGTTTTCTGAACCTTTCGTACAAACGCGGAGATACCGCAAGAGACATATCGGAGTGTTCGATCAGGTAGTCCTCCTTTTCCCGCAGGCTTCGACGGACCTCCTCCGGAAGACCTCCGAAACCAGTCCATTCGTCGACCGCGTAGTAGATCGATGCAAATAGCGGAAGCTGTTTCACGAGATCCTTCTGATGCGGGATCATGCATATACCGATCGGACGGTACAGGCACATTTTTCGAACCAGGGCCTTCACCGTGGAGTGATAATGGCGCTCACGAATGGCGGTACGCGAAAACGGAAAGGCATGGTAGGTGAAGACCCACAGATTTGGTTGTTCCTGTCGAAGACCCAGTCTTGTAGTCAAAGGGGCAAAGGAACGAATCGCCTCAATCGGGGATTTCCTTTTATTGGATGGGGCCGGGTCAACATACAGTACTCTGTGACCACGTCGCGCCAGACGACTCATGAATTGCTGCTTACCCGTCCAACAGATATCCCAGTTCTGCTGCCCGAAACAGACTATGTCCATAAGGATATTCCCCTTTCCACACGGCATGATGCCGTTTTCCATGGCCCGAATCGTCGGTTCCACTCGGCAGTCGGCCGATGACGAGTCGACGTTCTCGGGGATATCATTTTTCTTTTTTACGTCCTTTTAGTTCCCGGAGCATACCGAAGGCCTGTGTAAGGGCTTTCCTGGTCACCGGAAGAGATACGTATATGATTGCGGTGATGCCAATGGATGAAAGCATGAGTGTTATTATGCCGGTAATAGCATCATCCACAGACAAAAACATTCGGAGCAAATACAATGCCCCGGTGACTACCGCGAGTATAATGGAGAAGGGTGTTATTCCGAGTGCAAAGTCTTTGCTCGAAACGGCTCCTTTGCGTCCGGCAAAGAATATGAGCAAGGGGATAGTTATGAAGAGATTGGCTGCCGTATAGGCCGCCGCAACGCCGACTGGCCCCCATCGAAGTCCCGCAACAAACGACATTATCGAGACCAATGAATTGATAATCCCCCAGCGCAGCAGTTCGCCCGACCTGTTTTGGGGAATGAAAAGTAGACCGTTAGTCATTACAAGTACCTGGATCGCGCCGGTTATGCTGAGCCACGCGAAAATGGGACCCGCGGCCGTCCATTGCTCTCCGAGAACCAGGCGAACAACCCAGTCATGACCGACTATCAGCACGGAGAAGAGAGGAAACGGAATCAGTTGCACCCCGAGAAGCTCCAAAAAGGCCCGTCGAAACCGTTTGGGATCGTTTTGAATCCGTGACAGAGCGGGCATAGCTACGGCAGTCAGGGGTTGCCGAAGCTGGTTCAGGGGTTCGAGAAGCAGACTGTAAGCTTTGCTGTATAGCCCAAGGGACTGTGCTCCCCAAACTTTACCTATGAGTATATTGTCGGTGTTGCGAGAGAAATAGTTGATGACATTGAAGCCCGTGAGGTTTCCCCCCAGCGCGAACATCGAGCGGGCTCCGACTCTTCGATGCGGGAAACCGGGACGCCAGGGAACGGCAAGCCAGGGGAGAAGGGCGGAAAATACCGATGTCCCCAGGTGCATGGTGACCAAAGCCCAATATCCCGCTCCACTCCAAGCCGCTGCGACGGCCAGACCGATCGCGACCGCGATAGAGATGGTCTGTAGTATTTCGAGAGTAAGAAATCGCATATGCCGCCGAAGAATTGCTTGATGTTGTATGCCAAGACCGCTGATAGGGAATCCCGTTGCGAGAACCAGAGTGATGCAGGTCAGTTCGGGCTTGTCGTAGAACCAGGCCACAATCGGAGCAAGAGCGGCAAGTATGATTCCTATTAACGTACTTACCGCGACGTTGACCCAGAAAAGACTACTTATCTGTTTATGGGTAATCTGCTCCTTCTGGATAGTTGCTATGGACAGCCCCATACTTTTGAACATTGTCGCGAACCCAGTCACGACCGCTACCATAGCTATTACGCCGTAGTCCCCCGGTACCAGAAGACGTGCCAGAATCATGGTGGCGCCCAAACGCAGCACAAACTTAACGGCTTGAGACATGGCGGTAACTGCTCCGCCTCGGACCGATTTCTTTTTCAGGTCCTTATCGAGATCGGTTCCGTTGAGATAGTGGTCCCAGGATTCCCCGTTTTTGTTCTTTGCAGACATTCACGATCCCGTGAAACATTTTGTGACATGCATTCAGATCTCCGTCAACGGCCCACGCTCCGGTGCCCGTCGGACGCTAGCGGCCGGCCTGCATGTTGTTTTTTTTACGATTATCACCGTAAATGCAAGATGTGTGCCATATCGATCGGAATGCCGGCACTGGGGAACGCAATTTGCTTGGGTTCGCGCAGGAATAAATTTGCATTTTCTCACGCAGCTATTTTTTGTGAAGCTGTTTTTGCGCGAGCCCTTATGAATAAAGAGAAAAGACTGCCGGCCTCCAATGCCCGATTCGAAACGGGCTCTGAAGGCTCGGCGTACACGATGATGCATGAATGGGAGGCCTGATGTCCCGAGACTTGCCTGAAGAATCAGAGAAACGCATAGAAGCTGTCGCACACCTGATGGACAATGCGATCCGGATACCGGGTACACATTTTCGCATCGGGATAGACGGAATAATTGGGCTTATTCCCGGCTTTGGTGACTTTGTGGGAACAATAATGGGGGCTTACATAATTTTTGAAGCGGCTCGGGGAGGTATACCCAAGACAGTGGTGACGAAGATGATCGTCAATACACTGTTGGATTACTTTGTCGGACTAATTCCCTTTTTCGGAGATTTATTTGATTTTGCATGGAAATCGAATCTAAGAAACCTCGAACTATATCGTGCGGCAAGGGCCCACCCGCGCCGCATGAAAAGACGGAGTTCCGTGGAGTTGATTCTTTGGGGTGTACTTCTTGTTGTCCTGTTCGGATTTTGCATCTGGGGACTATGGGTGGCCCTGATGTGGGCCGGTTCGATCATTCAGGGGAGAATGTCTTAACCCAAGTTTCGCAATCAACTCACGGCATTCTGCGTAAGCTGTTGCACGATCTTGACTTAGAAAAATGCTCAAGGTATCTCCCCGGATACCCCTGCGCTTTTTCTAAGTCAATCTCGCACAACATCTTACGCATAATGCTCGCTCTCGACTGCGAAACTTGGGTTAGGAGTCGTAACGGAAGGAAGGCGATGAGCAATACTTCGGATAAAAAAAGAATCGATGAACTTCGCAAACTGATCTCCAAATACGATGCAGCCTACTACGGCCGCGGTGAATCTCTTGTATCGGATCAGGAATATGATGCGCTCTACAAGGAACTCGAGGAACTGGAGAAGAAGCATCCGGAACTGATCTCCGCGGGCTCCCCGACCCAACGGGTGGGAAGCGATCTTGCCGAGGGATTCCCCAAGGTAGGGCACAGCGTGCCCATGATGAGTATCGACAATACTTACTCCGCCGATGAGCTGAAGGAGTGGTTGCGCAGGACAGCCGAACGATTGAAGGGGGAAAGGCCGGGCTTTGTATGCGAATTGAAACTTGACGGAGTCGCCTGCTCTCTTCACTTCCGGGACGGGAGCTTCGAACGAGCCGTTACCCGGGGAAACGGCACAACCGGAGACGATGTCACGCTCAATGCCCGAACAATCCGATCGATTCCACTATCTGTTGAGACAAAGGGTGCTTTTGAAGTTCGTGGCGAGGTTTACATGAACTTTGGTCGGTTTCAACAGTTGAACCGTCGACTCGAAGAAGAAGGGAAACGAACTCTTCAAAACCCTCGCAACAGCACCGCGGGCACAATGAAATTGCTTGATCCGCGGGAAACGGCTCGAAGGAATCTCAGTTTCGCGGCATATAATCTGATTTCAGAGACGGACATAAAGACTCACCACGCCAACCTTCAGACTCTTGAAAAGATGGGTTTTCCCACCGTTACTCACTCCGGGGTGTTCACCTCGCCGGATGACATTCTGAAATACTGCGACAAATGGCGCGACGACCGTCGCGATCTGGATTTTCCAGTCGATGGGGTTGTGGTTAAAGTTGACTCAATAACGCATCAGAATACCCTTGGCGCCACGGCAAAGGCCCCACGGTGGGTTATCGCCTACAAGTATGCACCGGACAGGGCCAATACGGTTGTAGAAAAAATCGATGCCCAAGTGGGTAGAACCGGCGTAGTGACCCCGGTCGCCCGACTTCGGCCGGTTTTCCTGGCGGGTACAACCATTCGAAATGCAACTCTCCACAACTACGATGAAATCGATCGTCTCGGTGTTCGGGAAAAGGATACCGTTGAAATTGAGAAAAGTGGCGAAATTATCCCCAAGGTAGTCAATGTTGTGACTGAGAAACGACCAGAAGACTCCAAACCATTCACCCCCCCGTCGAAATGCCCCTCCTGCGGCTCCAGACTGGAGCGACCGGAAAACGAAGTAGCACTCCGATGTCTGAATGTCGGATGCCCTGCTCAGAGATTCGCATCTCTGGAGCACTTCGTATCGCGTACGGCCATGAATATCGACGGATTGGGGCCTTCGCTTCTGGATCAACTCATAGACAACGAGCTTGTAAGCACTCCGGCGGACCTCTATACCCTCACTGAAGACCAACTTGTCGGACTGGAGCGAATGGGAGAGAAATCGGCCCGGAACATCATCCGCGCAATTGAAGCTTCGAAGTCACACCCGCTCGATCAGCTTATGCACGCGCTGGGGATTCAGATGATTGGTACTCAGGCCGCCCGGGTCCTCGCTCAACAGGTGGACGACTTAAAGGACCTTTTCTCGATGCCTGAAGGAGAGTTGGAAAAAATCGAAGGAATGGGGCCGGCAATGGCTCAGAGCGTCCGCGCCTTCTTCGACCGGCCGGAAAACCGGAAGCTGGTGGAGGCACTTGAAAAGCATGGTGTGAACACAAAGGGACTCAAAAAGGAAAGGCGAGGAGGCCCGCTCGAGGGCTCCACGTTTGTTCTCACGGGTTCTCTCGAGGGGTATACCCGTGACGAAGCGATTCGCCTTATCGAGTCAAAAGGAGGACGCGTGACCTCTTCGGTAAGCAAAAAGACAACCTATGTGGTTGCCGGAGAGGATCCGGGCTCCAAACTCGATAAAGCCCATAAACTCAATGTAACGGTGCTTTCCGAAGACCAGTTCACGGATATGGTTTCCTGAAAGCGATACTTCTTCAGGCCCGGCATGTTCAAAGAAAAGATCCGGCAGAAAGCCTTAATTAATGCCTGTCCGAAACTCCCGTTCATCGAGTCCCGAATTAACTTCGGGAAGATGAACTCCCCGTTTTCGAGGGTTTTCGGCTAATTAAAAGCCCAATTCGGGGCGACACAATCATTCACGCAGTTTCATTATTGCGGCAACCGGTACACCGCTGTCTACCAGCGTGTTGTACAGCTCCATGGCTTTTCGGGTGGAAGTTCTGCGGATATCGTAGCGATGCAGATCGTGACAGTCCTCGAAATCGGCGATCGAGAATATTTCTTCCCACATACCGGAGCCCACCACCAGAGTCAGTCCCGGTTCTCCGTAGAGATGAAGGTCCTCTTTGATATCTCGACAAGCCCCGGCGACGATTCGTTCATCGGATATGTTTTCGATAATTGTTCTACGTCCTCGTGGATTGACATAGAGATCGAAAAAGGCTATTGGTACTCGATCGAAAATGGTTATTTTTCCGAATTGCATTCCGAACTTGCCGGACGGATTATGGTGGAAATAGGCCAGTCCGAGGAGGACCAGCAGGATGAGAAACTTATGCTTGAAAAGAAAGCCCACCGAGAACCCCTTCCACGGGAGTGTTGCCGCGTACTCATCCCGCCGTGAGAGTAAATATCGAGATTTCCGGGGCAGGAAATCACTCGGATGAACTGTTCACGTACGGATAAAGTTTTGCCCGTGAAGTTGGATTCTTGAACAGCTTGCGCAGAGACCGATCACGAATGAGACGAACCCGTTCACGAGTCAGCTTGAGTTCGTTCCCGATCTCTTCCAGCGTAAACGTTCGGGAAAAATTGAGTCCGTAATACATCCGCAGGATACGCTCCTCACGGCTGGTGACATTCTGCATAACGCTGTCGATAATTTTTCCAAGCTCTCTGCGTTCGTTATCACCATCCTGGTCCGGAGCCTCTCCGAGAACATCCTGCATGGTTTTGCCGCTGTCTTCTTCATTGTCGGAGCCTATGGGAGCATCGAGTGAAATTCCACGAAGTTTGTCCATAACGTCGACAATTTCGTGTTCTTTGCACTTGAACTGTTCCATGGAGATAGTCTTGTGATAATCTCCACAATTTTTATCGAGCGCTTGCTTGAATTTATTGACCAGGGCCACTTTGTTGGGAGGGATTCGGACCGTGCCGGCCTGCTCGAACAAAGCTTTCTGAATGGATTGGCGAATCCACCACACGGCATATGAAATGAACTTGACGTTCATATTCATATCGAACCGCTTGGCAGCCTTCAAGAGGCCGAGATTACCCTCATTGATGAGTTCCAGATAGCTCAGTCCCCTCCCCCGATATCGGCGTGCGACGCTCACAACGAAGCGGAGGTTGCTGGTGACCAGTTTATCGGAGGCACCGGGTTTCTCCTGTTGAACCGCTTTTACCAGGACCCGTTCTTCCTTGTCCGTAAGCACTTTATAGCGGTTTATATCACGGAAATACAGTGTTTCTGCTCGTGTCGGCATAAACCCTGTCTGTTTTCTGGGCCTTGCCCTTGTATGTTTTCGTTCCAGAGATACCTCTTCACTCACGATTATTTAACCGCTTTAAGAAAATGGTAATCAAGAAAAAACCGCACTTCCGCCCTTTTGGACGACGCATACCTCGAATAGGTATACCGGATATATAACTGTCTTATTTATCTCACATTAACCCAGGTTTCGCAATCGACTCACGGCATTCTGCGTAAGCTGTTGCTCTACCCCTCGACTTCGCTCGGCACGGCGTCTCTCGACTGCGAAACCTGGGTTAAGGGCTAATTTATTTCACGC
>CAYFVL010000058.1:0-24142 GCA_964346405.1 uncultured Fibrobacterota bacterium
TACCCCTGCGCTTTTTCTAAGTCAATCTCGCACAACATCTTACGCATAATGCTCGTTCTCGACTGCGAAACCTGGGCTAGCCCGGACTATCCATGTGTTTGCATCGCGAAACGCCGGGGGTCGTCGGATCCGGCCGAACGCGGTTTTTCGCGGAATTGCCCGCTCAAAGCTGTAGGCATGGAAGTTGATAGTCAGTGTATTCACGGTGAGAACCCAAAATGAAGGGATGTGGAATATGAAAAGTTGGATCGTAGCTGTCGGACTATTGGTTTTTCTGAGGCCTCTCAATGCCGCCGATTGGGCAACCGGCCAGGGAAGTGTTTATGGGAAAGGCAATATCGCAATCTCTGTCGGGATGAGCCTGCTTCATTTTGGTGTGTATTCCACCGTTGATGTCGGCATACATGATGCAATCAGTGTGGGTGGGGGCGTGGGCTATAATGGATACAGTTACAGTCGGTTTTACCGATACAACTATGTCCCGATAATCGGCCGGGGAAGTTTTCATCCGCTCAATCTGGCGGTGCTCGCCGATAAGGTAACGGTCAGAGACAAAATCGATCCCTATGTCGGTCTGGCGACCGGGTGGAATATCGGGTGGTGGAGTTCGGAGTTCGATGGGCTGGAACTCGCCGAACCGAGGGTTGGCGGATTTATTTTCCGGGAAAATATCGGAATCCGGTTCTACCCCGGAGATACCTTCTACCTCTATGCCGAAGAAGGAAGCGGGTTCGGGGTTTTCAATTTCGGGGTGGGCCTGGGATTCTGATTTTCGAGACGTCACGGGTTTCTCATCTCGGAATTGTTCGGAGAATAATAAGTATGTTATTCGTGTTCGAAGCTTGAGGCATTCCCAAAGTTGGCGGGATTGCATTTGGATTGGCCGCGCCTTATATTATATAAGGTATATTCTTTCACACGGGTAACTCACCGTTACTGATTCTTTGTTTGGAGGTATGCAAATGCGAAAAGTGTTGCCACTGATGATTCTTCCCTTACTGCTCTGTACCGAGATTCCCCAATCCATTTCGGAACCATTGGAGATTGAAGAGTGGGGAAGCGCACAGGTTTATCTCCCCCAACTGCCTGCGGATACCACGGTATCAGGACCCCTCACCTTGGAATTCAACATAACCGGCCCAGGCATGGATTCCATGAACTATTCATGGGACTTGGTCGCCGCAGGCGGTAGTCCCGTAATAATCGAAAACATACCTTCGGGAAGTACCCGAATGTTTTCCGGAAAACTCTACAACGAAAACGGAGAACTCACCCACAAAGGGGAGATCTCGTCTTCGGTTCCCGCCGGGGACACCGTGGTGGTGAACCTTCGTCTTAACCGAATTTCCGGCTCCGCGGTTATCTGTATTGAAATTGAAGGGTTCCCGTGGTCTTCGTGCGATCCTCAATCAAATCCGGAGGATGGATTGGTGGCATACTTTCCGTTCAATGGAAACGCCAAAGATGAGAGCGGAACCGGCAACAATGGAATCGTATACGGAGCAACACTAACCCGGGACAGAAAGGGAAACCCTTCATCGGCGTACCATTTCGATGGTGACGACTATATCGAAGTCCCTTATGATACCACTCTCGATTGCGAGAATGCCGTGACTCTCAGCCTCTGGTCAAAATCTGATCTTACCAGCGATGTTTATCGTGACGACGGTATGATGGCACAGATCGGCCGGGGATCAGAATACTCATACGATATTCTGTTCCAGTACGAAACTCGTCAAATGCTAGCCAGATTTCGAAACCACTGGACCACGACGAAAAACCTGGACGGCGGCTTACATTCCCCGATTCCTTTCGACACGTCGTGGCATTTCTATGCAATCACGTTCGACGGAGATTCCCTGCTGTTCTATGTAGATAACGACTGGGTCGGAAGTATCGTAGCGTTCCCCGGGGAAATCTCCAATACGCCTTTCAGAATCGGAGCTGAGTCCAAGTCGCTTTCCGGCTTTTTCCATGGGACGATCGATGAGGTTCGGGTATATAACCGTGCGTTGAGTGCGGAAGAAATCATGGCTCTTTTGGCCGACTGAGCGAAAACTCGTTTTCTTCGATTCCGATGCGCCGGGGCATGCCTCCGGCGCTTTTTTTCGGCACACCGTTTCAAAAAAACTTTCTTCCTGCTTCGAAAACCGTATACACCGCGGTGACCGAATGGTATATTATTGTGATGAATTGAACAAAAGGTGCAATGGATGCATCCTGCGGGAAGGGCTTCGACCTGACGCCAAGGGATGCGGGCGATGCGCGATGTGTGCCCGCATTTGTGCGATGGAAACGATAGCCGAATTTTCCGCGAAAGAAGGGAAATTCGGCTTTTTTGTTTTTCCTCCTTGTCGTGAGAAACTGG
The DNA here is from genome assembly GCA_964346405.1 of uncultured Fibrobacterota bacterium. GTDB lineage: Bacteria > Fibrobacterota > Chitinivibrionia > Chitinivibrionales > CAYFVL01 > CAYFVL01. The sequence goes on from CAYFVL010000058.1 coordinate 2,369, forward strand.
TGCCCCGCGGTGTAGGAGTAATCTTTGGATCGTTTGACCAGCCGGAGGACAAGTATGAAATCACGCCTGGGATTCGTCGGGATTATTATTGAAAACCGCGGCCGATCGGCCACGGTGGTGAATGAAATTCTCTCCCGACACGGAGAAATAATCCTCGCCCGAACCGGCCTTCCGCGAGTTCGACCCGATGTGAGTGTCATTACACTGGTAGTTGAGGCAACGACCGATCAGGTCGGTACATTGACCGGCTCTCTCGGGCGAGTTCCGGGTGTAACGGTAAAATCCGGACTCGCCAAAGGATAGAAACTGTGAAAATGAATGAATCCGGCTCCTTTCACAAAGCCGGAAACCGGCCGTGTCACCATTAAGAACGCGGCAAAGGAGATGTATACATGACCGATGATTCCGGTGCGCCACGAATTGATGAAAAGACGATCGACAACGCCCTGAGAAATACACATGCAAGCGATTCGGTTCGCGTACGTGAAGCCCTGGATAAGGCCGCGGAAATGCACGGTCTGGATTACGACGATATCTGTTCACTTGCCAAAATCAGCGACCCCGAGCTTCTGACCCGACTGTTCGAAACCGCCAGGAACGTGAAAGACACAATCTACGGGCGAAGGCTGGTTGTGTTCGCACCGCTTTACGTCTCCAATCTCTGTGGTAACGAATGCCTCTATTGCGCATTCCGAGCCGGAAACAAAAGCGTAATCCGTCGGGCACTCTCGCAAGAAGAAATCGCGCAGGAAGTACGCGTTCTCGAAAATCAGGGGCATAAACGAGTCCTTCTGGTGGCTGGTGAAAGCTACCCTCGTCAAGGGTTTTCTTATGTCCTCGACAGTATCAAAACCATATACGACACCAAAGTGGGAAACGGAGAGATCCGTCGGGTCAATGTCAATGTCGCCCCGCTCACCCTTGATGAGTTCAAACAATTGAAAGCGGCACAAATCGGGACCTACCAGATATTCCAGGAAACGTATCATCGGGAGACCTACGCACAAGTGCATGTCGGCGGAAAGAAACGAGATTACGATTGGCGAATCAGCTCACTTGACCGGGCAATGGAGGCTGGTATCGATGATGTCGGAATCGGGGTGTTGTTTGGTCTGTTCGATTGGCGGTTTGAAATACTTGCCATGATGCAGCATATTCGCCACTTGGAAAATCGGTCCGGAGTCGGACCTCACACCATAAGCGTTCCCCGTCTGGAACCTGCCGGAGGATCAAGTCTTGCCGAAAAACCACCGTACCCCGTCTCCGATATCGATTTCCGCAAAATTGTCGCGATACTTCGGTTGGCCGTGCCCTACACGGGGATCATAATGTCGACCCGGGAGACCGCGAAAATGCGCCGGGAGACTTTCGCGCTGGGAGTTTCCCAGATTTCGGCGGGAAGCCGCACCAATCCGGGGGGATACGGCGAGGAAGAACGCGCCGATTCAAGTCAGTTCTCTCTGGGCGATCATCGGCCGCTCGATGAAGTTATCCGCGATGTTGCAAACATGGGATATATACCGTCGTTCTGCACCGGCTGCTATCGCCTGGGGCGCACAGGAGCGGATTTCATGGACCTGGCCAAACCGGGAGAAATCAAGCTTCATTGCGATCCCAACGCAGTCTCCACATTTAAAGAATATCTTCTGGACTACGGCTCCGAAGAAACTCGCCGGGCGGGAGACGCCCTCATCTCTACAGTGATCGAGGAGATGTCGCCCGATGCCGCCGATCGGTCCCGCAAACTGCTTGCGAAAGTTGAGCAGGGAAAGCATGATATTTACTGTTAATGGAGATACCGCGAGTGAATACTCAAAATTCCGGAACCAGGACGGAACGGGATATGCTCGGCGAGGTGACCCTTGAGTCGGACGTGCTCTGGGGAGTACACACTTATCGGGCGCTGCATAATTTTCCCCTTTCCAATCGTGAGGTTAACCGGGCTCTGGTTCACGCCTACGGTGTGGTGAAGCTCGCCTGTACGAAAGTCAACAGACGACTGGGTGCCTGGAGAGGAGACGATACAAAAGCCGAGGCCATAGAGCGGGCCTGTACCGAGCTGTGGGAAGGCCTTCTGGACGACCATGTCCTTGTCGACGCTCTTCAGGGCGGCGCGGGGACTTCGACCAACATGAATGTCAATGAAGTCGTCGCAAACCGCGCATGCGTTCTTCTGGGCGCCAGACCCGGGGAGTACAATCGGGTTTCGCCCCTCGACGATGTAAATCTTCATCAGTCCACAAACGACACCTATCCAACAGCCCTGAAAGTGGCGTCGATAACGAGAATTCTCGAACTCGAATCCGCCGTTCTGGCTCTTCAGGAGGCTTTCCAACAAAAAGAAAAAGAGTTTCAACATATTGTAAAAACCGCTCGCACGCAGCTTCAGGATGCCGTGCTGATTACTCTCGGACGGGAAATGGGGGCCTATGCCGAAGCATTCAGTCGAGACCGATGGAGGATTTACAAATGTATAGAGCGCCTTCGAGTGGTAAATCTTGGGGGCGGAGCGGTGGGGACGGGTCTGGGTTCTCCTCGACAATTCATCTTTCAAGTAGTCGATACCTTGAGAGAACTCACCGGATTTGGATTTGCACGGGCGGAGAACCTGATCGATGCGACTCAGAATGCCGATGTATTTGTGGAGGTCTCGGGGATTCTCAAGGCGTGCGCCACCAGTCTAATCAAAATAACCAATGATCTGAGACTGATGTCGTCGGGACCCAACGGCGGTTTCGGAGAACTACGTATCCCCGCCCGTCAGAGTGGATCGTCGATTATGCCCGGAAAAGTCAACCCGGTTATCCCCGAGGCCGCGGCGCAGTGTGCAATGCGGGTAATCGGTAATGATGTGACCATATCCCAGGCGGTGTCGTTGGGAAATCTTGAACTCTCCCAGTTTCTGCCCCTTGTCGCCGATTGCCTTCTTGAAAGTATAGAACTTCTTACACAAGCCGCAACGGTATTCCGAGAACACTGCGTTGAACGCATGGAAGCCGATGAACCCCGATGCCGACGTGCTCTTCAGGGCTCAACCGCCGCGGCAACGGCTCTTCTGGCGAAACTGTCCTATACCGAAATAGAAGAAATTGTAACCGAAGCCGGCCGTCGTGGCGTCTCCATCGAAAAAGTGGCGGTCGAAGGTGGCCATGTCACTGCCCAAGAGTACGGATATCTGACCAGTCCCGAAGCGGTGTGTCGACTTGGTGTTCCGGGATCGGCAAAGAATCGGAAAAAAGCTTCCGCCAGGGCAACTCAACGACCGGATAGCAAGGAACACTAGTAAATGATACGTGCACCGAAAAGCCAGAGACTGCACATAGGGATTTTCGGACGACGCAATGTCGGGAAGTCGAGTGTGCTCAATCGTCTCACCGGCCAAAGCGTTTCGCTGGTCTCCGATATCGCCGGGACAACAACCGACCCGGTAGAAAAACCCATGGAGCTTCTACCCCTGGGTCCTGTTCTGTTTATCGATACCGCGGGTATCGATGATGTCGGCGTACTGGGAGAAATGCGAGTCGGACGGACTCGTCAGGTACTCGACAGAACCGACCTGGCCGTGCTGGTGACAATCCCCGGACAATGGGAGTCCTTCGAACGGGAACTCACGGGTCTTCTTGATAAAAACGACGTCCCGGTTGTGGTAGTTGTGAACAAATCAGACCTATCGGCTCCGCAAGACGCATTTGTGGAAGAGCTTCGGAGCCATTTCAAGAGAATAGTCGTGTGTTCCGCGCTCACGGGAGACCGATTCGGGGAGGTCCGTCGTGCACTACTCTCCGCGGCGCCGTCGGAGTTTGTCGAACGTCAAAGCATTGTCGCCGACCTGGTCGGCCCCGGAGAATGCGCCGTTCTCGTGGTGCCAATCGACAAAGAAGCCCCTAAGGGACGATTGATTCTTCCACAGGTGCAGAGCATTCGTGATCTTCTGGACCACGACTCTTTCTGCCTGGTAGTAAAAGAACGGGAGCTTCGACGGGCGCTCGAACGTCTGACAACACCCCCGGCACTGGTTGTCACCGATTCACAGGCATTTTTGAAAGTTGCGGCCGATACTCCTCCCGAAATCCCGATGACCTCTTTCTCAATTCTCTTTGCCCGATACCAGGGCGACCTGACCGAGATGGTTCGCGGTACGCTTGCTATCGAAACACTCAAACCCGGCGACCGAATCCTGATCGCCGAAGCCTGCTCACACCATCCGATTGGTGAAGATATCGGCACGGTAAAGATTCCTCGGTGGCTCACGCAGTATGTCGGCGGCAAACTGGAAATTCAAAATACACGAGGGCACGATTTTCCGGATGACATTTCCGAATTCTCTCTAATCGTACACTGCGGCGCCTGCATGTGGAACCGTCGGGAGATGCTCTCCAGGATATCCCGAAGTCGCGAAGCCGGCGTGCCGATTACCAACTATGGGCTGGCGATATCCTATTCCCTGGGCATATTTGAGCGGGCACTGGCGCCGTTTCCCGCGGCTCTGGACACCTATTTACGAGAGAGGGAATCATGATGAGCATAGATCGAATAGTTGCCCGGAATGATTTCTCTCCCGAAGAGATCGCGGTTCTTCTTCGAGCCGCAAATCCTGAAGATATCGAAACTATCCGAGTCGAAGCCGAGAGGGTGTTGCTCCAGACCTGTGGCTCCGAAGTTTACTATCGGGGGTTGATTGAATTTTCGAATTACTGTCGGATGGATTGTCTGTATTGCGGAATTCGCAAAAGCATGCATGAGGTCGATCGTTATGAACTCACTTTCGATGAAATAATCCAGTCGGCGAAGTGGTGCGCGGATCAGGGCTACGGTTCGGTAGTGCTCCAGTCCGGTGAGCGAAACGATGAGCGGTTTATTTCATTTGTAGAATGTGTAGTAGCCGAGATCAAGCGATCTACCGTATCGGAGAAACTTCCCGATGGGCTGGGTATCACCTTGTGTGTCGGTGAGCAGACGCGCGAAACATACACCCGCTTTCGCGAAGCCGGCGCTCATCGGTATCTGCTCCGAATAGAAACCTCCAACCCATCCCTCTTCGCCACCATTCACCCATCGAGCCAGAAATATTCATCCCGGGTTCAATGCCTGAAAACTCTTCGGGAGGTCGGATTCCAGGTCGGAACCGGTGTCATGATCGGCCTTCCCGGACAGTCGATAGAGCATCTTGCCGATGATGTACGGTTCTTTCGCGATATGGATATCGACATGATTGGAATGGGTCCGTTTATCCCTCATGCGGCAACCCCTCTCGGACGGGAGACCGTGCCGGATGAGGATTCCCGTATCAGGCTTGCCCTCCTGATGATTGCCGTTTGTCGCATAGTACTGAAAGATGTCAATATCGCCGCCACCACGGCTCTTCAGGCACTCGACCCACACGGACGCGAAAAGGGACTTCGACACGGAGCGAATGTAATCATGCCGCAACTCACTCCGCTCGAGGTCCGCAAGAATTATCTGCTTTACGAAAACAAACCGTGTGTCGATGAGAACGCCGTGCAGTGTCGGGGGTGTCTCGAAGCGAGAATCGGGTCTGTCGATCGGACGATCGGGTATAATCAGTGGGGGGATTCCAGGCACTTTTTCAATCGGACGGCGGTTTGAGAGGATCGGAGTCCATGGCAGGAGTTCCATAAAGTTGCATCGGCGGGAGTTTGATTGGCTTTAGCCCAGGTTTCCCCAGTCGAGAAACGCCGTACGCAGAATGCCGTGAGTTGATTGCGAAACTCGGGTCAGGAATACCGACTACTCTGGCGGAATGGGGACAACGGCTTTAATCAGTTATCAAAAAAGTGTTTGCTTGGACGATGGATCTCCTCGTCTGCGGCAAAGCCGAACGCAACGAGGAGAATCCTCTTACTATCGGATGCATGGCTAAACGTTTAGCTCTTCCTTTTCGTACCCATCGGGAATTTCATAAGCTCCTTGCGGTGCCGAACGCTCTTCAACCTGCGTGATCCTGGCCGATGAGGTGATTTTCGTCCCCATAACTTCAGTCGTTGTAGAACTCTTCACAACGATTCCATCGATCTTTTTCATCTCCTCGACAAGGTTACCCATCATTTCCTGCATCCCGGGTCTGAGCCCGTATATCGCAGTGTAGTACTTCTGGAATACTGATTTGTCGACATCAAGATCGTTTGTCGCCCACAACTCACTCACCACGGTCATCATGGAATTACTGATTTTCTGTGTATATCCTTTCGCTTTCCACCCATTTACAGTTTGTGTTTTCCCGGTCGGCGTAACGCTGATATCCATGCGCATCATGTCACGTATCTCGGGTGGTAATTCGCCGCTTTCTCCGTTCTCCGATGCTCCGGCTCCATCCTGGAAAATGCTGAATGGAATCTCGACATATTTCTCTTCAATGGGATCCATGACATACACCAGTTCTTCCCGCGGTTTTATCAGAACAATTTGCGAATCGCTTTCCATTTTCATGCCCTGTTCACCGACCCAGTAGGTCACTTTCTCATCGACTGCTTCGACTGTTTTCCCCGCAATCGAATAGCCGTCGGTGTGACGGTTCTCGGACATATAGATGTCGGCCGTGACCACCGACGAAACTACCAGTGCCGCTATAATCGGTATCGTGAATATCGCTCGTGAATTCATGTGAACCTCCTTTGTGTTTTACCATCCGGCCCGGGCGCTCCTGATCAGGATACATTCCGTGCGTTCGATCAACGTCCACGGCACCGGAATACATGCCTTCGACAAGTTATCGAAATGCCGGCTATATAAGAAGCATAACCTGTGCCGGTAATTGAAAAGCGGCCGGTTGTGAGGCCGCGTGGCCTGATTCTACAGTTCTGAGTGAGCAAATCGCACATCGCGCAGAAATGAGAAATGGACGAACCGGATGTCCAACGGAAGTGACCGTTTTCTGATTTCGGTGCTGCCAAAAGAGAATGATGCCTCGGAAACAATCTGGTCCCCGAAGCATCTGGTGGTAGGTCATCCCAGGGAAAACACTCTAACCCAGGTTTCGCAGTCAAGATCGTGCAACAGCTTACGCAGAATGCCGTGAGTCGATTGCGAAACCTGGGCTAGGTTATAGTAATTCGGCATGCCGTTTATGCTCACATTCCGTTTCGACGGACCACCGCTACCAGTACCGGACTCGACACTCAATCCCGGCACATATTTGAGGGCGTCGGAAACCTGCGACGCTTTTATCTCTTCAATTTCGCCACGCCCAACAACCGCTCCGATAGCCGGCGCATTTTTCAATTGCGTTTCCCGACGGGTTGCTGTAACGATGACTTTCTCGAGTTCGGCTGTCGTGCTCGTATCCTCCCGGGCCTGCAAAACCGTCGTCATGCCCAAAATAAAAATCAACCCACCGCCCACTATTGCCATTCTCATCCTCATACCTCCCAATACATGATCAAGGTCGACCCCGGGCGTGAGTGAGCTACTCATTCGGAGAAATGCCGCCCAGAGTTTCAATTAATAGAGCTTGCACTGCCATTTGATACGAATCGGGAAATGGAATGGGGACGGGAGAGGGACGGCTATCATAGGACGCCAACAGAATCCGTGATTCGCCGAACCGCGCCTTCAAGCGAAAGATATCAGACTGAATCGTGAAATCCGCATAATGTTGGTACCGCGGTCTTCGTTCATGAAATAATTCCTCAAAGGTCTGATCAGGCGGTTTGGCCAACCCTCGCTCGTGATACGAAATCCCCGACCCTCCGGGAAGAATCAAGTGCTATTTTTTTGAAATTCGACCCGCAAAGTACAACAAACCTGATTGAATCCGAGACTGAGTCGGTGCGGAAGGAATCGAAAATATATGCGTTCGTCCGTCAGTTTATGATTATACCGTTCCAGCCCGGTCAGGTTATTTTTGCTTTCGTAGTCATGCTCGAGAAATGCATGCTGAACGTACATGCTTTTTGCCGGGAGATGTAGATTTATTTGATCGCGCATATTCGGGATCCGAGAGTGTCTGGCTAAGCCTTATTCCCCGGTTCGAAGTTCATAAGGAATAATACTATGAGAGTGGACCCGGCATTTGCCCGCCTGGCGATTCTGGTGGGGGATGCTGCAATGCAACGTTTCACGCGGACTCGCATTATATTGTTTGGAATCGGGGGTGTGGGCTCATGGTGCGCAGAGGCCCTTATCCGTTCGGGAATCGGGCATCTCACGATCGTGGATTCGGATAGAATCTGCACGACAAATATAAACAGGCAGCTTGAGGCAACCACTGAATCCATTGGTCGAATCAAGGTCGATGAGCTTTCGTCCAGATTTTGTGCAATCAACCCGAATGCCGAGATAATTGCACGGCATGAGGCCTACACCCGGGATAGCGCCGAAAGGTTCGATCTGTGCTCCTATGACTATGTGATCGATGCAATTGATACGCTTTCCTGCAAAATCGAATTGATAATCCGTGCCGGCGAATCGTCGGGCGTTTTCTATTCCGCCCTCGGCGCATCGGCACGCCTCGATCCGTCACGAATCAAATCGGGCTCAATATGGGAGACCAGGGGATGCCGACTCGGTCGGTTTGTGCGAAAGCGTCTTCGGAAGCGGGGGTTTGCGGGAGATTATCTCTGTGTATACAGCGATGAATACAACGATGCCCGCGGGGACTCATTTCCGTGTGGAAGAACCGAATGTGAAAAGGCCGATGAGAATTCCGCACAGTCGGACGAGCCGGAAGGGTGCTCAAGCAGCGGTGTGGTCAATGGATCGGCATTGCACATGACCGGCATATTCGGTTTCCAGTTGGCCGGTTTGGTTATCGGAGATATTGTGAAAAAATCGTGAAAAAGAGATGGCCGCAACAACTTACGCGGAATGCCGTGAGTTGATCGCGAAACTTGGGCCAGGAGACACAAAATGAAAAAGAACTATGCCTTTTGCATTCCCATGGCGTTCGTTTTGATCTCTATGTGGTATTCATGTGCAGACAAGGAACGCGGTCGGAGCACAGTGTCCGGAAAGGGGATAATCGTACATGTCGACCTCGAAGGCGGCTTTTACGGCATCGTGAGCGAAACCGGCGAGCGGTATGATCCCCTTGATTTACCCGATGAATTTCGGGAGGACAGCATTTCTGTGTATTTTGAAGGCACACCGAAAGAAAATATGGTGACTTTCCGGCAGTGGGGAACAGCACTGGAATTGTCGACCATACGGCGGATATCGGGGAAAACAGAAGAGTAGCGCGTGTATTGAGCCAATGCCCGGGTTATAAAAAGATGCTGTTTGGCGCGAAGGACGGAAAACAAGATTCAGAACAGAACCTCGTCAACTCGACCAATATGTTCGCACCGACCCAGGCGCAGCGAATAGCGATTTTTCTCGACCGAGGTGTTATGCGGTACAATGCAGTCGGAAAAGCCGATTGTGTCAAGCTCCTTCAGGCGAGTAGGGGTATGGTTCACTCGTCGAAGCTCACCCCCCAGTCCGATTTCTCCAATTACGGCCGATCCGGCCCGAAGCGGCTGGTTGCGGAATGAGGACAGAATCGCGCCGGCAATGCCCAGATCGGCCGCGGGCTCGGTTATATTGAGTCCCCCAGCCACATTGAAGAAAACGTCATGGTCTCCGAGTGAAATGCCTGCGTAGCGCTCGAGCACGGCAATGATAAGTGCCAGACGTTTGGGGTTGATACCTGATGCCACGCGTTGCGGAAGACCGAAATGAGTGCGGTTGACTAATGCCTGAAGCTCCACTACCAGAACCCGACTGCCTTCCATTATCGGAACAAAGGCGGTACCGGTTTGCGGGTTTTCGCGATTGAGCATGAACAGTTCCGATGCATTTTTAACCTCCCCAAGGCCCTCATCGGACATCGCGAACAAGGCAATTTCTCCCGAGGGACCGAAGCGATTCTTGACGGCCCGAAGGATACGATATTGGTATCCGGCATCGCCTTCGAAATACAGCACCGTATCAACCATGTGTTCCAGCACCCGTGGCCCCGCGATCGAACCCTCTTTTGTCACGTGTCCGACAAGAAAAAGCGTTGCGCGGTTTTCTTTCGCATACCTCAGAAGCAGTTCGGCGGATTCTCGAACTTGAGAAACGGAGCCGGGGGCGCTTTCGAGATCCTCGGAGAACATGGTCTGTATCGAATCTATTATTATCGCTTTGGGTTTGACTGCTTCAAGAGTCTCCAGAATTCGTCCTACGGATGTTTCGGCCAGAAGCTGTACCGGGGAGGTCCTGCAGGCAAGACGAACCGCACGTAGGGACACTTGTTCGGCCGATTCCTCACCGGTGACATAAACCACCGGATTGTCCCTGTCCGCAAGCACTCCGGCCATTTGCAGCAGCAGTGTTGATTTTCCGATACCGGGATCCCCACCGAGAAGTATGACCGCACCGGGAACCAGACCGCCGCCCAGAACCCGGTCCATTTCGGGTATGCCACTCCCGGTTCTGGGAATATCCTCCGGTTTGCACTCCGACAGCAGAACCGGCGAGGAATCGCTCGACTGACCCGCGGCGGGGCGTCTGCTTTTTCCTCCGGCAGGGGTTTTGAATTCCGTTATGGTTTCCCATTCACCGCAATTGAAGCAGCGTCCCTGCCATTTGGCGAAATCCTGTCCACAGTTGCCGCAGACGAATGCTGTTTTTGATTTTTTGGGCATAATGCCGAACTCTTCTGTGAAGCTATGCAAATTGTACTCAGTGACCAAACGAGTCTGATCACTGAGTACATTTTCGGAGGACCGGTATCCGCAAGGCCGACGCCGAACAGAAAAACTACTATTCGGCCGCCTCATCCGTTTGTGACGGATGGCGGTGCGTTGTGGGTCCGCGTCGAAGCCGTGAAATGTCGACCGGCGCTTCGTATGCTTCATGTTCCTCAACCGCATAGTGCAGTTTACGCTGTCCGCGGATAAATTGCTGAATATATGGATTGCGGGAAGCACGAATTTCGCCTGGCGTTCCGAAGAATATGATCTTGTGGTTGTAGACCATCGCGATCTTGTCGGCTATTTTGTATGCGGACGACATGTCGTGAGTTACCACGATTGATGTCATTCCCAACTCTTTTCTCAGGTCAAGAATGAGATCGTTGATCGTATCCGACATTATCGGATCGAGGGCGGAGGTAGGTTCATCATAAAGCATGATATCGGGTTGCATGGCAATCGCGCGCGCAAGTCCGACCCGGCTGCGCATACCTCCCGACAGTTCCGCCGGCATTTTCTCCTGTATTCCATGCAAACCGACCATCTCCAGACCCCTTGCCACGGTCTGTCGGATACCTTCTTCGCTTTTGTCGGTATGCTCCCGAAGCGGAAACGCGATGTTTTCACCCACGGTTTTGGAGTCAAACAGCGCCGCGCCTTGAAAGAGCATACCGAAATGGTGCCTGACCCCATCAAAATCGGACAGCTTTTTTGTTGGAGAAGAGTATTCTTTGCCTTCGAAGAGAATCCGTCCGCCGTCGGGAACGAGTAACCCTATAACGTGCTTAAGGATGACACTCTTTCCGCTTCCCGACTGCCCGATAATGCACACGATCTCGCCTCGGTTCACCTGGATATTGATGTCGTCGAGAACAAGCGCATTGCTGAAATGCTTGCGCAGATGCTCAATTTCGAGAATCGGTGAATCGGGTGCCGTGTTGTTCGGAGAATTGCTCATATTTATAGAACCATAAAGGCAATGACAAAATCGAAAATGAGAATAAGAACCGCCGCGGTCATAACCGCTTTAGTCGTTGCTTCTCCCACTCCTTCGGCTCCACGTTTCGCCTGGAAACCAAAGTGAGCACCGGTCAATGCGATGATCGCACCGAATACCGATGTCTTCAGAATGCCAATGAAAAGGGCGGTCGTGTTGAAGAAAAGTTTCAGACCCGAGAGATACAGATGAAGGGTGATGTCGACAAACAATATGGCGGTAATTACGGATCCAATTATGGCAACCACCTCGGAGATGATCACCAGGACGGGTACCATTATGATGCAGGCAACTGTTTTGGGGATAATCAGATACCGAATTGGATCGAGACTCAGAATCGTCATGGCATCGAGCTGTTCGCTCGTTTTCATAGAACCGATTTCCGCGGCTATTGCGGTGGCGATTCGGGAGGATATGACAAAGCTTATGATAACCGGGCACAACTCGGTCACTATGGTCTTGCTGACTGCCATACCAAGGTATCGCATCGGGACCAAACCGCTGAACTGGTATACCGCCTGAATTACTGCTTCTCCCCCCACAAATACCGACGTGATCAGGACAAGCGGGAGAGACTCCACGCCGATGACATACATCTGTTCGATCGAAAGGCCGATATTCTTGACAAGAACCGGCATGCGAACAAATGTTTTACAGGTAAGGGCCGACATGAGGTACACGTGGCGAAAAAAAGAAGCGAGTCCCCCGGCTCCACTGATTGCCGCGGCGCCGGTCCTGCGCAAAACGGCTGCACCAATATTCAAAACTCGCCGTCCTCCTGGACGTGGTTTTCCTCGAGATTGCCGAAATTGGCATATTCCCGAATAAAGGAAACCCGCACGGCGCCCACGGGGCCGTTTCTCTGCTTCCCAATAATTATCTCCGCCACATTTCTGAGACTCTCTTCTTCGGGCTTGTAGTGGTGCTCTCTGAATACGAACAGCACCAGGTCCGCATCCTGCTCGATAGCACCGGACTCTCGAAGATCGGAAAGCTGGGGGCGATGATCGCCACCGCGCTGCTCTACGGCTCGTGATAACTGCGACAACGCAATCACCGGAACATCGAGTTCCTTTGCCACCGATTTAAGCGATCGGGAAATGGTTGAAATCTCCTGCTGGCGGTTTTCCGTTTTTTCAACACCTGTCATGAGCTGTATATAGTCTATAATTATTAACCCGAGATTTTCCTTCTTTTTAAGTCTTCGGCATTTGGCGCGTACCTCGAGCACATTTATTCCCGGAGTATCGTCGATAAATATAGGGGCCTCGAAAAGAGGACCGGCGGCAATGCCCAGAACATTGAGGTCGCGTTTCGCCAATCGGCCGCTTCTGAGCCGATGCATGTCCACTCGTGCTTCCGCGCACAGCATGCGTTGCACGAGCTGAGCTTTGGACATTTCGAGCGAGAACAGCGCCGTACAGGTTTTCTTCTCCGCACGAACCGCGGTATTTATCGCAACTGAAAGACAAAACGAGGTCTTCCCCATGCCGGGACGTCCCGCAACGATCACCAGGTCACCACCGTGCAATCCGGTTGTCATTTCATCGAGCTTGGTGAAGCCCGTTTCAGTTCCCTGGGAACCGCCTTCTTTTCCGTATTTTTCGATTTCCTCAAATGTTTTCGGTAGTAGCGTCTTGAGGGATTCAAATGTGTTGGTCAGATGCTCTTCGGCAATATGGAAGATCTTGGCTTCGGCGCGGTCCAGTACCAGCTTGCTCTCGGCATCGGGATCAAAGCATTCGGTCGTGATTTCGGCGGCCGCACTGATCAATTGTCTGAGAGTCGACTTGCCTTCGAGGATTTTGGCATAGTAGGTAATATTGGCCGATGTCGCAATATTCTCGGCCAACTCCGCCAGGTAGGCTTCGGAACCGACTTCCTCGAGCCACTCTTTGCGCCGAAGCTCCTCAGTGACGGTAATCACGTCGACCGGCGCGTTGTGTGATGCCAGTTCCCGAATACAACGGAAAATGTTCTGGTGCGCGGTGGAGTAGAAACATTCATCGGTAAGAATTTCCAATGCGGAATCCAGCGCATTTCCATCGATCAAAACAGAGCCCAGAACCGTGCGCTCGACATCGAGCACCTGCGGAGGTACCCGTGAAGCCGTCGGCATTGATGGTTGCTTTCGGGGGAATGACTGTTTTTTATTTTGAAGCGCGTTCATAAATTCCTAGTTGTCGTATATGTTCTCGGAAACGTTTTAAATCCTCCCAGGCAAACGTCTTGAATCGCTTGTTGCGAAGGAGCATGGAGGGATGATAGGTCACTGTGCATGGAATGCCGTTATAGTCGTGAGTTTTCTCTCGAAGTTCCCGCACCCCTTCCGAGGTTTTGAGAACTTCTTGTGCGGCGACTCTGCCAAGAAGCAGGATCGCTTTGGGTGCAATGATTTCGATTTGTCGCTGAAAGACCGGATTGCAGGCCTGAATCTCGGATGATTCCGGATTTCTGTTTCCCGGAGGCCGACACTTCAGAACGTTCGTGATGAAAACATCCTTTGATCGATCGAGATCGATTGCCACGAGCATTTTAGTCAACAGCTCACCCGCCGGACCGACAAATGGAAGCCCCTTGCGGTCATCTTCTTCTCCCGGCGCCTCTCCCACGATCACAACCGGTGCTTCGGCATTTCCGGCCCCAAAAACCAGCTTCTTACGCATACCGTGCAGCGAGCACCCAGTACATTCGCGTAGAGAGTAATATAGCTCGGCAAGTGCGGATCGCTTTCCATTCTGATTGCCGACCGTCGCCGTCGACTTCTCTTTAGCATGCCGCCCGGCAGCCTGAGTGTCCGACTGCCCGTCGGCTTCCGGGATATTCGGCCGTGGTAATCCTGAAGCCAAAAGATAGCCGGGCATTCGCAATTCCGATTGCTGCCGAAAAAAACTGATCAACAGATCTCTCGCCTGTGTGTTCATTGACTGTGCCCTGCTCGCCTGGCCGCATAAAGAAGAATTTCTCGAGCTATTCGACGCTTGTCCATCGATTCAAATCGTCGGGCGTTTCCGTCGGGGGTGAGTATCGCGATCGTGGAATTGTCGGTTGCCAAAGATGTATCCACCGTGTTGAGGACCATCATGTCACAATTCTTTTTTCGCATCTTGTCTTTGGCCCGTTGGATGTTCTCATTCGTTTCCAGAGCAAATCCGATAAGAAAACGGTTTTCCTTAACGGCTCCGAGTGCCGCCGCGATATCCTCATTGGCGGTCAGCTTCAGCGACAAAGTATCGTCGATTCGGCGATCGAGTTTTTCCGAAGAAACCCGGGCGGGACGGTAATCAGAAACCGCGGCCGCGAGTATGCATATGTCGGCATCGCTGAATCGTCGCCTAAGGCTGTTTCCCATCTCCGAAGCCGTTTCGACATACTCAACGTCGGCCTCTTCGGGTAAAACCGCCAGTGCGGGCCCCGAGACAACAGAAACATCGGCTCCAAGAAGTATTGCCGCACGTGCCAGCGCCGCTCCCATTTTGCCTGATGATCTATTGGTGAGTACACGGACCGGATCGATGCGTTCGGTTGTTGGGCCTGAAGATATCAGGACTCGTTTGCCGTTCAACGGTTTCGGGAGGTTCGCTCCCAGCACGTATTCGACAATCGACTCAATCGATATCATTCGCCCCGCTCCGGCATCGCCGCAAGCCAGAGCGCCCGTTCCGACCGGCAGAACCTGAATTCCTCGCTCCCTGAGATTGGAAATGTTCGATTGTGTCGCCCTGTTTTCCCACATGGCGGTATTCATGGCTGGGGCGATTAGTAGTGGCCCTCTGAACGACAGTGCAGAGGTCGTTATCAGGTTATCCGCAATACCGTTAGCTATTTTGGCGATCGTATTTGCGGTCGCCGGGCATATCAGCATGCAGTCCGCCCATTCGCCGAGCCGGATGTGATCCATGTCATAGAGCGAAGGGGTTTCATCGCCGTACACGGGGTTGCCCGAAACGGTTCGTAATGCCCCTTCCCCCACAAGCGGCTGTGCCGCTCGGGTAATGGCAGTTTTCACCTCGAGACCTTCGGATTTCAGGGAACGAACAAGAAGCGGGATCTTGTAAGCCGCGATCCCGCCCGTAATCCCGATAAGTATGCGCTGGGGGTCAATCGGTCCCATATCGCGTACCCATGCTGTTGTATGTTATTCGACCCATGCCGTTTGTACCCGAATCTCCTCTTTGCTGGTCCGGCGTTCCTTTCCGGGAAACACGATCCACGGAAACTATTCGGTCACGTCACTTTCGTGATCTTCCACAACCCGGCCGTCATACAATCGCTGCAGCGCCATGGAGGTGGGTTTGTCGGTGGCCCGAATGATGTCGAGTCGAATCTGATCATTAATGAAACGAGCTTCCTGCGATGCCATTACCACGGCCTTGTAGCGATTGATACCGCGCTTCTCCAGTGTTTCAAGTTCAAGCTCAAGCATTTTATTGGTCATCTAGTTCCTCCGCGTGAAGTTTTTCGGTACATATCTATTCTATATTCTGAACCTGCTCGCGCATACCTTCGGCCAATTCCTTAAGAGATACGGCAAGATGAGATATTTTCGTGTCGTTGGCCTTTGAGGCTATCGTATTCGACTCGCGATTGATCTCCTGAAGCAAAAAGTTCAGGCGCTTCCCGATAGGGTCTTCTCGCAGCAGAGTCGCCCGAAATTCCTTTGTATGTGCCCACATTCGGGTACACTCTTCGGATATGTCGAGTCGGTCGGCCATTAGTGCCGTCTCCATTGCGAGACGTTGCGGGTCGGACTGTGTATCGGCCAACTGGGCGATCTTGCGCTTGAGTTCGGTAACATATGTTTTCAGCCGTTCCGGCGCACGCCCTTCTATCTGAGAAACCGTATCGTCGATCTTGTCGACTGCTTGCTTCAGGTCCATACCAATGTGGTCGCCTTCGGTTTCTCGCGAAGTAATGAAATCGTCCAATGCCGCCAGAAGAGTCGGTTCTACGTTTTTCCACACCTCGTCGTCGTCGAACTCGGTGGATTCCACCTTTATGAAATCGCTGAACTGGAGAAGGTCGGCAAGTTTCGGATGCTCGTTCATACCGTATTCCAGTCCGACTTCTTCAAATATCTTCATATATTGGGACACTTTTTCTCTGTCCCACGTCAGTTTGCCGGTCGAAGAATCCCGGTCCCATGAGATAGATACGGAAACACTCCCTCTGGACACCCGTGTTCCGAGGACTTTTTTTATTTTATCTTCAAGATTTGAAAAGGCTCTCGGAAGCCGAAGCTGCAAATCCATGAATCGGTTGTTTACTCCTCGAATTTCTATCTGATAGGAGCCCGAATCAGTGTCCGATTTGGCCTGTCCGAAACCCGTCATACTGCGGATCGGCATACATTTCCTTTAGGGATGTCCGCTGGGCGGAGAAAACAAATGGCAGAACGGGGAAAACTATCCTAATATAAATTGGATCTACACCCTTGTTCAACTGAAAGCGAGTTTCATGGAACAACGATTTCATTTTCAGTCACATCTGCGGATTTCCGACCGCACCGTAATCTCCATTTTCGCGCTTCCCGCTGCGTTTTTCATTGCGGTACCATTCATGATCTACTCGATCCCAGGCTATTATCCAACCGCCGCTCTGTATCGTCTCGTGCTTTTCGCCTGCCTGACCCTGGTCCTGATTACACTTTTCGCAGTCAAGATCAACCGGGTGCTCCATAGTGTCGAGTTTATTCTGACCGACGAACGGGTGGGGTATCGGAGTGCACTGAAATCCACATCCATTCGTCTGGAGGATATCGCCTGGTTTGGCCGGAAGGATATCGCCGGTGTCGGCGGATGGACTGAAATACGGGACATTCATGGGACCGGAATCAGAATTCCTTCCGTTGTCGACAGGTTTCCTGAAATGCTGACCATTGTGCGGGAACGTTTGGAGATGCTCGGCAAAACCGATGCTTTCGATCAATCGGACACAGATGCCATGATTCGCGATGCCTGGATAGGAGAATTCAGTTCTCGTCGAACCAAACCGGCGATGAAAACCATTTTCTGGATTACTATCGGCAGTATGATGCTCAGCCTTGTAACTGCCGCCCGAATCTGGGGTATTCCGCTGCTTTTCGTGGTGACCTGGGCAATTATGGGTTCGATCTTCCCTCTGTTTGCCTATCTGGCGGCGAACAGGGCGCTTTCAATCCAGATCCGGCACAAACTAATGCACTTCAGTCCGGAAAGCATTGTTGTATCCACCACCCCGATTTATGCTCGATCGGCTCTCCTGTTTGCCTGTCTCTACTTGCTGGTGGGAATCCTCTTCCGGGCCATGGTTCAACGGTATATGTTGCTGATCGGGTCGTAGGAAATCTCGGCGTCTGCAAAAAAGCTTTCGAATATTCCTTCTTCGTCCTCCACTCTCGGCAGCGCCGGACCGGACTGAATCACGAGCACGAACAGTGAGCGGTATTCTCAATTGAGGGGGGGTGGGGAGTGGAGCCATAGACCCCTTTATGGCGATCCACTCCCCGGGGGGATTCTTCGGCTGGGAATTCTTCCTCTCGGAAGTTTTATATCTATCCGGGTAAGGGAAAAGTCTCCTTTCGCCTTTCATACTTCCGCATCTGATCTCAAAGCAAGGCGAGTGCCGGCTATAAAAATGCTCCTGAAAGCCTATTTGGGTAATCGTGCGTATCATAGCAGGGATTGACCGTCTCATGTCTGATACTGATAGTTGACACACGACGCAAAGAATTTCAAAAAGGAAACCCCCTCAACTAGAAGGAAAATTGCCCTCGCCAAGCTGGATCGATTCTATCAGCTCATCCTTTTTTGTTTTGCCGACCTGATATCTTCGCGATTTCTGGATGCTTTATTCCATGACGACTTCTTGCGTTCTCTTAGCCCAGGTTTCGCAGCCAAGAGCGAGCAGTATGCGTAAGATGTTGTGCGAGATTGACTTAGAAAAAGCGCAGGGGTATCCGGGGAGATACCTTGAGCATTTTTCTAAGTTAAGATCGTGCAACAGCTTACGCAGAATGCCGTGAGGTGGTTGCGAAACTTGGGTTAGGAGAGGGAGATTCCCTCCGGCTCATTGCCTGGTGAGGAGCGAGTCCAGAGCATGTTGAAGACGTTGTTCAGTGTCTTTCTCCATACCCCGCAGGAATGTTACCACCGAACCCGAAGCGTCGATTACCACAATCGAGGGCAGTCCCTTTATGCCGAACTGCTTTGCGGTTTTTCCATTCGGATCTTTGAGAACAGGATACCGGATTTT
Source organism: uncultured Fibrobacterota bacterium (assembly GCA_964346405.1). GTDB lineage: Bacteria > Fibrobacterota > Chitinivibrionia > Chitinivibrionales > CAYFVL01 > CAYFVL01. Next base: position 21,272 of record CAYFVL010000058.1, read on the forward strand.
GGTCTGTTCGACAAATCGGGCAAGTTTGGTGTCGTCTATCTTTTCGAGATTGATACCAATGACAATGCCTTCGTCCTCAAGGGTTTTCTGAAGCTCATTCAAAATGGGAAACGCTTTGTAGCACGCCGCGCACCAGGTTGCCCAGAAATCAAGTACCACTACCTTACCGCGGTAGTCGGAAAGGGAAACCATCGTATCCCCGATGTTGGGCAAAGAAAAATCAACTTCTTCCGCCCCGCAAAGAGCTACGGCAAGGAGAATTGTGCAGCAGGTAATTCCCGTTCTTTTCATGCAGTTATTCTTTCCTCTTGATTGTGGGCTTCATCCGGCAACATCTTACGCAGAATGCCGTGAGTTGATTGCGAAACTTGGGCTAGTGTGGCGACCGACAATCGCCAAGAATCAATACGGGCGTTTTTCGCCCCCATGGGAACGACAATCGCCTCGCCTGAATTCACGCCAATTGTCGGACACCACACTAGAAGGACAGCGAAATCCCCGCCTGAATCCAGAATGCCCGAAACCCACGATCTATGGGCCAGACTTCGTAGTGGCTGTTCCGCACTGTGACATCGGTAACTGATGAGCGCATCAGGTAATTGCCGGCTATGTCGAATGACTCGGGATAGAGAGCGGAGCTGTTTCCCAATGCCCCGGCCCCTCTGTTGGTTTCGAGTCGCAGTTTCAGGCCGATTGTATGAGTATTGAGCGGGCCATGTTTGAAGTCGGTAGTCAGGTATCGAGGTTTTTGATGATAAATGTCCTTGTAGAAAAATGCATGGGTTTGGTTATAAAACCTGTATGATGGGCTGACCGTAATGGTCGGGTATGGTCGAATGTTGACCTCGATCGAAACGGTATGGCTCTGCATCTCCCAGGAATCGGTGTAGTACCGATATCCGCCCCGCAGGGATACTCCGCTGAGAATCCGTACAAACTGGTTCAGACGAACACCGCCGTTGAGCATCCGCCGCGTTGGAGGAAGTGTCTCCTGCACCAGTTCGTCCTTGATTCTATATGTATAATAGGGACGTGCCAGATAGCCGCGGTCGTAGGCGAATTCCAGGAAAGGCGAAAATACCGTGGTTGTCGTAAGGCCTTGTGTCAGCGAGATCGTAACCCGATCGGTCAAACGTTTGCCCTCCCCGGCATAGGTGAGTTTCAACGGAAGTCTCTCGGCAAGGCCGTCTTCTTGCCCAGCCGGTTCTTCCTCGCCTCTCAGGTATTCCCACCCCTCATCCGTATCCTTCTCCGGTATAAAAGCGGAGTCGGGAAAATACTGGTCGTAATTCCTTCCAAACCGAACGGCAACAGTTGTATTTCTTTGAAACAAGTCCTGCGAAACTGAACCGCCGATATTGCGAGAGAGGTAGTCTCGTTCAGTTGAGTAGGACCCAAAAACGGACAAAGTCGTAGGGTCGTCATTGTTCTTGTCGGTGCGAAACCGTCTGATGAAATCATGCGTGAAGCTGAGAGATCCCGAAGCCGCCTTCCGGAATTCGTCGGTTTCCGAAGCGGATGTTATTCCGTCGACATCTCGTGTGGCCGAGGTCACACCGTTGGGGCCCGGCGACGTTCCATGGATATTACTGCGCGAAGCCGCGGTAATGGCGTCCACCATGGCACCTCCTTCCAGACGCCATTTCTCACCGATACCCAACCCGAATCCGAGTAGATTTGTGAGCACGGTAGTTAGATTGTTCTCATGGTACCCCTGGATTTTGTACGAAATACTGTTTTCCCCGCCGGCGCAAAATCCTGGTAGACCAAATACCAGTGCGGACAATACAACGGCGGCAATTCTCGCATTCAGCATCCACAACCTCCACCTGGACCCGAAGACCCTCCCGAAGTGCCTTCACGGCGGGGGTGAACGTGATCGTTGAGTTGTTTTTCCTGCGCGTCCTCATCGAACTGCATGATTGGGTCACCGAGGTATTGACGTTGCCACTGGGGTATGCACCCGACGTTCAGGCAGGCAATCCCGAGAATCAGAGTAAAGTGATACATATGTCTGAGCATTCTTTTCATATACATCCTGTCGTCACAATACTGTCTATTTCCAGTAGGTTCTTTCATAGAGTTCCGGCCTGGTATGGCAGCCGATATTGCTGCAGCTTCGGGTCAGTGGATCCCACAGGTAAGTAGTGTCCGTATTTTCGTTTATCCTCTTGAAGAAAGATACGTCGACAATGCCATTGTTGTGTACAGTCGGTTTGACCGCGGGCAGAATCTGTGCCGCGATTTCGTAGTACACTTGTTTGCCATCGTAAAAGCTGGTGTTGCGAATCTTGAAATGTATGGTATCTATTTCATGATGTACAGCGGTATCGTGGCATAAGTAGCATGAGTATTTGTGATCTACAGTGTGGTAGTAATGTCCTTCCGGTTCAATGTCCGAGTCCTGTCTCAGGTCCCGTCGTTCGCGATCGGCGGGGGGAAAGCCGTGACATACGTTACATGCTCCCGGATCCAGATCGACTATTCCATTCGCGTGCGCCGAGGAAAGCATGGGCTGCGATCGACCAGGCGTGGTATCCTGAGCATCATGGTAGGCAAAGACCTTCGCGCTTTCGATCTCAATCAACTGGCTGTCGAGAACTACCGAGCGCGCATGGCATTGGTAGCACTTGGTGGTCTGAATCCCCCGGACCGAAACAAAGTCTTCACGACACGCTTCGGTCCCCGGATAGTCATGGCATGTATTGCACGACGAAGTCCGGGCTTCGGAAACGGTGATATCGTTCGTTGCTGGTTCGCAGCCAGACAATAGTGCAAAAACTATCGTACATGAAAAGGCATAAAGTATCAGGCGTGTCACAGTATCTCCCGGAGACCATCCGTATTGTATTTCGTTAACCCAAGTTTCCC
>CAYFVL010000059.1:0-24010 GCA_964346405.1 uncultured Fibrobacterota bacterium
AGCGCCGTATTGAGCGAAGCCGAAATGCCGAGGGGTAGAGCAGTATGCGTAAGATGTTGTGCGAGATTGACTTAGAAAAAGCGCAGGGGTATCCGGGGAGATACCTTGAGCATTTTTCTACAACAAATCGCGCGCCGGCTTACGCAGAATGTCGTGAGTTCATTGCTAAACCCGGGTTAAATGGGAGGAGTCGAGGTGGACCTGCATTTCAGGCCCCAAAGAAGCGCTTTTGCGGATCTAAATCGATGAATGAAGCGGGTTCCGTACAAGTTGTTGGCTTCTCAGAAATTGGCGAAATACTTACAACTTTAAATGATTGAGTCGACTAGTCGGAATCCGATCAACACAAACGAAGGAATGCCTCATGCCGTCGGTATCCCGAAACAGGACAAATATCCAGGATCTGGATCTGGGATATCATTTCTCACACTACCTCGGCCTGATAATGCGCCGAATTTGGTTCATCTGCACCGTGGGTCCTCTCGTGACTATCGCGGCCATGATCGGACTGATGAATGTCATTGCGATCGATCCTCCCCTGAGAACTCGTGTGCTCATCGGACTCGATTCCCCCGGGGATCAGCCGGTTCATCATAATACATATTTTATAGACCCAAACAGAGTCGAATTGATCAGGAGCCGCGGATTTCTTGCCGAGATAGTAGAAAAATTATCCCTTCGATTCAAGCCCGTGAAACTCGCTCGCGGCGAGATTCTCGATTCGGTCCGAATTGATTCCATCGCGGCGAATGGCCTGTATCGTGTCCTGTTCGAGGAAGAAGAAGGCGGAAATTTTGCGGTACGATACTCAACGAGCGGCAAACCCGATTGTGAACGAATCATTGAAACCGGTTCAGTGGCATCCCCTGAAATTGATATTCCAGGAATATATCTCCGGTTTTCCAACCAATTCACCAATACCGCGCACAGTTTTGCTTTCGAGATTATTGAGAAAAGAAAGGCAATAGACGCTCTGCTGGAGAACCTGGACGTAACGGCTCCAAATCCTCACCAGGCCAGAAATCATATATCGATTGCCTTTCAGGGAAGAGACTACGACCTGGCTGCGACCATAGCCAACACCATTGCCGATGAATTCGTACGCTTGAATTTGAATTTTCGCAGACGCCGGACGTCCGAGACCCTGAATGCGCTTCATGCGCAGCTACTGCAGGCCCATAAGCAACTCAATCTTTCTGAAAGCGATCTTCGCGCCTTCTTTTCGCAAAATCCAACGATGGGTGTCGATCAATCGACCCGACGGACGGTTGCCGGCCTGGGCAATGTGGAATCGGGGATCTCGGGGGACGAACTATACCTGCGGGAGGCTCGTCGGCTACACGAAAGATTCAGAAATGCCAATGAAGAAAATCGAGATCAAATTGTAGGCGAAATCCTTGTGTTTCTTCAGGACCGTAATGTTCCCGCAGCCGAGGTGCTTCGACGGGAGTACTCCGAACTCTCCCGGGAACGCGAAGAGCTTTCCCGTACATATACGTCGGGACACCCAATGCGACTCAATTACCAAACACGTCTGGAAAACGTGTACTCATCTTCTGAACGCGCCCTCGATGAGTACCTTAAGGACATACGCGAGATGGTGCAAGCTGAAAAGAGAAGAGCCGAAAACCTGTCGTCCCGTTTACGCAGCTTACCCTCCAAAGAGCTAAGGCTGGCCCAGCTTGAACGCCGGCACCATATTGACTCGGAGATTTACGGAAATATTCTCGGCAGATACAATGAAGCAAGAATACAACACGCGGTCGAACAAGCAGATGTCTACGTCATGGATTACGCCGTTCCACCTATTGCGCCCCCTCCTCTTGTGAAACTGTTTCAGCTTGCCGTGATATCGCTGTTTCTAGGGACAGGCATGTCGATAGGTCCGGTTGTGGTTTTTGATTTAGTCGACAAATCGGTTCGAAGTGTAAGACAGCTTGGTCCAATGGTGTCACACCCGATTCTTGGAGCACTTCCCCTTATTCGCCTCAAATCAAGAGGAAAGTTCTTCAGAAGAGAAAAACTCGGACCAGACCGCGGTATTCAGAATATCGCACTGGAGAACAAGGCAATCCCCCAATACGTAAAGGAGATGCTTCGATCCATAAGGACTCGGCTGCGGCATGAAATGCACGAGAAAAATCTGAGGGGGTTTTCGATAACCAGCCTCAATCCATCAGAAGGTAAAAGCCTGATTACGGTGAATCTGGCCGCTTCCTTTGCACGTCTGGGATCACGAGTTCTTCTGATAGACGCCGACCTCAGGAGGGGCACGGTTCATCGTCTGCTGGGGCTGAGCCAGAAGCCCGGACTGTCCGATTTGGTCCGTTCGATAAAAGAAAAAGAAAAGACGGCCTTACGACTGGTAGACGTAATTGTGCGGACCCACATCCCGGGACTGGTATGCATACCCTGTGGAACGTGTACCGAAGACAGTCAGGAGTACCTCGGCTCCCGCACTTTTGCCCGGGTGGTGGAAATCGCTCGTGAGCGGTTCGATCTGATTCTGATCGATACTCCTCCGCTCGCCGTTGCCTCCGACGCGGCGGTTGTGAGCGAACGGATAGGCGGTGTCGTGACAATTGTAAAAGCGGGCACTACGAATGTAAAAGAATTAATGGGGGTAATCGCGGAATTTCCTAATCTGGAAACAAACATGTTGGGATTGATCCTCAACCAGGCTCGTCAGGATCGCCGACTCAGGTACTACCGATATTCAAAGTACTATGCCGAAGCGGAAAACTCAGGTGAGTCCAAAAAAAGAAAAGGTGGAAAAAAGTCCGTCACTGCGCGGCCTGAGAACGCGACCAATGATCAGCCTGCCGAAAAGCGAAGTGATTGCCCTGCGGAGACAACCCGAGCCTGACAAGGGCCTCACACCCGACTGACGGCATTCGCGGCAAAGCGTCGTACAATCGTATTGTACAGTATCCTGGCCCAAGTTTCGCGGTCGAGTTGGGCTAAACTGCCGACGAATGCACTATTTCCGGCACTTCTTCTATCAACAGCGGGGGCAGGTGAAGGTATCGTGTCGTCGATCGCTTGACATCTATGTCCTTGAAAACTCGATAAGTCTGCTCCGCAGACAGCTCTATCAGAGAAGCGACCTCTTCCGGATTATAGCCGTTATTTTTCGCATAGAGGCATAAATCCATTTTATCGAAAGGTAATGAGAAATAGAACTCATCCTGCCCTTGCGCCATTGAGTACGTATCTGTTGTAGGAGTTCGCTCACGGATTTCGCGGGGCAATTCAAGATATTCGGCAAGCGCATAGATCTGCGTTTTGTAAAGATGTGCAATTGGCTTGATGTCGGCGGCGCCGTCACCGAGCTTCACAAAAAATCCCTGATCGTACTCGAGCCGGTTCGGGGTGCCCGCCACGGCGTAATTCAGACGGTCAGCGTGGTAATACTCTATCATTTTTCGTATGCGCTGCTTAAAATTTGTGGCGGAGATGATTCCAAGTAGAGCCTTGATAGGGGCACGTCTGCGGATCTGTGTGCCGTCGGGATCCTGGGCGACGACTGAGAATACATTGTACCCGCGGTGTTCACCGGCAAGCGGCAACGCTATTTTGGACTTCCACCCTTCACCGTATTCGGGAATGACTTCCCGTACCGCTTCGTCATATCTACTATAAAACCCTGCGGCTTCCAGGATGCCGGTGATATCTTCATGGATCCGTTGTATACCGAGATGATCGGCAAGTCGGGAACTGATACCCAGCGTATCTTCGGCCGAATGACGCTCCGGCATCTGAATCGACAAGACACGTTCAGGCCCCAATGCGCGTGTCGCAAGAGCCGCGGTAACGCTGCTGTCAATGCCTCCGGAAATCCCTATCACTAAACCTCGTCGTTTCAGATCACCGGCGAGAAGACGTTTGATTCCGATGCAGATTTTATCGACTTCACTACGAACATCGATATTGAGAACTTCCGGGCTTAAAGCTTTTACGGACATGAGCTGCATCCTCCTGAGAGAAAATGACGCGATACGATTTACATCTTTGACCACCGGCAAGCCTCTTGTTTCCCGTGCCGGTCTCCCGTTCACGGCAAAATGCCGGCGCAACTGACCCCCATTCAAAACCAAATATACAATTCAGCGACCTGGCATTCAGCATTATTGTTAATTAATGAATTTTCCGAGACATTTTCCATACGGACAAAGACATTTTTCCCCTTTGGCATGAAATCCTTCACGCCATTACGGCATGTATGCAAAATGTAGCCGCCGTGGTTAATTCTCCGCTTTGATATTCCTTTGTCGTATTGCATTTTCATTGCGGGAGCTGCAAGGTACTCCGCCGAGAAATACAACCCCGGTTCGCATATTGGTCGGTCGTAACCCTATGCGAATCCCGGTGGCTCGCTCTCGTTTTTCCAATAGGGATTCAGTATAACGGGTAGTGCAATATCCACCTAACGATTCTCGTGCGGGAAATCGCCCGGTTCAAGTGAAAACTACCGCAAACAGGAGAGACGACATGTCGAAATTCAACCTGGGAGTGCTCATCCAGCCTGCTTTGTGGCTTTTTGTCCTGGGCTGTTCGACACGGGAGAGTGGAGAAATCAACATGAATCAGATTCTAAAGGTTACGCGCGAGGAAACTTCACGCGACTTGTGGCCCCGAATCTCGGAATTGAAAGTCTTTTTTGGTCATCAGTCGGTTGGAAGAGACATCCTGAACGGCGTACAAGCCAATCTGACCGATATGGATGGTATGGAGTTGGAAATCCGGGAATTCCGGAATCCAACCCGGATGACAAAAGGTCTGCTGCTTCATGCACCAATTGGGCGAAATGGAACGGCAGAATCAAAAATCGACGATTTTGTGAAGCTCATGTGCGGGGAAATGGGCGAAAGTGTCGATATTGCAATGATGAAGCTCTGTTTTGTCGACATATCAGGAACCGATGACGCGGATAAGCTATTCGAGTATTACATTTCCGGAATGCAACGGATTCGTTCCCGTCGTCCCCAACTCACCCTCGTTCATTGCACGGTACCGATAACAGCAGGCGAAAGCCGAGCGAAATCTTTTGTAAAGAATATCCTTGGAAAATCGACGGTTGGCGATGCAAACTACCTCCGTAATCGTTATAACCGTCTTCTCATTCAGCATTTTGGTACAACCGAGCCTGTTTTCGACATCGCCGGCCGGCAAGCATTGCATGAAAACGGCACGGTGGAGTCATTCCACTACAAAGGCGGGAAGTACCTGTGTTTTCGTCCAGACCTGACCGACGACGGAGGTCATCCGAACGCCGATGGAAGTGCCCTTCTGGGAGAAGAACTCCTGAATGTCCTTGCCGGGCCGGCATACATCGCCGCTGTTTCAAAAAAGACCGGGGCGGAGAGCAAATGAACAGGAACACCGTATACTCCTCAGCAGGCAAAAACGCATGTGCGGAATAGTCGGATTCTATCAACCCGACAGCAAAGAGAATCCGTCACCGGAAGTACTGCGGCGGATGGCACTTGCGGTGAAACACCGAGGACCGGACGACGACGGCTTCCTTGTTGGCCCCGGAATAGGAATGGGTCATCGGCGACTCAGCATCATAGACCTGTCCGGAGGGAAACAACCAATATGCAATGAAACCGGATCAATTTCGGTAGTTTTCAACGGGGAAATCTTCAACTATCCCGAACTCCGGAAAGACCTGGAAGCCGCGGGCCATTGCTTCACAACGCTCAGCGATACGGAAACGATTGTTCATTGCTATGAGGAGTACGGACTGGACTTCTGCAATTATCTCAACGGGCAATTTTCGATTGCCCTGTGGGATTCCGCCCGTCGAAGACTCGTGCTTGCTCGAGACCGCGTGGGCATTCGGCCATTGTATTATGCGAATCTGCTCTCCAATGGTATCGCATTCGGATCGGAAATGAAAGCGTTGTTTGAGCATCCCGAGATAACGCCTCGTCTCGACCACACAGGCCTCGACCAGGTGATGAGTCTGTGGGCAACCATTCCTCCACGGACCGTCTTCAGGGGAGTATTCGAGCTGCCCCCCGGAAACATCCTGGTGATTGACCCCGAAAGCAGACGTTCCATAAAATACTGGAAACTATCCTTTCCTCGTGAAAGCGAATACGAAAACCATTCCATTTCGTATTATGCCGACCGGTTGGAAGAACTCATTCACGACTCCGTGAATCTTCGACTCCGGGCCGATGTTACGGTGGCGTCATACCTCAGCGGCGGAATCGATTCATCGATTATTGCATCCCTGGTAAAGAAGCACCACAACAGGGACCTCATCACTTTTTCCGTATCCTTCGCCGATCGTCTATTCGACGAGCGTCTTTACCAGGACATGATGGTCAAGATGCTTGAGACAGACCATCGTTGTGTCGTAGTGGACCATGAAACGATTGCCAAAGATTTCAGCGAGGTTGTCCGGTTTGCCGAAATGCCGATGATTCGAACCGCCCCGGCCCCCCTGTTTCATCTTTCCAGACTGGTCGAAAACAGCGGTATCAAAGTGGTCCTTACCGGTGAAGGCGCCGATGAATTGTTCGCCGGTTACAACATATTCAAGGAAGACCGAATCCGTCGATTCTGGGCTCGCCAACCGGAATCCTCCCTGCGTCCTCTCCTGCTTTCAAAAATCTACCCCTACGTGAACAAATCGGGAATGGGGTTCTGGCAGGCATTCTTTCGAAAGGGACTGATGGAGACCTCCCACCCATTCTATTCTCACCTCATTCGATGGGCCAACACGGCGCAGACAAAGCGTTTGCTGTCCGATCACGTCCGTGCCGATATGAATGAAAAAGAGAACGTGATGGGGGCGCTGGAGGATTTTGTGGACCCCGAAATCCTGACCTGGCATCCGCTCTGCCGAGCTCAGTACCTGGAGACGTCGATATTCATGTCCGGATACCTGTTGAGTACCCAGGGTGATCGTATGATGATGGGCCATTCAGTGGAAGGACGATTCCCCTTCCTCGATCATCGTGTTATCGAATTTGCGGCCGCTATTCCACCCGAGTACAAACTCAGGATACTCGATGAAAAACACATACTGAAGAGGACCTTCGGGAAGTTACTGCCGAAACAGATCACGGAACGTCCGAAACAACCGTATCGGGCTCCCATTTCTTCCTGTTTTCTACATGGCGGCACGAGTACGGCGGCCGGAGTACTTTCAACTGAAGCTCTGGATTCTGGCGGATACTTTGATTCCGCCCGTGTCGGAAGTCTCCTGAAACGACTTCGGGATATTCCGGCCGAGAAAATTGGTGCCCGCGACGGCATGGCAATTGCAGCCATTGTATCGACGCAGCTACTGATCCACCATTTTCTCTCCCCGCTTCCACGGTCATGAAAGGTGATGATTCATGATGATTCAGGATTTTCTGAGAAACACGGCGAAGCGCTTTCCTGATACCAAGGCCATTTGGTTTCAGGGGAACTGGATAAGCTACGAAAAACTGAATCATCGATCCGACAATTTTGCGGCATATCTGGTGAAGCACGGTGTTGAACCGGGTGATCGAATCGCGATTGTATCCGAAAACTCCCATGACTATGCGATCGCATATTATGGAATTCTGAAGGCCGGTGCGGTAACGGTGGAACTCAATACCCGGACTCCTTCGCAGGGGTTGGCAGAGCTTCTCGAACACAGTGGATGCAGAGTGGTAATCTGCTCGAAAAGATGCCTTCCATCGGTCGTCCCCGCCATTCATTCCACCCCCGCAATTGAACTTCTTATTGTGGATTCGACGGTTTCACCCAATCATTGCACCGCAATCAAAGGCACAGTTTGTCGGATCGACGAAATATATGCATCGGATCATTCGCTCCCCCCTCCCGGCCGCCAAATCGACCTCGACCTTGCCTCCATTGTGTACACCTCGGGAAGCACCGGACATCCCAAAGGGGTGATGCATTCCCATTTGAATGTAGTTTCAAACACTCGATCGATTGTCGATTACCTGAAAATCACGGAAACCGACCGCATGATGGTGGTTCTGCCGTTTTACTATGTGTACGGGAAAACCCTTCTCAATACCCATGTGGCTGCCGCGGGGTCCCTGGTGGTGGACAACCGCTTTACCTATCCCAATGTCGTGCTTGACACCATGAAACAGACCGAGGTTACGGGTTTTGCCGGAGTGCCGTCAACGTACAGCATACTTCTGTCGAAATCGAACGTTCGCGAGTACCGTTTCCCGAAACTTCGGTACTTGACACAGGCCGGCGGTCATATGGCGATATACGTTCAGCAGGAGGTGGCGGAGGTTTTCGCTCCCGCCCGGCTTTTCGTGATGTATGGAGCGACCGAGCTTTCTCCCAGGCTCACGTATGTTCCGCCCGATGCCTTGTCGCGCAAGTGGGGCTCGATCGGAATACCGATTCCCAACGCGGACGCTTTCATTGCCGATGAGGACGGGCGGCGTTTGGGCGCCGGGATGGAGGGAGAGATCGTGGGCAGGGGCTCGAATGTCATGATGGGGTATTGGAAAGATCCGGAATTGAGCGCCGAGGTCGTGAGAAACGGGCTCTACTATACGGGCGACCTGGGCAAGATGGACCAGGACGGATATCTGTTCGTCACGGGGCGAACGAAGGAAATGATGAAAATCAAGGGGAACCGGGTCAGCGCCAAGGAGATCGAGGAGGCGCTGTTGGAGGTTGCGGGTATTCAGGAGGCCGCCGTGGTCGGTGTTCCCGATGACATTCTGGGGGAGGCGCCGCGGGCGTTCGTGGTTCGGGGCGAAAACTGTGCGCTGAACGAAGATGTGCTACGGGCCGCGCTCTTGGCCTCACTTGCGGCATACAAGGTCCCGAAAGAATTTATTTTCATCGATTCCTTGCCGAAAAGCGGATCTGGCAAAGTGATGAAACAGGTGTTGAAGGAGTCGGGGGGGACCATATGCAGCTAGACCATATCGGCATTGTCGTTCGGTCGCTCGACAGGGCCGTTTCGCAATGGGAAGAGGTTTTCGGATACCGCCGGTCGACACGGCCGGTCGACAATACGCGCCAGAAGGTGAAGGTTGTCTTTCTGGAAAAAGAAGGATCGACCACCATCAAGTTGATCGAGCCGTTCGACCCGTCTTCTCCCGCCGCGGGAGCGTTGCGCAGAGGGGGAGGACTTCACCACCTCTGTTTCCGCGTCGAATCCCTCGAGCAAGCGGAGCGAGAGATGCGCGAGAAGAAACTGCGGGTGATCGCCGGTCCCGAGCCCGGTGAGGCGTTCGAAAACGAGAACATCCTGTTCGTGCTGGCCGGCAACGGTGTCAACGTCGAACTGATCGATACCGAAAAGAGAGCCGAGCGGATCGAGAGCGCATCGTGAGTCGGGAGAAACTACAACCTGCGCCGAGCGATTCTCACCTTCGGTTCCGCTGCGTAAGGAGTACGGGCCTTCGGCCTGGTCCATTTGTACTATTTGCGCGGTCGCTCACGGAAAACCGCGTCAAGTGCATGGCCGACACGGCTTTCACCGGTCTTGAACATACCGTCTATCAGGTATGCCCTGCGATCGGTACAGGCCTTCTCGACTCATGCACTTGCGCGCTTACTGGTTCAGAATCGCTCAACGTGGGTACAAGAGTGTCTATAAACGAGGAGGTGGAACTTGACTGTCACTGAAGCGGATGTCCGGCAAAAGGTACGTAATTTCATTGTGACGAACTTCTTTCTGGACGTCTCGGAAATCGGGCTGGAGGATACGACATCCTTTCTGGAAACCGGGATTATCGATTCGACCGGCATAATGGAGGTCGTCACGTATATTCAGGACGAGTTCGGCATCGAAATCGAAGATCGTGAAATACTACCCGAAAATCTTGACACCCTGCAGTATATCGGTCGATTTGTGTCCGGAAAGCTTCAGGCCTCCTGATCCCGCGAACGGGGTATTCCCGTGTTTCAACGGGATGGCCTGCTCGGACAAGCCCGGGCGGGCCTGAGGCATCGAGAGATCGTACGGAGAAAGGCCGGTTACCGCCATGAGGAGGAGTGCATGAGAAAATCGTTGAAAGCGGCATGTACCGCGGCATCAGTTGTTCTGACCATGCCTCTATGGTTGGCGGCTCGCATCGAGGGAATGGTCTCCAGGGAAGATGACCTGTTTCGGTTTTTCGGGCAACTGCTCAGCCTCGTACCGGGCATCCCCGGAAGTTTCATTCGACGCGGGTATTACATCCCGTTGCTGGAGTCCTGTTCTTGGGAGTTCCATATCGAATTCGGATCGTTCTTTTCACATAGGAACGTGCGGGTCGGGCAACGTGTCAACATCGGGGCATTCTGCGTTTTGGGGTGCGTGAATCTGGGGGATCGTGTCATGCTTGCAAGCCGGGTCAGCATAACGAGCGGCAAGAATCAACACTACGACGATTCCGGAGAGGTGACAAACGAGCATGTTTTCAAGTCGATTTCGATCGGCGATCGTACATGGATCGGTGAGGGCGCGGTGGTCATGGAGGATGTCGGTCGTGATTCCATCGTCAGCGCGGGCAGCGTTGTCACGAAGAAAGCGCCCGACGAGATAATCGCGATCGGCAATCCCGCCCGGTTCATGCCAAGATACAAAAAGCCGGCGCCCCCGCAAACCATCGATCAGGCGAACGGGTCGGAAGAGAAGGCATCCGTTGCGGCTGCCGATTGAACCAGTGGCGGACATATGACTACGAAAACGGCGAATAACACCAGCGCAAGACCGCGGGTTCTGGTCCTGATGTCCACGATGGAACTATCCGGCCCCGCCAAAGGCGTATTGCAGTTGCTCGTCGATTTCTCACGCCGGGACATGTCGTACAGCCTGTGCAACATTGTCGCTTCGGGTTCAACGGCTGCCGGATTCACCGCGGGAGCGGCACGACACGACATTCCCGTTCGAAAAGTGGAACGCGCCGCCTTCGGATACATCGGCTTGATAACCGCCTGCGTGCGAATCGCGCGGGAAAACAAGGCGAATATCGTGCAGACTCACGCGTTTCTGCCCTCGTATGTCGGTTTTTTTCTGAAACTGATTTTCGGTGTCAAGTGGATCTGTTTTCTTCACGGTACGACCACCGAGAATCTGAAGGTTCGGCTGTTTCACAGAATCGAGAGCGTTCTGCAGTTGTACGCGGACCGGGTCGTTTTGGTGACGGAACGGCAGCGCAGGAAGTATCCGGGGGGAGGCGACCATGCGAGGGTTCAGGTCATCCACAATGCCGTGGATCCCGACATGCCCGCAAAAACCTCGTTGTCCGAATCGACGCTTCGCACACTCGGCGATTTTGAGCCGTCAACGAGGTTCATCGTGGTAGTAGGGCGACTGAGCCCTGAAAAGGGCGTCGATGTTTTCCTAAACGCAATGGCTCATCTGGTCCGCGGGCACGTGCCAAGCGTATGCGGCGTCATTGTCGGGAATGGACAGGAGCGAGCGAAGCTCGAAGAGCGGACTCGCGCGCTTGGTCTGGACAAGAAAATCGTCTTCACCGGTTTTTCGGCCACTCCCGGCGACTATATGCGTGATGCCGATTGCGTGGTTTTGCCCAGCAGATCCGAGGGGATAGCAAACGTCGCGTTGGAGGCGATGGCGTTGGGCAGGGCGGTGGTGGCGACCGCGGTGGGAGGAACTCCGGAAATCATCGAAGACGGCGTCAGCGGATTGCTGGTTCCGTCGTGCAGGCCGCTGTTTCTGGCGGATGCAATCGAGAAAGTTTTGACAGACCAGGAACTCTCGTCGAGAATCGCTCAAGGCGCCCGAAAGCGCATACGGGAAAAGTTTTCGATCGGTCCCAGATGCGACCGCGTGTTCCGGTTGTACGAATCGGTGCTCGAAGGACGTAAAGAAGAGCCGCTGAATGTCAACGCTGTGGGGCGGACCACATGAGTTTCGAAACCGAAGGAGCCGAAACCGTGCCCGGGGGAGCGGCGCGGCACGAGTGGGCGAATACGCACCAGCAAAGGATCTCATGCGATCTCGACGATGCGGATTCGGGCGCAACGGGCACGTTCCTTCAGTTGCTCTCGACTCTGGGCGCGGGGCTCATGGTGGTCTCCGTATTCGGCAGAATCATGGAGACCTTTTCGTTCTTGAGCGTTTTTCGTCTCGGATTCATGGGGTTGTTCGGCGCCGTGGCCCTGTCCGTAATCAGCGGAAAGTTCACGATCAGCGATCTGTTCGGACTTCACGAATCCCGACTCGTTTTTCTTTACTGGTTGTTGGGGCTTGTCGGGTGCGTGTTCTCGGTCTGGCCGGGAGGAGCGTTCAACGCATGGATGAATCTGTTGCTTGTCAACCTCGTCTTCTATCAGGTGCTCAACGTGAATGTGAATACGCAGCACGATCTGCGCGTGCTGTCGTTTTCGATTCTCGCGTGTGCGGCCAGCCTGAGCCTTGGAACGCTCTACTTTTCGACCCGAATTCTGGTGGAATCCGGAGGAATAACGCGTTACACGATGGGTGAGACTTATGATCCGAACGATTTGGCGATGATTCTCGTGACGATTTTTCCGATAGCGCTGGCACACCTGCTCAACGGCCGGATACTGGAACGTCTCTGCGCCCTTGCCGTGGCGCTCATTTCGATTCTCACCATCGTGAAGACCGGATCCCGCGGTGGCATGGTGGGGTTCGCGGCGGTCGGAATGGTATTCGTGGTCATGCACACCCCGCAGATATCACGTTTCAAGAAGATGGCGGTCGTGCTGGTTTTCATGGGTGTCGTTTCATTTCTGGCTCCCGACTACCTTTGGGAGCGTTTTCAGACCATGTTCAGCGGCGAGGATTACAACTTCGACACCGAAGGGGAGGTCCTCAGCACGCCCGGACGGCTCCAGATATGGGCCGCCGGCCTTCAGGTCTTCAAGGACAGGTTCCTTCCCGGAGTGGGAATAGGTCAATTCGGGGCCGCGACCTCTCAGAGAATGGGACAATTCTTCTTCGTCACGGCTCACAACACCTTTCTCCAGGCCGCGGTCGAACTCGGCATTTTCGGTATACTGGTGCTCGTTCTGTTGATAGCGGCCATTTTCGCGAACTGCGGATCGGCATATCGATCGTTTGCCATGAGCAATACGACCGGTTTTTTCCTGGATCTGCCGAAATATGTTGTCTTGTCAACGATCGGATTTCTTGTATGTAATATGTTTCTCTCGCGCGCATATTCGAAATTGATTCCGATTTTGCTCGCCTATTCCGCCGGAATGGCTCACATTGCGCGTTTACGTCTGGAGAAAACCGCCGATACGGCGGTGAGTGACTGAGGCTGACCATGGCGAACGGATTCTTGAAAAGCAGCATGTTGTACTGGATCGGGCGAATGGGCGCCCGTACCGTATCGTTCGTACTGCTTCCGGTGTACACGTCGCACATACCTCCCGAAAGCTGGGGTGTGCTCAGCCTGTTGTTCGTAACCGGTGATCTGGCGTTGCTGCTGGTTTCCTGTCAAATGTCGTCCGCGCTGTACCGGTTTTGGGCTCGTAGCGAGAGCGAGACCCGAAAAAGGAGACTTGCCGGCCTGGCGCTGGCAACCTCCCTGACGATCTCTTCTTTGGTCTTTCTCCCTTTGTACCTCTTTGCCGAACAGGCTGGATCGTTGCTTGGACTCGGCGGGTACGGGATGCACATTCGCATATTGTTGTTGACCGAGCAGCTTGCGCTCATCAGTGAGGTTGTCCTTGTCGAGCTGCGACTTCGCGATCGGGCAAAACGTTATGCGGTCGTGGACGTGGGGCAGAATTTCGCCATCGCGTTGTGCAGCATTTTCTATGTGGCGGTATTGAAGCTGGGAATGCTGGGAGTGTTGCTGGGTCAGATGACCGCGTTTGTCATAATCGGCGCCTCTTTGCTTCCGCCCTTGCTCAAGCGAATCGAGATCAATCTCGATCGAGCGATGTTTCGTGAACTCATGCGGTTTTCTCTCCCGCTCATTCCTTCCGCGCTCGCCATGCTTGCCGTCCACAGCATCGACCGCTATTTCCTGCAGTTCATGCTCGGCCCGGCGGAGGTGGGACTGTACAGCATCGGGTACAAGTTCGGGATGATGGTGAACGTCCTGGTGTTCGGTCCGTTCTTGCTCATATGGGAACCGAAGAGTTACGAAATCGCCAAGCTTCCCGATGCACCGGTGCAGTACGGGCGCATCTTCTCCTACCTGTTGGCATTGGTTGCGTTTGTCAGCGTCGGATTGGGAGGTGTGTCTCGGGAATTGGTGGAGATATTCACGGATGAGAAGTACGCCGATGCATGGACCGTGGTTTTTCCGGTTGCCGTTTCCTATTGTCTCTTCGCGCTCGATTCCGTATCTCGAGTCGGATTGCTGATCAGTGGACGAACACGCGTCTTGATGTATGTCGTTCTGGTAACATCCGGGATAAATGTAGCGGGAAACTGGCTTCTGATTCCGAGAGTCGGGAGGATTGGCGCGGCATGGGCCACGATCGCGTCGTTCGCCTTTCTGTTCGCCGTCAATCTGGTGATCGGGAGAAGGTACCAGAGGATTTCTTTTGAATGGAGGCGGATTGCGACCGTCCTTTTCGTCGCGGTACTCGTGTACTTCCTGCCGGATGCCGCCGGTCGCCTTCTCGGACGATCGCCGACATACGTTCTTTTCGGAGTCAAGGCGGCGGTGGTCATGATCTACCCGGTGCTGCTCCTGGCGGGGGGCTTTTTCACCAAGGACGAGTTGGGTAGAGCGTCGCAAATGCTGCGGTCGGTCGGAAGGACCGTGCGAGGAGAATATGTATGAGCGGTTTCTTCAGATCGCTATCGGTGAAAATTCGTCGTCGGGAAACACCGGGGGCACGCTTCGTCTACGACACCGCGAAAGCCTTGCTCGGGTTCTCCTATCCGGTAATACCGGGCGTACACGGGACGATCTATCATGCCCGTATAGCGATACGAAATTTGTGGCACGAGTTTTGGAGAATCGTCTATTTCGAGCCCTTGTTCAAGTCACAATGCGTCAGAGTGGGCTCGGGATTTCGGATGGAATACGCGGGAAACGGAACGGCGCAGATCTATGGTCACTTGAAGGTGTACATCGGAGACAATGTCACCATGTTTGACAATACCGGAATGTGCGGTTTGAAGGTGAACGAGTCGCCGGAGCTGCGAATCGGCGACAACAGCTATGTCGGTCCGAACGTCCGCATCCTGGTGGGCGATCGAGTGTCGATCGGCAAGCACTGCCTCGTCACTTCAAGAATGATCACCGACAATCCGGGACACTCGACGAAGAACGTCATGGCAAGACTTCAACCCGGCGGCGGAAGTCCTGATCCGGCCGATATCAGGCCGGTGTCCATCGGCGATTTCTGTTTCCTGCCTCTGGATACTTACGTGTACCCGGGTGTCACCGTAGGAGACGGAGTGGTGGCGCGTGTCGGAACGCACATAACCAAAAGCGTCCCGCCGTTCTGCATGGTGGCGGGAAACCCTGGAAGGATAGTGCGCAAACTCCTTATCCCCGAGGAACTCAGAGAGATAGTCGGTGATGAACGGTTCGAATCGTATCTTGCCGAGCACGAACGAGTCCAGATAGAGAGGCTTGCATGACTCCACCGGTCGATGGCGCCGTTCAAATGCCGCTCGAGAAGCGCGTGATGAGTTCGCGGGCGGCCGTGTCCGCACCCGCGAAGGTCGGTCATCTGATATACTCTCATGCGATCGGAGGGTCGGAGACCTGCGCCGCCGAGATCTGCACGCACTTGAACCGGGAGTGGTTTTCACCGGCGGTCGTGTTCATGTTCGCTCCCGAGGGGCCGATGCCGGGTCTTCTCGATTCTCGCGGAGTCACCCACCGGGATGTTAACTTCACCCGCTTGAAAAAGCTTCTCGGACCGGTATTCCCTTCACTGGCGATTCGACGCATGGGTCTCGATATTCTCCATGTCCACCATGTACCGTTGTTGAGAATGATTTATCCGTTTCGAAAGCATCTGGGTCTGAAGAAACTGGTATTGACCGAGCATGCGGTATACTCGATTTCGCGTTTTGCGGCTTTTCAGCGGTTCGCGCGAAAAATGCAAGCCGGTATCGATGCATTCACCACCGTTTCGGAAGGTGTGAAGAATTATTTCGTCGAGCGGTTGGGACTGGACGGCGCCGGTATTCAGGTAATCCCCAACGGCGTGGACGTGGCGCGGTTCAGGGATCTTCGGGACGCGGAAGCGCGAAGGCAGTTGGTGTCCGAAGGCGACGAGTCGTTCATGCTCATCACCGTGGGTCGTTTGGCGGAAGCGAAGGATTTTCCGATACTGTTGCGTGCCGTCAAGATAGCCAGGGAAGACGGCGCTCCGGTCAGACTCGCCCTTGTCGGGGATGGAGAAATGCGCGACGAGTTGTCGCGCATGGTGCGCGAGTTGGGTCTCGAAAAAGCCGTCAATCTCATGGGACGCCGCGTCGATATCGAGCGTCTCCTGTGCGGCGCGGATGCGTTTGTCATGTCATCGAAACGCGAGGGGTTGCCGATGGCGTTGCTGGAAGCGATGGCATCCGGACTGCCGATAGCCGCCACTCGTGCCGGGGGAATACCGGAGGTGGTCAGGGATGGTCAAGACGGTCTGCTCGTTGATTGTGAAGACCCGGTTCAATTGGCCGGTGCGATACAGCGACTCTGTCACGACGGCGATTTGAGAACCAGGCTCGGGAAAGCCGCGAGGAAGAGTGCTGAAAGCACCTTTTCTTTTGTAAACATTGCCCGTCAATACGAGAACATTTACCATGGCTTGCTCGGCCAGGAAATTTCACCATGAACATGATGAGTGCGGCCGCGCATACCATCGATCGATTCCGCAAACCGAGGGTTTGGGCTCTGACGGCGCAGCTCGAAAAACGTCAATGGTGGTCGTACGAGCGGCTCACGGAGTTTTCTCGTAGTGCCGCGTCCAAGGTGGTGAAGCACGCATTGAGAACGGTACCCTACTACCGTCGTGTCGCGGAGACCACAGGTATCGCTCCCGAGTCGTTCGATTTCAACCGTGACTTCGAGAGAATTCCAAAGGCGACCAGAACGCTGCTGCTTGAATCCTCCGATGATCTGAGAAGTGAGGCGGCCCCTCCCGGCGCGAGGGAAAACTGGAGCAGCGGCTCGACCGGTCGAAAGGTCCGTTTTCTCGTCGATCCGCGCATGTACGATCTGTGCGACGCCTACTTGAACCTCTTCTACAAGTGGGCCGGGTGGCGGGAAGGTGAAATGGTCATGCACTTGTGGGGGGGAGGCGCGGCGCAACCATCGGCACGAGGGATGCAGGCGATGAAGCGCCGTCTTTCGGGCAGACTGGTAGCCCCGGTTTACCTTTTGTCCGACGAGGTGTTCGACGGTTGGTGGAACGATCTATGTCGATACCGGCCCTCTGTTCTGTACGTGTACCCGAGCGTGGCCGCTCGATTCGCCGAGTGGCTGAAAAGTACCGGGCGCAAACCGACCGGTATTCGCGGGGTGATCTGTTCGGCGGAAGTGCTCACCGTGCCGCATCGACGTCTTTTGAAGGAAGTGTTCGATTGTCGGGTGTTGAATCAGTACGGATGTCGCGAAGCCCCGGCGATCGCCTGCGAGTGTCCGGAGGGCAACATGCATGTCTTCGTGGATGCAAACGTGGTCGAATTCGACGTGCCCGGCGTGGAGGACGCGGGGGGAGCGGTGTTCGTGACGGCGCTTTACAACTATGCCCAGCCGTTCCTTCGCTATGACATCGGAGACACGGCGTCACCGAAAGAGGAACGGTGTTCCTGCGGTCGCGGGTATCCACTGATGGGCATGGGGATCGGTCGCAAGAACGACACGTTGATCGGACTCGATGGACGTATGGTGAATCCGAATTTCTTCGTCCATCTTATTGACGAAAGGGAATGGGTCGTGAATTATCAGTTTCGTCAAACGAGTCCGGAGACGGTGATCATCTACGTCGAAGCCGATCCCCGGCATTCGCGGGCCGAAGAACTCAAGCGGGTTGTCGTTCCGGAAGTCCGTACCGCAATGGGGGGCGGAGAATGCGAAGTGCGTCTGGTCGATAGGATCGAGCGGACCGCGGCGGGAAAGGTTCGAAGGGTTGTAAGCGATCTGGAAAGGTGAATTGCAATGAGCGATGTGGGCGCGGTTCCGGTGATCATGTATCACACGGTGGGGAAGACGATCGAAGGCTGGAATTGGTCGTTTCTGACCGTGCCCTGGAAAACGTTTGACAGTCAGATGAGCGTACTCGCGAACAAAGGTTATCGCTCGGCCGGCCTCGATGAGCTGAAAGGCCACCTGATCGGCAAGAAAACGCTCGGACCCAGGCGGTTTGTTCTGACGTTCGATGACGGGTACTTGGACAACTATACGCACGCGGCTCCGATACTCGCAAAATATGGGTTCACGGCAACCGTATTCGTCTCGCCCGATTTTGTGGATCCCGAGGACGTTCTCCGCAAGACGCTTCTGGACGTGGAGCGTGGCGATTGTGTCGAAGCCGACCTCGAAACACGGGGATTCATGTCATGGCGGGAGCTTGCCGAAATCGAGAGAACCGGAACGTTTTCGGTTCAATCTCATCTGATGACCCACACGTGGTACCCGTCCAGCCAAACGGTTGTCGACTTTCATCACCCCGGTGACAGCCATTATTGGTTGGATTGGAACGCCGATCCCGCAAAGAAGCCGTACTACCTGAGACAGCCGCGAGAATCATCCGTTCCTTTCGGCACTCCGGTATACGAACATGCAAAATCGATGGCGGTTCGGCGGTACCGGCCGCCCGAGAACGAATCTGCCCATATGGCTGCATTCGTCGAGAAACGGGGAGGCGCGAACTTCTTTTCCGATCCGAAGTGGCGAGAGATCTTGTTCTCCGAGTTGGAGTCGTATCGACGGAAGTCGACGCACCCGGAAGGCAGGTACGAAACCGAGGAGCGGAAGAACGCCCGGATACGAGGAGAAATCCTCGAAAGCAAGAGCATCATTCAAAACCGACTTTCAAAAAAAGTCGATTATATGGCGTGGCCGGGAGGCGGCTATGATGAGCGTGCGGTTGCATATGCTTTGGAAGAATACGCTCTTCTGACGATGAATTCAAGGGAAGGGACCGGGTGCCGGAATCGTCCCGGTGAATCCGAAAACAATTACAAGAGAATCGGCGTACCGTATATTGAAACTGGAGGGGCATTGTGGTATCCCGGAGGCGGCTACTTGGAGAGGTCCATGCGCGAGTTTCGCGGTGAGCGGATGGCTCGATTGGAACGTCAGGTGAGCAAGGCGCTTTTGCTGCCGTATCTGGCCGTGAGCGCTCGCAGAATGACACAATCTAGGTATACTCGTCCGCGGCGCGGTAATACCGCCGTTCCGGAAAACAATTCCCACTTCTCTATCGGCCCGGCGGGCCGTGGATGAATACTTTCGCCCCGAAGGAGGTTTGTATGAGCAAAAAAAGTGTCGGGATGCTCATTGTCGTCGCTCTGTTGACAGGAGCGATTCATGGCCGGAATTTCAGTCACATAAGAACCGGCGGATTCGATTATGCGATAAATGCCGTTCGGTCCAATGCGGAAGAGGCGCGATGGCTCGCCAGACATCACGATGTAGTGGTCGGACTGGCCGAGGGGGACGAGGGCAAGCTGCCCCTGAGCCTGTACAACACGATGAAAGCGGCGAATCCGAATGTCAAGTTCGTGCAATACCTGGCGTTCAACACGTTGATGCCGAGTATGGTCGAATGGATGATGGGCTGGTGCGAACGAAACGATGTCAATCCCGAAGAAATGTTCTATCACTACTATTCCGACACCGAAATATCCCTTCGGGCGGGAGGAACGCGTACGATTCCCGGATACGGGGGCGGGTCCGCGACCAGCCTTCAGGACGCGCGGGTGCGCTCTTCCTGGTGGTCCGGAAATTATCCAAATGTCAACCCCTCGTCACAGAAGTTTCGTGACGCGTTCAACGAACTGGCGCTCGAAACCATCACATTGAACGCCTCGGCGGCTCTGTATTGCGACGGCCTGTTTCTCGACAGTTTCGAAGGGTCCGTTGAAGACTATTTCGATATCAAGCTCGAGAACACGATAGAGATGCGGGAGCTTGGGCTCACGACCGCCGAGGCCGCGCGTGCCAAGGTCGCGGAAGATCTGGTGGCCGCCCGTGACTCTCTGGAATCGTACTTGTCGCAACGAATCGGAAGAACTATCAGGGTTTTCCCGAACGCCGGTGATGTCGATAACGTTTTCAACTGGTACGACTATCTCTACAGTGAAAAACTGAGCCCGAAATTCAATGAACTCGCCAT
Source organism: uncultured Fibrobacterota bacterium (assembly GCA_964346405.1). Taxonomy (GTDB): domain Bacteria; phylum Fibrobacterota; class Chitinivibrionia; order Chitinivibrionales; family CAYFVL01; genus CAYFVL01. Next base: position 20,227 of record CAYFVL010000059.1, read on the forward strand.
CGAGTTTTTCATAACATCCCGCTTTTCGTCCGTGTGGCGCATTCCGCGATTCAAAGAACTGTATGAGAGAATGGAAGACGGCACGACTTTCATTATCAACAGTCAGACCAATTTCGCGGAAAACGTGCCGTTCGGATTCGAGCAGTTCATTCTCGCAAGCCACTACCTGATCAATCACGACAACGGGATCTTTTTCTATCACAAAGGAGGACCCGGATATTACGGTCCTATTGACAACTCGGTGAAGGAGTCTCACTGGCACCGCAACATCGAGGTGGACATCGGTGCTCCCGTGGCGCGCTCTCAGGCCGATTTCTGGGGTGAGAACGGGACCGACAGGTTCTACGTCTTTCATGATGGCGGGGACAACCTGAAAGTTCTGGCGCGGGAATACGAGCGCGCTCTGGTTATAGCAAAATTCGGAGCCGAGGGGGGATGGGACAACATCGGGAACGGTTCGGACACCTATTCTCTCGGCGGTCAGTATCATCGACTCCTCGCGGACAATTCCCTCGGACCGATCATAGCCGAGATATCGCTTGGAGAGTCGGAAGGGGCCATTCTGATCAAACGGGAAGCCGCCGATGCGATCAGCAGCATTCCTATCAAGCGTCTTTCGGGCGCCGGGCGCACCCGAGTGACAATCAGAGATGATTACCTTGTGGTCGAACCTCTGTCCGAAGACGGACGGATAGTCGAACTGGTTTTTCGGGATCCGCTCGGGCGAACGCTGCAGAGTGTCGGGTCGGGTGGCATATCGACGAAGGTGCGGTCTATCGTGACACCTCTGGACAAGCTTCCGGAGGGCATGGTCATGGTGACGGTCAAATACGATGACGATAAAGAGGACGCGTTTCGGCTCAACACCACCGCGATCGACCGGTGAGGTCGATGATCGGGGGTCGGGCATCAAAGCCCGAACTCCCTCGATTCGCCTGGTGTTCTCCGCGTCAAGTTCGGTTACGGTCGAATCCGGCTTGGGCATGGCGTGAGTCCGGATGTAACGCGCGCGCCTTCTTGGAAAGGAATCGCAATCATGAGAATTCTCGTCCTTATGCTCTACGACATCGCGGACAAGGCGGCGGGCCGTAACCTGCGGCTTCTGAATATCATTCGATTGCTGGGAGAAGCCGCGACCGTGGAGTGCTTGACTTCCAGCAAGGAGAGCGCGGACAGAACGCGAGCGCAGCTTGACACCGCAAGAGTTAAGGTTCTTTGTCCGGAGGACGCGGTCGAAGGTCACGCAAACCCGGGGGCGCCTGCTCCCCCGGGAAGAGTCGCTTGGAGACGAGTGCTGCGGTATTTCGGATATACGGCCGACTACATGTCGGCCGTATACGCGCGGGCGTCATCGTTCGATTCGGTTCTTGGTTTCGGCGTGCTCAGCGCTCCGTATCTGGCAGCTCTTTCGGAAACGCCATCCGCGCCGCGAACGGTGTGCGACCTGATCGACGATCCCCTGCTCACCTGGATGCATTCACACTGGGGCGATCGCGTGGGTGTACACGGGCTGAAGTATTTTCTGTGCATCCAGTACTTGCGGTGGCGCATTCTTCGCCAGATTGACGAGTTGGTCGCGATCGCTCCCAGAGATGCCGGCACCCTGAGTCGTGCCGGCGCCAAACGAGTGCGGGTCGTGCCCAACGGCGTAACGGTGCCGAGGGATTCGGGAGAGCTTGCCGAGAGGGAACCGTTGGTCGTTTTCAGCGGAACAATGGATTTTCCGCCCAACGAGCGAGCCGCCGAGTATTTTGCGACCGCCGTATGGCCCCTGGTCCGTCGATTGCACCGAGAGTCGAAATCCGCGATACCGGAGCCGCGTTTCGCGGTGGTGGGCGCAAATCCGACTCGGCGGGTGAGGACGCTTGAGTCGATTCCCGGTGTTACGGTGACGGGGAAAGTGCCGAACGTCCGTGACTGGCTCCTTCGGGCGACAGTCGCGGTCGCGCCCATGGTGAGCGGATCGGGGCTGAAAAACAAGATTCTCGAAGCCTGCGCGGCCTCATGTCCCGTGGTGGCCACGCCTCTGGGCGTGGAAGGGCTTCCGGCGGGTGAAGAAAACGGCTTGCTCTACGCGGGATCGCCCGCCAAGCAAGCTCAACTCATTCATGAACTGCTGTTCGATACCGCCAAGGCTCGAGCGCTCGGTGATCGTGCCCGTGAGATGGTGCTCCGAGAGTTTGCCTGGGAAACGGTGGTACAGGCGTTTCAACGCATCATCTCTCACGAGGCGGGCGGTTGCGTGGAATCCTCCGAAGCGTAACTCCTGGCGGGACGTTTCGGTTTTCCAATCACCGTCGGTCGCACACGCAAGTATTCGTTTGCCCGGAAAAGACGCGGGTGGCGAGGGTATGGTTTTCCTCGGACCGCATGAGTGACGGTTTGATGTTCGTTCATTGACTTTTTCTTCTTAGGGGGAGGCAGTATGAAAATCTTCGGGTTGCCGTTTGTGACAGTGGCTTCGGTGATGATATCATGGAGCGGTTCCTTTGCGCAGAAAATCCTCGTGGACCACACCTGCACCGATTTGAGCAAAATACCGGCGGAGTGGATCGACAGCGCGAAAAGCAACATACGTTTGCATTTCGGACACAGAAGCCACGGACGCCAGATTACGGATGGGTGGGATGTGATAGCCGCCCAGGACGGCAGGTATTCCGTGTTTCACGAATGGGGAATCTACCGAATCGTGCCGGGAAACCTGAGCACGTACGATCTCCCGCGGTACATACACGAGTATCTTGCCAACGTGAGAACCGAACTGTCCAACCGTGACTCGTTGAATGTGTCGATGTTCATGTGGTGCATGGAGTTCATTACCGGAAACTACACTGAAGCGGATGTCCGGCAGTACCTCGACACGATGGGAGCGCTCGAGCGGGAGTTTCCCGACGTCCGGTTCGTTTACACCACATCCAGCGCGCATCATGTCTCCTCGAGCAGTTCCTACAGACGGTACAAACTGAACGAAATCATCCGAGATTACTGTCGGGAACATGACAAGATTCTGTTCGATTTCGGGGACATTGACGCATGGTGGTACGACGAGAGCACGAAGGAATGGGATAGAAGGACTTTTTCACACACCGATGGCGGGACCACCTATGCGGTTCCGGCTCAGCACGAAAAGTACGGTAATCCTGACGATTATTCGGTGCACATCAATCCCGCCGGATGCCTGGTCAAAGGAAAAGCCGGATGGTGGCTGATGGCTCGACTTGCCGGCTGGGATGGCGAGGTATCGAAGGGATTGAAGTCTCGGCAGGGAATGTTGCGGCCCGATAGAAAGAATCAATCCAGAGCGGGTCGGACCTACAATCTGCGTGGCGCAAGCGTGATTCCTCCGACTGACGAAGTGAGCACACCGGCGCCTGGAGTGTATGCGATTTCGGCAACTGAGGCCGCGGTGAGCGTGAAGGGAGTGGAAAAGCAGCGATAGCTGGAAAGGGATGACGGGTGAGGGGAATGGAACATATCGATTCCGAGATACCGTGCGCACCGCCGACCGCCGATGCTTCCGAGAATGCCAAGCCCGAAGCGGCGCGTTCGCCCAAGGCGAGTGTCCCGGAAGTCGGGATACTTATTCCGGCATACAACGAACAGGATGTCATTGGGACAAAGCTCTCCGACATTTACCGCACTTCGTTGTCCTTGGAGCGATTCGAAGTACTGGTCGGCTCCGACGGGTCGATTGACGAAACCGCGGAGCGTGTCCGCGAGTTCGCGCGAGTTCATGGAATTCGAAACCTTCGATTGTTCGAATACCAAAACGAGGGGAAATCCT
>CAYFVL010000060.1:0-23996 GCA_964346405.1 uncultured Fibrobacterota bacterium
TCTCGCACAACATCTTACGCATAATGCTCGTTCTCGACTGCGAAACCTGGGCTAGAGAAACTGTTAAAGTTTCCATCAACTGTTGCCGATGAATACCAATAGGAGAGAAAGGCGGTGAAATTCAATGCGGCTTTTACCTGTTACTCAGAAAATTACTACCGAGCTGAAAAAGGTCGAGAGCGCCAAAAAAACGGTTGATACCCGTGGTGCCAAGCCGACCGGATCAGCGGACAAATCCGAGTTTTCGGCCGGCGCCCAGCGTCTCAGCGAAACGAAAGCAAATGCTGACGTCGCTGCGATGAGAATCGCCAACGAGCCCGAAATCCGTCAGGAAAAAGTTGACGAGGTTCGCGAAAAGCTGAAAAACGGCTTTTATGATTCTCCTGAGTTCATGGAGAAACTCGTCGATAAGCTGATGACGGAATTCGGTGTCGGCGCTGGGGGCTGAGCTTCGTCCGAAAACTCTTGTCCCGTGTCGATTTGAAGAATGCGATTTTCGTCGCCTTCGATCGAGGTGTTTCCAAAACACGATAATTTCCAATTCCCCACATCCATACCCCCCGAATACCTCCAGATTACCCCATGTTCGCAGCCGCAAAGCCCTCTTATTCCTCTTGCGGTTATGTGTTCGTCCTGAACAAACACTATTTTTTGTAAGATAGTCCGCGGGACGAACTGAATGTGCCGGCGCCGGGCGCCCGATACATTATCAATGGAGTATGGTTTTGATAGTATGCAAGTTCGGAGGCAGCTCGGTTGCCACCAAAGAGAGAATTGAGAACATAGCCAAAATCGTCGCCGGTAATCCGAAGCGAAAATGCGTGGTGCTCTCGGCACCCGGCAAGGCTCAGGGTATTACCGTAAAAGTAACCGATCTTCTGATACAGATAACGCAGAAATTGCTTTCCGGCGCGCCGGCCAAGACGGAAGTCAGTCTGCTTCAGGCCCGTTACAACGACATTTATGTCCCTCTTGGTCTGGACAAATCAATCGTTGACGGTGTTCTCGCGGATTTCGAAAACCGAATCAACGGTGATCAGTCCAATCCCGCTCGTTTTCGGGACCTGATTGTATCGGCGGGAGAAGAATACAACGCGCGTCTTTTCGCCGCATACCTCCAATTCACAGGTGCGGCCGCCGAGTACGTTTCTCCACAAGAGTCGGGAATGGTGGTAACGCCGGTATTCGGCGATGCACAACCGACGCGGGATATTGCCTCTCGACTGGCAAAACTCGCCGATATCTGTAAAAAATCCATTGTGGTTTATCCCGGATTTTTCGGTGTCACTTCCGAAGGTGATATCGCCACATTCAGTCGCGGCGGCAGCGATCTTACCGGTGCACTGCTTTCCGAGGCACTCGATGCCGACGAATATGAAAACTGGACCGATGTCGACGGCATATTCTCAACGAATCCGAACCTGGTGTCCTCCCCGGCGCAGATTCCGGCGCTTACCTATCGAGAAATGAGGGAGCTGTCGTATATCGGTTTCAATGTGTTTCACGAAGAAGCGGTAACTCCGGTGATGGACAAACGTATTCCGATTCGCCTGCGAAACACGAATAACACATCGAATACCGGAACCCTGATTGTCGCCGAACGGCTTCCCAGCGAGCGTGACGTCATAGGAATCGCTTCCGGTGGACGCTACTGTAGTTTCACTATCCAAAAATTCCTCATGAACCGTGAGCGCGGATTTGGCAGGAAACTCCTGGCAATAATAGAAGATCACGAGCTTTCATTTGAGCATTGTCCGTCGGGTGTGGATAATCTATCCGTGGTTCTCGACCAGACTCAGCTTGAGCCCGAAACAGTCAATGCGATCACCCGAAGCATTCAGCGGGAGCTGGCCCCCGACGAAATAAAGGTTGAGTTTGATATTGCGCTGATTTCGGTTGTCGGTGAAGGTCTTGTTCATAAGGTGGGAGTGCTCGCACAGGCAGCACAAGCGCTATCGACCGCGGGAATCAATGTGAAAATGGTCAATCAGGGTAGCTCCGAACTCAGTATTATTTTCGGTATTGACGCCGCGGACGAGAAGCGGGCGGTTACGGCGCTGTACGATAAGTTCTACGGATAGCCAATTTGCACGACGGTTACTTCGATACCAAAACGGCCGTTTGATGTGAGACGGCCGTTTTCCATATTTCGGGATATTCATCTCTGATATTTATAGATATTAACAAAAAATATTCCATATTGCAATAAACAATATACTTTTTGTGGCAGGACACCACAATGCCAATAAACTGTGCACCACAAACCTGCCGACCGGTTATACCTGACAGGCAAAATCTGCCGCTTCCCACTTCTTTTTTGCCGCAATTTTCTATAACTCCTCCCCTGCATTCCCTTTAAAATCAACGACCTGCAGAGCCGGCTCGCGGATTGCTTTGTCGGTGGTCGAAGGAAAGATTTATTCAGGGAGGAATTATGATGAACACAAATTCCATACAAATCCCGGGCGGTCCCGGGTTGATGCCGAAAATCGACGGTCCCAAGGCCGTCGCCCAGGAATTTGAGTCCCTCTTTGTCTCAATGATGCTTCGCTCGATGCGGAAAACGGTGAATCGGAGTGACCTGCTGCCCGAATCCATGGGCGAGAAGATGTACCGTTCGATGCTGGATGATGAATACGCCCGAATGATTTCCAAAGAAGCCTCACTCGGGCTTTCGGACTTGATCCTGAAGGAAATACAGAAATCCGAGAACCCGGAATCCGCCGCACACGAACTGAATCGTCTCCATGCGGACGAAAGCATGTTCTCTCAGGCGCAATTCAATCCGAATATCCCGGCCGGCGGCAATATCGAAGAGCGTGTGGCGCGCTGGCAAAATTTTATCGACGAAGCAGCCGCTCGGTACGATATCGATGCAAAACTCATTTCCGCGGTTGTGGCGCAAGAATCGGCCGGCGAACCGTATGCGGTTTCTCGCGCCGGAGCACGGGGCCTCATGCAATTAATGCCGGCAACCGCACGGGATCTGAACGTGCGAAATGTCTTTAACCCGCGTGAGAACATTCTGGGCGGCACTCGGTACCTACGCCGTATGCTCGACCGGTTCGGAGATATCAAGCTCGCACTGGCCTCATATAACGCCGGACCGCATGCGGTACAGAAATATAACGGGATCCCCCCATACGCCGAAACACAGGACTACGTCGTAAAGGTGCTCGCTCGACGTGACCGGGCCGAGGTGGCCGAATTGAAAACAGGAGACAGCAATGGAAAAAGAGACTGAAAAGCTCATCGAGATACTCACCGAAGAATTACGGGTACATGCAGACCTTCTGCGGTTCGCTCGGGCTATGAATGATGCGATAAAGACCAGCGATCTATCGCTGATCGGAAGCGCAACCGAGCGGTACGACGCGTTATCGGGGCAGATGGAGGATCTGGAGGAGCGACGACTCGAAGTCTGCCGTCGAATTGCGGCTCGTCCCGACATCCGCCGACATCACCTGACACTGCGCGACATTATAGCACTGGCTTCAGACCCGCGGAAGAGCAAATTGACACAACTCCGAAACTCACTGCGCTCGAGCATTATGGAACTTACGGGTTTGAACACCGAAAACAACATTCTTCTGAAAGAATCGCTCACGGCAATCACCAAGAGCTTTGAAGTCGTTTCCGTGCGTACAACCGCTCCGTCCGGCTATAGAAAAAGCGGCAATGCCGGCCCGACCACGACGGTCAGACACTTAATCAACAAAACGGCGTGAGGGTGCAATCATGGCGGTAATGTCGGTTCTCAGCACAGCGACACGCGGCCTTGCGGCCGCCCAGGTCGGCATGGATATCACGGGACAGAACATCGCGAATGCCGATGTTGAGGGATACAGCCGCAAACGCCTCAACCAGGCGGCTGCATACCGATACGACGGCGAATTCGGACAGTTCGGATACGGCGTCGAGGTCATCAACATCGAGCGTGTCCGAAATACCTATATAGATCACCAGATTCGACGACAGAACCGTGAAGTGGGATATTTCGATGAGATCGATCATACTTACGAAACCATCGAGAACATCTTCACCGAGCCGAGTGACACCGGCCTTCTCCAGTTCGTCGATCAGTTTTTCGATAGTTGGGAAAACCTTGCGAACAATCCGTCCGAACCGGCTGCCAGAAATATGGTGAAAACAAACGCTGAAATCCTGACCGAGGTCTTTCATAACCTGTCGGGAGAACTTCAACTGCACCGCGTTACCCGGAATGACGAAATCGCCAACCGTGTTGAGCGTATTAACCGGCTTACCCGGGAAATTTACAATCTGAACCTGGAAATCAGCGCAGTCGAAATCAGCAATCAGAACGCAAACGACAGCCGCGACCGACGCGATGTTCTGCTCAAAGAGCTTTCCGAGCTGATAGACATATCCACTACTGAAAATGAACTGGGACAGGTAAGCGTTTCCACCTCGGGAAACATTATCGTCTCTCCGGTGGATATCCAGAAACTCGAAATCACAACCGCGACTTTTCGTCAGTCTGATGGTTCCAACGGCGCCGATGTCGGAGTACGATTCGCGACATCAAAACGAAAGTATGTACCCTCGGGGGGGCAGCTCAAGGGGCTTTTCGACGCTCGAGACCAGATCTTGCCTCAGTATCAACAGAAACTCGATACATTTGCGGTGGCGCTTGCCGAAAAGGTCAACGAGGTACATCGATCGGGGTATAACCTGCTGGGCTATAATGGAATTGAATTCTTTGACTCTCAGGTTACCGGAGCATCCGACATCAGTCTGTCGGCCTCGATCAGGTCCGATATAAAGAACATTGCCGCAGCAAAGGGCGGAGAAATCCGGGATGGAACCGCAACCCTCACCACAACGTTCGGAGCACAACCGGCGCAGATAATCGATTCCACCTCGGGCAACGCGGCACGCAACATTCTACGGAATTCTCTAACCGCCGTAAACACGACAACGGGACAAGTGCTCACGGAAGGAATCGACTACCATATCGATTACGCCAGAGGCACTATGCAATTGCTGAATAATCTACACGACAGTGATCCGGTAGATCTCACATACCGAACGAATATTGGCGGGTTTCGCGGCGAGGGCGATAATGAAAACGCCGTTGAGATCGCTCAACTCCGCCACAGTCTCACCATGGATAACGACGCGGTGGGAAATCCGACCGCGACCTTCGACCAATACTATAGCGCTTTCATCGGCGTACTGGGTTTAAGCAGGAATGAGGCGGAGTCGAACCTGAAGACACGCAATTTCCTCATACAGCAATATGAAACGACCCAGGACTCGATCGCCGGAGTCTCGCTCGATGAAGAAATCGCCGAGCTGATAAAATATCAGCACACATACCAGGCATCCGCACGTGTCATCTCGACCGCCGATCGGATGCTGGAAATACTCATGAACATTTGACGTCGGACCTGGAGATCTTTCATGCGGGTAACATTCAAAACTCTCAACAACCATATGCAATATGTGATCGGAAACCGGTATTCCGACCTGGTCAACCTTCAGGAGCAATTGTCGAGCGGGAAACGCCTTCTTCGGCCCTCCGACGATCCGATTGATACGTCAAACTCCCTGCAGTTACGTTCAAAGCTTGCTCAACTCAAGCAATACAAGAAGAATATCGAAGACGGGATGTCGTTCATGAATGTTTCGGATACGGCCATGATAAGCATGAACGACCTTATGCAACGTCTTCGAGAACTGGCTATTCAGGCGGACACTGATACTTTAACGGGCGACGAAAGACGGTTTATCGGCGCCGAGGCAGAGCAGTTGATCCGGCAGATGGTTACCCTGTCGAACACGCGGTTCAAGGGGGATTATGTTTTTGCCGGCACTCACACCCGAACGGCTCCCTATCGACTGGAAAAATCGGCGGGGGGCTCTCCGACGGCTTACAACGGACGGGAAATGGCCTTCTATGACGGCAGCACGGGAGTCGGAACTCCGGCACAATTCCTCGATGGGACCAACCCCTCAATACAACTCAGCAATATAATTCCCGGAAGTGTGAAAATCACCGTAGCCGGCGTCGAATATATCGAGGGTACGGATTACACCATCAATTATGCCGACGGTACAATCACCCCCCTGCATCCCGATCTGGCAGTGGATGTATCACCCGGAGCCGGAGAGTACCAACCGGGACGGTTTGATATTCGGTTCGATTACATAGCCCAGGCAGTCGATATCTACAATGATCCGATATCCATCTCGGGCGATATCCTTCGAGAAATAGAGCCCGGCGTTACAATGCCGATAAACGTTTCGGGAGAAGAACTGGTTCACGACGTGCGTACCGGAACCGACCTTTTTGAAACAATCATACGGCTGGGTCAGGCTCTACAAACCAATGAGCGCCCGGTTATTCAGCAATCAATCGGATCGATTGACGTCTCTTTCCAGAACATACTGTCGGCACAGGCGAAGAACGGAGCCCGGATGAACCGATTCGAGCTGACCCTGGACAGAAATGATATGCAGACAACCGAAACCACGCGTCTGCAGTCGGAACTCGAAGACGCCGATTTCGCGGATACCGTTACCAAGTTTTCTTTAGCTGAAACGGTCTATAATGCGGCACTCAAGTCCGCCGGGCGTATCATTCAGCCGTCGCTTGCCAACTTTCTTTAGTTAGAAAATTCCCTCTCGAAACAAAATTCCAGAACCTGCATTACGGATTGACAGGATTTCATAAATTTGGAGCAATGATGAGAACCCGGTCTCTATCAACATACAACCCCAGCCTGTTGGTTCAATGAGTAAGCGGGTAATGAAAGACCACTCGCTGGGCAAAAAGTGCCGGTCGGCGGGACTCAACAATACAAAATCGCCGTTCCCAGCTCAAAAAACGAATTATTCATGCCGGCACGTCCCTTGCGGAAGCACATTGACGGCAAGGAAGCCGGGAAAAGGTCAGGATGACCGTGACGGCAGCAAGGATTGTGCACCGGCTGCATGGAGGCACGCTTTTACAAAAGGAGGGTACTATGCCTCGCATTAACCATAACGTTCCGGCGATGATCACGGGCGGTTCACTTCGAAGAGTGAACCGGCATGTAGCGAAATCTCTTGAGAAGCTTTCCACCGGACTGCGGATCAACCGGGCCGCCGACGATGCCGCCGGGCTTAGTATCTCCGAGCAACTTCGCACACAGGTACGCGGTCTGTCCATGGGTAATCGAAATATCCAGGACGGCATATCCCTTGTAAATATAGCGGAAGGTGCTCTCATAGAGATTCAGGATATGCTGCAGCGTATGCGTGAGCTGTCCATTCAGGCGGCGAACGACACACTGACGGTAACCGAACGAAGCTATATCCAGGTTGAAATAGACAACCTGAAAGAAGAGCTCGATCGTATCGCCAACGGCACGCAATACAACTCCATGAAGCTTTTGAACGGAAGCGGAGTATGGGCAAACGGTTTGGGCGGAGTTCTGCATATCGGCCCCAACGACAATAACGACAACTCCGATGTCGTGAACGTGTACATTGGGGCCATTACCACCGGCGGACTCAGCATTGCCGGCAACGATCTGCTGGTTACCAGCCAGACCGGTGCTACTACCGCTATTACATCACTCGATGTTGCGCTCTCTTCGGTAAATACTCTTCGAGCCGACCTTGGTGCAGTAACAAACCGCCTCGAGCACGCACTGAATAACCAGGAGAACCAGGAACAGAACATGACCGCGGCCGAATCGGTTATCCGAGATACCGATTTTGCCCATGAGACGATGCAGTTCACCCGCAATCAGATACTGCAACAATCCTCAACCGCCATGCTTTCACAAGCCAACATGATCCCCCAGAGCGTCCTTCAGCTCCTGGGATGATAGAGACGGCCAATCATGATCCGAAACGCTCCGGACTCGCGGATGTTCGAGAATGTTCGGAGCGCTTTTTCACTCTTGAAGCGAGCATATCATTTAGTTAGATCATCCCGGCTCAAGTTTTACTTGAACTACGGGTGCCCAAATGATACGATCGATGTGCAATCCGAAACAAATCTATGCAGCGGAGTTTTCTCTCTATGACAGATCCTCTGAAAAATCTCGTGTACTCAAAAGAGGACGTGATTTATTTTCCAACGGGAATACTGGGATTTGAAGACTCCCGTGAATATGTCTTGTCCAGAATCCCGGAGTATCTTCCGTTTGAGTGGCTCATGAGCGTCGATCAGCCACCTTTGCGGTTTGCCGTTATCAACCCATTGCTTTTCGATTCCGACTATGCACCTAAAATGGTGAAGGAACAGCTTTTGGAGCTCCGGATAGAAAAGCCTGAAGACATTCTCTTGTATGTGATAGTTACGATACATGAAAACCCGGCCGAATCGACCGCCAATCTGGTGGGTCCTGTTGTGATAAACAAAGCTAAAAGGCTCGGCAGACAGATCATCATAGACGACGGACGCTATACGACTCAAGAAAAATTGCTCAGAAAGTAGCCGCAATGCTGGTACTCGCACGAAAATTGGGTGAATCGATTAGAATCGGTGACAACATCGTGATAAAGGTCGTAGACCTTGACGGCAGACATGTCAAGCTCGGGATCGAAGCGCCGAGGAATATTGCAGTTAACCGGGAAGAGATCTACACCCGAATCCAGAACGAAAACAAGGCCGCATCGGATACCCGCAGGGAACGAGATCTCAAGAGCGTCGCTGATGCATTCCGCAAGAAATCAAACCCGGATTCCGATCGGAAATAGGAACATTTTGCCGCCTGGGCGGCATCATTTTCCGTGCCCTGCGCTTTTCAGAGATTCCGATAGTAGCCCCGAACCGGCCATTTGCCCCTTCGAAACCTTTGGTCCGTCAATTGCTTTGAAGATCAAAGATGCCCTTTTGAGATTCAACCGCGCAGCTTTGTTGTATTTGCGTTACCTTTTGATTTGTCGATTGGGAGAAATAGAGAATGGACTCAATTTGTGGGGAAGAAAAAGCTGTATCGATCGGCGATGTCGCCAGAATCTGCGATGTTCCGGAATATACCCTCAGGTACTGGGAAAAGGAGTTCCAAAACTTCCTGCATCCTACTCGGACTCGTGGACGGCAGAGGCGCTACGGCGAGCGGGACATTGCAATGGTACTGAAGATAAGAAACTTGCTTCACCGGTCCGGTTTCAGCATCAAAGGGGCGCGCATGCTGTTAACGGTCCATGGTTCGGATACCGAGAATACAGACGATCTCGGTTCTTCCGCTCCCCTGTTCCAAAGACAGTGCGCTCGAATCCTGCAGGCGGACCATGCGTAAAAAGACACTCGCAAAACTCAGAAGTCGAGAGCTGCACGGCAAACAGAATCGGCTTCGGAAGCTGTTCCGACAAGGTTATCTGTCATTTACCCAGTATGCACTGGAGGCCGGCGAAGTGTACGTGCGTCACGGTCTTCGGCACAGAGCCCGAATCTTGCTCGAGTCGACCCGCGGCCACCCCGCCCCCCCGGCACGCCGTTACTGTATCGATAAACTGCTCGAGGAACTCCGTACGGATCGTTCCGTACCGAAAATCTCATTCAATCTGATTGTACTGGACGAAGAGAAGCGGCTTCCGGCGGCTCTGGATTCTATCGACGGAATTGCCGAAGAAATTGTGGTTTGCGATACCGGATCCACCGACAATACTCTCGAAATTGCGAGGCAGTACGGTGCACGAATCATTCATTGTGAATGGAGTGATGATTTCAGTACGCCACGGAACAGGGCAATCGAGGCGAGTACCGGCAATTGGATTCTGTGGATGGATGCCGACGATCGTTTGACCCCGGATTCCATTTCAACGCTTCGGGAACTGCTGAATTCCAAGGAACGCTATGCGGTGGCATTCTCGATAGAGAATCCGACACACAGCGACTCCCCATTCACGTTCCAGCAGGTACGAATGTTCCCACGGGATCCCCGCGTGCGGTTTGAGAACCGGGTTCATGAGCAGATCATGTATTCGGTACAAAAAGCCGGTATACCGTTCGCGCATTGTACCCGGGTACGGTTTGTTCATACCGGCTACCAGTCCTCCGGGGAACTGCGGCGAAAGCTGAAACGGAATCTGGGCCTGGTCGCCGGAGAACTTTTCGTACATCCGGACTGCGGTTCACTGCGAACCGCGCTTGCCGATACCTGGATGGGTATGGGTGAGTATCGGAAAGCTATTCGAGCTTACATGATGCTCTGCGAAGACCGGCAGTTATGCGAGAGAAATCCCGATATCTACGTGCAGGCGCACCTTAACGTCGCGTTTTCAGCTCTGCGATTGAGGGATGCCCGTACGGCTCGTCGTTTCTTCTATCGCGCCCTGTATCTCTCCCCCGACCGTATCGAGGCGAAATTCCATCTGGGGCGTATGTCCGAAGACCAATCTGAAATTGCAGAGGCGTTCGCCTGGTATCTGGATGCATCCCGGACACTCGATTCACCAAGAATGACGGCAACCAACTACCGGAAGTATCGAATGGATTCGATAGTGAGCCTTTGTCTGATTATGTTGCGATTGTCTCGTTTTGAGGAAGCCCGCCGGATTCTCTGTGCCGCGGTTGAAGAATTCCCCTTGAACGGAGAAATGCATGCGCTTCTCGGATGGTGCCGAATAGAAGGTGAGCAACGCTCCGAGGCACTCGAGAGCTTCCGTAACGCCCTCCGTCTGACCTCTAAAAAAGGCAAAACCTATCATGGGATGACGTTTGAGGGTATTGCCGTCTCAAGAACAATGGCGCCCTCGGAACACTCACTCGTCCGGTGATGCGAAACGCAGCCCGGGCGTCTCTCGACTGCGAATAACAGGTAAAGCGGATCGAAAAACAGCATTGTGATTGCCTCCTGGACTCATTACGACATATGGTCATATCCTATTGCCGAACCGCATGAGCGGGCACCACAAAAATACCATTTCAGAAAAGCGCGAAAACAATGAGTTGATTGTCGAAAAATAAATCCCCGACTGCTACATGCCCGGCCTGCAATTATGGACAAGTGTGTCCCAGTTATTTTCGGCGCAGGGGGTTATGTACAGGGTATCCCGGGTACAAACGACCCCGGTATCCGGGTCGACCGTTTGTGGTGAGTAACCGATCCTGTAGCACTCATCCAGAAATGGCGAAGCTTTCTCCTTCCAGAGCAGCAGTGTATCACCGGCAATTTGCCATCTCCCGAAGGATTTCGGGCCTCCGACACTTCGATCACGCAGTATTTGGGCATTTTCTTCATGAAATACGAAGCTAACCCTTTCTCCGGGGGTGAGGGGGTTGTTTTCCCAGTGAAGATCTCGAACCAGAAGTTCACGCGCGACCACGTTTTCCGGAGCGGGTTTCTCGGCATTCTCGATCCGGTCCACAATGAGTTCCGTTCTCTCCAGACAGGACATCATTAATAACCCGAACAGGGATAGAAGTATCGGCAAGGTGTTTTTGTTCATGACCTGTCCATAAGACACACATTGTTTTGGTGTATTTGAGCTACCCAATCCATTTCCTCCACTTGATCCAGAGTACCGTACGAGAATCGGCACCACGCTCGAAGGCACATTGGTTCTGACAGTTGGCTCGAGTCATTCCGCGCAAGCCATAGGGCACTATCCAATAAAATAGTGTCTGTCCGGAATCTCGCGGGGCGGAAAATTCACTTCAGGGGTTTATTTGTGTTTTCCTCCCGTTTTTTTTGGGGACGAGAACCGCCCCGGGGTTCACGTTCAAGAGCGTACTTTATTCGTAACGCGTTGTACTATATCATCTTACAAAAGACGCAGGGTATCCGCTGAGATACCTTGAGTCCCGCCCGGCGGGACCGTGAG
Source organism: uncultured Fibrobacterota bacterium (assembly GCA_964346405.1). Lineage (GTDB taxonomy): Bacteria > Fibrobacterota > Chitinivibrionia > Chitinivibrionales > CAYFVL01 > CAYFVL01. The sequence goes on from CAYFVL010000060.1 coordinate 11,788, forward strand.
TCGATTTTCGAAGTCGGGATGGGAGTCGGCTTCGAAACGGTTGGCCCCGTGAGGTATATTTGAGTGTAATAGATCTTGCGCGTGATTTCTTTGAACCCTATATTACCAACATACGACTAATGTAAAAACCGGAAAAGGGTCTTCCGGAAAACCGCGAGTGATTTAAACGATAAAATACCATAAATACAGCGTTTTCGAGAGGGTTTTCAACTCGAAGCTGAGCGAAAGGAGTTCATTCGTGAGAAATCGAGGAACAAAACAGTTACAAAAGGCGCAGATGCTCGCCGCCGGCATTTTTGCCGTTGCTCTCTTTTCGGGTGTTATTCGCGCTCAGTCGTATCCGGATACGCTTTGGGTTCCTGTGATCTACTACGATTATCATTCCAATTGCTCGAACCCGGAATTTCAGGTCAGATGTACTAAGTATGCTCAGAACGGGCACAGCATATGGCCGGAAATGGTACTTGCAGACAGCGTAGAATGGGATACACGCAATGCTGACTGGTTCTCCCACAGCAAGGCCGGATTCTCGTATGTCGCGGATTCGATTCCCAAACCCATAGCCAATCCAGACAATATCCGTTACAACTCCCGCCTGAAATACTGGTTTCGCCCTTGGGAACACGGAGGTGGCCAGGGGGATTTCACTATTCCGGTCTACGAACACGATAATCCAAACTACGGCAGAAAGCTGTCGGATAGCACAGTAGACCATGACACAGCGTTCATAGACCAGGTTTTTTTCGATTCTCTGGCATTCACCCATAAAGGTAGTGGCGTATACGAATTTGAAAATGCTAGTTTCTTTCCCTTGGATGGACAAGGATTTGGTAATGAGCAAATTGGAGCCAAAAAGCATGGCCATAACTATTCATTCACCATGGAGTTGCACTGGCCCTTTATTAAGAGACCAAACCAAGAGTTCCATTTTTCCGGTGACGACGATGTCTGGGTGTTCATCAATGAGAAATTGGAGATGGATATTGGGGGTATTCATACCGAACAAACGGGATCATTCAACACCTCCGACTTGGATCTTGAGGATGGTGAACAATACGTGCTCACAATGTTCTACGCAGAACGACACACAACTGATTCCCACATAAGAATAACGTCGAACATAATCGCCCCGGAACCCGATCAACTGCAAATATCGGTAGAGCCGAGTACCACAATCCGCGTTGGAGATACTCTTACGGCCCAGGCAACGATCAAAGATGAAGAGGGGAAGGAGGTCCCGATTTCTACGCTTCCGGGCAATTTTGAATGGGGCTTGATCGATGAACCTGGGAGAAATACAGAAAAGGAAACATTCACAAGACGCTCCGATGCCGAAACCATATTTCACCCCAGGAAAGCCTATACGACAGCCCTGATCTGGGGCACCTACACAGATAAAGATGTGCTGATAACCGATACCGTCGCTATCACTGTTCTACCCGGCCCGGCGGCCAAACTGGTCATAGAGCCGACCCACGACAGTACGGCCTCGCTCAGAAACGAAAATCCGATGCAGGAGGTGTATCTGGGGCCGTCGGATTCAACCAGGCAAAACTTCTATGCGATCCTTCGCGACCAGTACGGCAACTGGGTACGCCCGGCAACAAACGCGAATTGGTCGTCGGCCGACAACACAATAGCCACTATGCACAGGGGAGACAACCCAGCTCGTGGACAGGGCCGCGCGTCGAGATCCGATAAGGAGTCCGGTACAACCACCGGTACCGCGAAACAGGGAGGCTTCTCGGGCGATGTTACGGTAAGAATCGACGATGCCGTTTACACCGCCATTCGCATAGTCATCCGTCAGGGGGAACAGTATTTCCCGATAGACGAACTCGAAATAAAGACTCAGCAAGATACTACTCTCTATGTGCAGGGACAACGCTCCTATGACGGGCAGTGGATTCTGACCGGTGCGGATTGGTCCCAGGACCGTCTCACTCTGCAATTCGATCCGCCGCCGTCGGGCGATAACTCATGGCAGATTCGGGCTCTGCAGAACGCCGACGGCACCATTACGGCGGAGGCGGACGGCGAAAGCGGCAAAATTTCCCACGAAATCCCGGTGAGAGTTACTCATGGTCCGCCGGACCACATTACGTTCTACCCTCAGGAAGCACTTCCCAGCACAATCGATTCGCTTCCCCCGGAGATCACCGTTACGGCTGGTGTCGACACAAGCATTGTTGCCTATGTGTTTGATAATCAAAACGAATGGCTCAGCGCGTATGCCGACTCGCTCAGCGAAGAACTCGAATGGTCGGTGACCGATGCCGGAAATGTTACACTCTCAACGACTGTCGGTCACAAGACGACGTTCATGTCTACTGTCGCTCACAAAACGTATGCCGTGACGGCTTCTCTCGTATCAGATCCATCCGTGAAACGGACACTGCAAGTCAAAGTCGAACCGTCCGAGGCCGACACTCTGGTTTTTGAACCGGGACAAAGCAATCCGCGTGATTTCCTCAACAGCTTTGAAAACACCATTTCAGAAATCTCGATTAGTTCCACCAGAACCTTTGAAACCGTACAGGCAGTACTCAGAGACCAATATGGTAACTTCGTTGCTCTCTCCAATCCTACTACCTGGTCATCCAGTGCCGCAGAGGTAGTCACGGCGGAACCAAGTACGATTACCTCTAGTACTGGGCGAATAAACCGGATCGCATCGGAAGGGGAAGCTACAGTAACGGCTACTCATCAGAGCGGACTCTCCGGCACAATTCAGGTGAAGGTTCTCTCCTACACCTATACGGAGCTGAAAATCTACTTCAACAACGACACGAGTGATATCAGAGAGTCATTCACCATAAACACAAACCAAACCATGAAGCTTTACGCCATGGGTTTGAAATCAACCGGAGAAAACGAATGGGAACCGGTGGCGGTCGACTGGCAGGTGTCCGATAACCTGCGAAGAATCGTCACCGAGCAGAGTGGTGTTCAAAATTGGACGGCAGATCCCACGGATACGGCTTCCGGCTGGATACGTATTACCATGCGCGACGACGAGAACACCACCCCGGATACGGTTCAGGCCGTATTCACGGTCGGACCGCCGCGGTTGGTCACAATAGACGTAACCGCGCCGGTGAATGAGCGGAAAGCCGGACAACCGATCACTACCAGAGTAACTATCTCGAATGAGGACGGACTGGTACCGGGGACATGGTGTGGACAGGCTCTGTTTGGTGATCTTGTCGAACAGAAGGTCGTGGTCGACACCAGTGGCGACGGAATCGCCGACACCCTTACGGCCGGTGTGGTCATCGACGGTGAATTCATTCCGCTCGATCAGGCGACGGAATTATGCTTTACCGGCGGGTCCACGGAAATCGATCTGATCTTGTATACCGTGCCCGAAGACAACCCTCGGCACACGGTGAGGATCACTTTCACCGACACTCAGTCGGGGAATCCCGACCCGATGACCGACAACACGAATCTCAATCTCCTCGCCGGGAAACTCGATTCGCTGGCGATCGTATCGTTGATCGATCCGTTAATCGAGTTCGCCAATGATACAATTTCGCTTTCATCAAACGGCGGCGCCACTATCCGCCTCGTGGGCTATGATAAATACGGAAACTTCATCGGTCCGGTAAAGGGAGTTTGGTCCACAACGGGCGAAATCGACTCCGTGCAGAGCGGAACCGACCAGTTTCAGATATGGTATTCGGTAGGCGAAATTACCTACCGAAAGGTAGGCGCCATAACCGTGCACAAGCCCGAAGACGAATCGGTTTCAGATGAAATCACCATTATCTTGCGCCCGCGTGGGGCACGCCTCAAAGAGGCGATAACGCTGGACAACGATGGTGACGGTATACTCGATAATATGAGACTGGTGTTTGATAAAAACATCACGATATCACCGGATGAAAACCTGAATGAGAGATTCAGTATCAAACTACCGGATAATGCGGGCGAATTCTATATCGACAGCCTGGTCAGGGATTCCTCCAACGACTCCTCATACATGGTGGCAATCACCTATTCGGGTAAGTCCGAGCCGAACCAGACTGGTTGGACTCCGTATGTGTCGGTAAAGGATCTTGATGAAGTCGAGGACACGGAAACACCCGTGATAGCGACGGACGGCGCGGCTCCCGTCATCTGGTCGGTTATCAAATATGCCGACGGTTCGGGTGATCGTACAAAGGACAAGGTAGTAATCAAATTCAGCGAACCTGTCGCAAAGCCGGGTTACAGCCCGGGGAACACCGAGTCTTTCGACTACAGTATAAAACCATCCGATATCCTGTTGGTGTGGTCTCCCGAAGGAGGATCGATGGTTGCCGACAGCACATTCTTTGACGGTATTGGAATATTTACGGACCTGCTGAAAACCAATAACGATGTGACCGAAGTTACCTTGATCATGAAGAACGGTAACAACCTGACAGCTCAGCACAAAATCAGTTTCAAGGGAAATTCGGGCAAGATCATTGACAGCAAGGGTATAAACGTTCCAAAGAGCGAAAACCGCCTTGCCCCCGTCTCGATTATGGGAGCAACCGGTAAAATTACCGTCGGGCCAAACCCCATGAGCCCAACGTTCTTCACCCCCCCAAATTACGAAGAAGGGGTATTGACCGCGAGGCATTCTTATCAGGTGTTGGAAGACGCGAAATCAAATGGCGGAGCCGCTATCCTTGTACCACATACGTTTTCCAGCGACTCGATTGCCGAAGATAGAATAACCGGAGTACTGCTGATCTTCGATGCCATCGGTAATCTGGTGCACACCCAGGAGAACCAGGACAATGTCCTCTCAGACGATCTGCGGGCTTCCAGGGACGACTCGGAAAGCACCGTACTCGGATTCTATTGGAACGGAACAACGGACAGACGGCAAAAAGCGGCTCCAGGGGTGTATCGTGTGATCGTTCACCTCCTTTCCGGAGGACAGACCAAGAAATACATTGGGAACATTGGAATTGGTCGTTAACCCGACCGCGGCGGGAGAAAAAGAAAAAGGGGAAGTCATACTACTTCCCCTTTTTTTATAACCCGTTAGTCAATCCTCTCCCAGGCCGCCAATAGCCTTCAATATCTCACTGGAAACCGGAGGGCAGCCGGAGATAAACAGGCCGCGATTCTTGTGCCGAGCCGTGCAGTTTCCGATACATAACGTGCCTTCAGGAAGAGAAGCATGGCCTTTCCCAATCGCCATGGTAATCTCGGTATCCCCCGGGAAGTAGTCGAACAGTTTACCACCGTACCGTTTCAGGAAAAGCAACAGAGTCGATTGACAAGCGCTACAGGACTGTTCATCCAGAATCTTCACGCCCTTGAATGTCACCGATACATTACGCGGCGACTCCTCAAACTTTTTAGCGTATCGTTTCCAATCCGACGGTATCACCCGAATAGTTTCTTCTTCGACAACTCCGTAGCCGCGCTCCGCCCCCAGCCTCAGATGGGGTATTTCGGCAGGTTCATACCCCATAAGTCGGCAGGCAACGGCGTCCGCGGCGAACGCATCGATGCCGACCACGACCACCCCCAGTTCCTTTGGCTTGCCCGCACTCGGGCCCAGACCCTCCATGCCGATTGTCCCGTCGATCACTGAAAGATGCGGACGCAGGACCGAAGACATATCGGTAATAGCGATGTTCAGCGACTTGTCCGCCGAATCATCAATCCGTGGAAGCATGTGCAAATCCACTTTTGATCGACGCCAGAGACATCCTTTCATATTCTTGACCGCCAGAGTGACCCCGGTATGCATATGGGTTTTCATGACCGGAATTGACACAATGGCATCGTATTCCAGAACCTCCGGACACACCTTGATACTCTTTACCGCAACGCCGTCGGGAATAGAAACCGGGACAAATCGCCTCGCGTCCATATCGACAAGCGTACACCCCCGCTCACGGGCAACCTTCGCGACGCCGGAGGATTCCAGGGCTTCGAGCGCTTTTACCCCGGTGATTGGGCTTTCACCGATGTCCACCACCGCTCCGGCTTCCAGGAATATATCTATTACCGCGGCAACCACCTGAGGATTGGTTACTACCCCACTGTCGGCGGAGGCAACACGGCCCGCATTGGGCTTGAGGAGGACTTTTTTTCCCGCGACGACACTCAAATCAATGTGGCTGAGCGCTTCACGCGTATTTTCATACGGTCCACGACCGGCGCCGACGTACACGTGTGGTCTCACGGGATCCGGTTCGGGGAAACGAACCGTCCCGATCGAAGAGATCAATCGGCTTCCTTTTGGCTTTTCGGGCGCATTCGCTGCCTTACTTGCCTTGGGCAATTCGGCTTTTGGGTAGGTCCCCAGAAGCTTTATGGTGTTCTCATTCTTTATCTGTTCCAGAGCCTCTCGGATTCGCGTTTCGTCGCTATGTCCTTCGACATCAATGAAGAAATGGTATCTCCCCATCATCTCCTTTGTCGGCCGCGACATAATTGAGACCAGGTTGATCCCCCGCGTCGCAAAGGCTTGAAGAACATCGCTGAGAATACCGGGTCTGTCGGTACTTTCGACTACAAGTATAGTGGTCTTGTATTCTCGAGCGGGATCAAAAAACGGCAGATCCCGACCGACCGCGATAAAACGGGTCATGTTGTTCGCCCTGTCGGCAATACCCTCAACCACCAGAGGGAAATCCGATTTGTCCGTGGTAAAGGCAGGCACAATTGCCGCTTCGCCCGGGATCCCACGGCGTACTTCCTCGAGCGAAGCCCCATTGCTGTGAGTCGTAATAATGGACACATTCTCAAGTCCATCAAGAAAATGCTCACACTGTCCCTGTGTTACGAACTGAGCGTATACCTTCCCTACATCCTCAAGTCTGGGACAGTTTGCCGCCAATGAAAACTGGATCGGAAGAATCAATTCATGGGTTATTACCAGGTCGGACGGTATCAGCAGATCGAGCACAATCGAAACGTATCCCTCCGCCATGTTCTCAATCGGCAGTACCGCCCAGTCACACTCTCTTTCAACAGCGGAAAACGCCTTTCCGATAGTTGGATAAAGACGAATTTCGCTTTTCTCCCCTAAAAGGTCCAGATACTCCGATGCCGCCAGTTCTGAAAACGTCCCGGCGGGTCCGAGCGCCGCAATTTTGGCCATTCGTAATGATTTCTCCTGAATCGATCGTTTCTATCAATGGATGCCGGACTCTTTTACCGATACCGGTACATACGGCGATTGTCGAATTCATCTGGGGGCCCGGATAATCCGCACATTCATGGTAAGAAAATGATACATGCCGGAAGAAAGATGAATGAGCCCCGACCCAGTTTCGGCAACCAACGGCATTATACGTAAGCCGTTTCACGATCTTACGCATAATGCTCGCCCTCTACTGCGAAACCTGGGCTAGTGTACCGTGGGAACCGGTTCCCGAACCATTTCCCGGAGCGATCTGCAGTTCTGCACGGCAAATCCCTCGAGATCGTTATTGAAATAGGCAAACACCGGAATTCCTTTGGACGAAAGGTCGTTTATCCATTCAGCCCAATCCGCCAGAGCTTCGTCGGTGTAACTTCCCCCATATTGTGAGTCATATCCGTGAAAGCGAACATAGGCAAGTGGTCCGGTCTGAATGCGCTCGGTGGCTTTCCCTCCCATATCGTGCACGCAGAATGCAAGGCCGCGATCCTGCATAAATGCATAAGTATCATCCGTGTACCAGGTGGTGTTCCTGAACTCAACTGCTATAGGTACTGTTCGATCCGGTATCATTTCATAGAAATCCCCCAGAAGCCCAAGATTCTTCTTTAACGATGGAGGCAACTGCAACAGGAAAACCCCCGTTTTGGGAAACAACGGCGTAAACACGTCGTAAAACCAATTAATCTCATCTCGGCAGTTCCGCAGCTTTTTCACGTGAGTGAGCAAACGAGAGAATTTTACGCTAAACAGAAAATTGTCCGGTACTCGTGTATTCCACGACTCCACGGTGCTTTTCTGCGGAATCCTGTAAAAGGACGCATTCAACTCCACCGTATCGAACTGTGATACGAAATACTCCAACCATTTTCGTTTCGGAACATTTTCAGGATAAAAAGATCCCTTCCAGTGCTCATATGTCCATCCGGAGGTACCGAGTCGTGATTTCATGAGCATGTATCCTTCCCTGATCGGGGGTAATCAGTACCATTTCCGGCATAATCGTCTCATACGCATGCCGGTGAGAGTCGACATTGCATAAAGCAATCAATCAGCATTAATTAGTTGTGTGCCGTTCTACTCTTCGATCCGCATTGCCGCACCCGCTATACAGTGATGGGGAACCTGCGCCTTTTGCGCTAGCCCAAGTTTCGCAATCAACTCACGGCATTCTGCGTAAGCTGTTGCTCGCTCTCGACTGCGAAACTTGGGCTAGTTCGGGATCCCATTTTCCCAAACAGCTTTCTAACAAAAGCAAAAACCTTTCCAGTCGCAATTCCAGTGACCGAAACCGACCGTTGTTCTGAATGCGGCGGGAGACGGAGGGCGGGGGGATCACGTTGTCGAACCATTCGGCCAGAAAGGAACTCGAAGGGAGTCGAAGAAAAATCGGCCCTGTGCGGGAGTGTATTCCGGCGATAATCCGTGAGATCGACACGAGCACGCAGATACTATCCGTCAACGATAACGGGCCACACGGTCGGAGTTATGGGGAAAGGCAAAAGAAACCTGAATTAGCCTCCATCCGTATTCCCAAATCAGAAATTCGAGTGCCGCAACGCTTTCAATATCGCTGAGCACGAGTTCGAACCGTCAACCGTCAACCGTCAACCGTCAAACCTTGAAAAACGACTTTTCCGCAAGGAGTCATTCTTCCGCGACCGGAGTTGAGGCATCCCTCCGGGCGCGGACCATCCGGACGTCTTCGTAACTTATCTCCCGGTTGGAAGATTCCATTACATCCCGAAGAAGCCCAGTCGTGCAGGAGGAGAGTAGCTCTTCAATGTAGGAAATTCTGTCCGTTTCCACGAAACGCTCGATATCCGATATTTTTCCTTCCCGGACGAGGCGTTCGACATGATCGAAAATGGTCGCGCATGCAAGCGATCGCTCTTCGGCAATCTGCTCGATGCTCTTGCCTTCATTGAGAAGGCGGTGGGTTTCGAGAAAAGTTGCACCGAGTTCGGTTTTTCGGCTTTTCCTGGGGCGGAGGTTTCTTCTACGTAGTGCCCCGTATTCCTGGTCCGTTGGGGGAGCTTTGTCGGGATTGGCTTCAACGTAATCCTGAATTTCCCGGAGGAAAATCTGTCCGTACTGCTCCAATTTCGCATCTCCCACTCCGTGCACCGAAAGCATCCGTTCTTCGGTAAGGGGCATTTTGGCTGCCATGTCCCGCAAGCTTTTGTCTGAAAAGATCACGTATGGGGGAACGCTGCGTTCGGTGGCAAGTCGTCGACGAAGTGCGCGGAGCTGTTCGAACAGTTCGGGTTCGTGATTCTCCGGAATCTGAGACGCCGACGTGTCAAGCTCGGCTATCCGTTTTGGCCTGACCACTTCGAAAGGTCGTTCTCCCCTAAGAATCGAACGTGCGGCGGCATTCAGACCCAGCACCGGAAACCGTCCATCACTCTGATGAAGCACGTCGTGGGAAAGCAGGTGATCGATAATTTCTCGCCAATGCTTTTTCGGCTTTTCAGATCCCGTCCCATAGGTAGGAAGTAAATCGTGACCGAATTGACGTATTCGTTTGGTATCGGCGCCCGACACGATGTCGATAATGTGTGCCGCCCCAAATCGAGATCCCGTGCGAACAATGGCCGAAAGTACTTTCTGTGCATCAACGGTCACGTCCGCCTTTTCCGACGGACGACAGCATACGTCGCAACCACCACAGTTTTCTTCGGGCCAACTCTCGCCGAAGTACGATAGTATTCTGCGCCGTCGACAGGTTGTAGCATTACCTGCATAGGAGACCATGTCGTTAAGAGATCGAAACAAGCGTTCCTGCTCGGTCCGATCCTCGACCTGATCTATAAAGTACCGTATCTTGGGAATATCGCCTCTGCCGAAAAACAATACGCATTGCGACGGATCGCCGTCCCGCCCGGCACGACCGGTTTCCTGATAATAGCTCTCCATGTTTTTTGGAAGATCACCATGGAGGACGTATCGTACGTTCGGTTTGTCTATTCCCATTCCGAACGCGATTGTTGCCACAACCACGTCAATTTCGTCTCTGTCGAAACGCTCCTGATTGCGCACCCGCTCATCGTCACCAAGCCCGGCATGATACGGCAGGACGGATATCCCCTCCCGGGCAAGGAGTGACGCTGTTTCGTCAACGCTCTTTCGTGTCGTGCGGTAAACAATACCCGAAGATCCCTTGTGCCGTTCTACGAATTCGAGAATTTGTATTTCGACACTTTGCTTCGGGATAACCTCGTAGCTGAGGTTCGGACGGTTGAATGATGCTCGAACGACATGAGGCTCGCGCAATCGCAAACGCTCGATAATGTCCTGCTGTACAGGCGGAGTAGCCGTTGCGGTAAACGCCGATACCGGAACGGATGGAAACTGCCGAACCATTTCGGAGAGAGAAAGGTAGTCGGGTCTGAAATTGTGTCCCCATTCGGATATGCAGTGCGCCTCATCAATGGCAAAAAAACTGATGGTGGCGCGCCTGAGGCAATTGAGGAAACTCTCCATTGAAAAACGCTCGGGTGAGACATACACCAGATCAAGTTCATCGGCATTCAAAGCCCGAAGCGCGCCCGTCCGTTCGCGGTCTGGTTGCGAGCTGTTGATGGACGCCGCTCGCAGTCCCATTACCGTAGCGGCATCGACCTGGTCTTTCATGAGCGAGATGAGGGGACTGACAACGATGCAGGCACCTTCCATAAGCCGGGCCGGAAGCTGGTAACAAAGCGACTTCCCTCCCCCCGTCGGCATGACCGTGAAACAGTCTTTGCCGGCAATGGTTTCCCGAACGATGGACTCCTGGTTTGGTCGAAAGGTATCGAATCCGAAAACATGCTTGAGGGTTTCGTGAATTTTGTCTGAAGGCGGCATACTGCAGGTCTCCTTGTGCTGGAATGTGTTTGGCGAACAGTCGCCGTTGATGAAAAAAAACGGGCCGATTTTCAAATATAGTTAATGTCATCAATAAAACCACGCAGGTAGCGACCATTTGTTTTTTCCACATCCCATTTTCCATTTTGAGTGAACGGCATTCAGAATACCTCCCTCGCAGCATCGTATTCCCTTCGGAAGACTGCAAGATCTATGTTTTATCCTGGAATTCATTCCATCGAGCCAATGAAGTGATAGCGTAAGGCATTCATGAGCAGAACATTGAAGACTATCGTTGCCTGTCTGGCCCTTCTGTTCGGGTTCGGCTTTATCCTGTTCATGATCAACCAGACCGAGCAGGTGGTAAGCCTTGCGTCCCATATCAGTCCCCGGTTCGGCTCGATCGTGCTCTGGTTTCTTCTTGGACTCTATGCAGTTTTGGCCGGAGTGCCGGTTGTTTTGTACATTCGGCTCCCCCGCCCCATCGCTCCTCCTGAAACCACCGATGGCCCTGCTTTCGATGCCCATTTGCGGACTCTTCGTCGTCGGCTCTCGGCAAATCGATATGTAAAAGAGATGCCTCTCGATGATACGGTCGAAATAGAGAAAGCCCTGTCGGTTTTAAACGCAAAAGCCGAAGGGGTTATCAAGGAAGCGGCTTCGGCGGTGTTCCTGAGCACGGCAATATCTCAAAGTGGCAGTCTGGATTCACTGCTTGTTTTATCCACTCAGTCCCATATGATCTGGCGTATTTCTCACATCTACTACCAGCGGCCGACTTTCCGCGATATGTTGCATCTGTATGCGAATGTGGCGGCAACCGCCTTTCTGACCAGCGAAATCGAGGATATCGACATATCCGAGATCGCCGGCAACATGGTTGAGGGTGCCCTGGGAGGAGCCGTCGGTTCAATCCCCGGCGTGCAACAGGTGACGGGGCTATTCGCCGGGTCGGTGCTGTCGGGCAGTGCCAATGCATTCCTGACCTTACGGGTCGGTATGATAGCGAAGCGATACTGTGGGTCTCTGGTGGTTCAGAAAAAAGGAGTCATGCGACGACTCGCCAGTGCGGAAGCGGCGAAGCTTCTGGTGGCCATCGGCGGCGACCTCACCAGAAAAATGGCCCCTGCCCTTGTCCTGGCCGCAAGAACAAAGTTGACCGGAACCTTAACCCAAGTTTCGCAATCAACTCACGGCATTCTGCGTAAGCTGTTGCACG
>CAYFVL010000061.1:0-23607 GCA_964346405.1 uncultured Fibrobacterota bacterium
TGATTATCATGATTTTAACTAAGGAATCAAAAATTTTTACATTATAGCCTTATTTATATTTGAATACTACACGCAAAAACGTGTAGTATTCAAATAAAGAATCTAACCGGGCAAGGCTGTACCGACATTATCCGGAAATATGTAGCAGGCTATAAAAGGCGCACCGACAGCATTCCTCAAGGATATCTTAAGGTATGATCCATATAAGAGGAAAAGGAGATAAAGATCGCTATACACTTCTTTCCGACAAGGCATCGCTGCTGCGGGAATACTTACGCGTTTCAGATTCCGCGCATTATGTATTTCAAGGCGCCAAGCCGAATACCCCCTAAGCACGCGAAGTGCAGAGAAAATATTCCATAAAGCAGCCCACAAATGCGGTATCGTTATCGATGGCGCCCGTGGAAAAGAGAATAACATTTGGACAGTGGGCGTTTGCGGAACTCACAGAAATCTATGAGATTGAGCAAGATTTTGAAGCGAAAATCCGGTCATCTTTCGATACCATGATAGATTCGGCAATTACTGGGCAAAAGGACTGATTTATGGCAAAAGATTTAACCGTTTCCGGTGTAGACCGGCAAAATATTCTCAACAACCCCTTTGCCTTGGAAGAAATTCGCAAAGCGACTCACATTGAATGCGTTGTATTTGAAGATAAAGCGGTTCTGCTCAAGGAGCATGTTGCTGCCTTTTTTGAGGTGTCAGTTCGAACGATTACTACATATTTGGCAAAACATGAATTTGAATTGGCCCGATACGGGTACGAGGTCATACGCGGTAAGAGATTGAATTCACTTAAGATGGCGCTTCGTGATCAGTTTGGTAGGGAAGCAGATTTCCCTACCAAAACCACAGTGCTGGGTATCTTTGATTTCCGGGCATTTCTTAACCTTGGGATGCTTATCACCGAGAGTGAACGTGCCCGGTTGCTCCGCAAGGCAATTCTGGATATTGTCATCGATACGCTCAACAGGAAAACCGGAGGCGGAACCACCTATATCAACCAGCGCGATGAAGATTTTGTCATCGCTTACTTTGAAGAGGAAAATTACCGTAAAGAATTTACCGAAGCCTTGCGGGACTGTGTTGATATGGGGAATTTCAAGTACCCCTTATACACCGATAAAATCTATGTCAGCATATTCAAGGAAAACGCCCAGGAGTACCGGAAAATCCTGAAGCTTCAGATAAAAGACAAAGTTCGCGATACCTTCTATTCCGAAATTCTCGATTTGGTAGCCTCAAATGCGATTGAGGAATAGATAATGCCAAAAGGAACACGGAAAAATAAGACGCCAAAATCCGTCGAAGCGATCACACACGATGATGCCAAGCGCAAGAACATCCCTACGGCCGAGTTTGAATCGGTGATGCGCAAAGATGAAAAGACGCCTATTCAGTTGGCATACGAACGACGCAACCGTGACCTTGACCCGCAACTGGTGTGGCGCGGAAAGGATGAACAGGACTGGTCGGATTTGATTGTGCATGCACCGCCGCTCTACGTACAGGAGAAAGTGCATCCCAAGGTTCTTATTGATGATTTGAAGAAGCAGACGGAAGAGCAGGAAAAGAGTGAGGAAGAAACTGAGCAGGTTGATTTGTTTGGTGATTTTAATGCTGTAAAACCAATTATTGATGAAATTGATTCATACTTCGGTTTGCACTACGGTTTTACCCACGCCGAACTCGATTTCATCATCAACTACGACATCAAATACCGCATGGGCAAAGAACTTGAATCCGAAGGGAATGACGCATGAACTCCCTCACCTCCCAAAGCTCCGATTCCCAGTTCCTCCTCTACCAGACCGAAGACGGCCATACCCGCATTGAGGTACAATTCAGGGGAGAAACTGTCTGGCTCTCCCTCAACCAGATGGCGGAGCTGTTCCAACGCGATAAATCGGTGATTTCCAAGCATATACGCAATGTCTTCGATGAAGGAGAGCTTACTCCGGCGGCAACTGTGGCAAAATATGCAACAGTTCAAACCGAGGGCTCCCGGCAGGTATCGCGGGATATCGAGTACTACAATCTCGATGTCATTATTTCGGTCGGCTACCGGGTAAAATCGCACCGGGGCGTCCAGTTTCGGATATGGGCGACACAGCAGCTCAAGGAATTCATCATGAAGGGCTTTGCGCTGGATGACCAGCGGCTTAAAAATGCCGGTGGGGGCAATTATTTCCAGGAATTGCTGTCTCGTATTCGCGATATCCGCACCTCAGAAAAGGTATTCTGGCGACAGGTGCTCGATATCTACGCGACGAGCATCGATTATGACCCGAGCGAGGATATTACAAAACAGTTCTTCGCAACGGTGCAGAACAAGATGCACTGGGCGGCACATGGCAAAACAGCGGCGGAGATAGTCTCGGAGCGGGCCAACGCCGAATTGCCCTATATGGGCCTGACAAACTGGCCGGGAGAGAAACCACGGAAGAACGATGTGGCAATCGCCAAAAACTACCTGAACCAGGAAGAAATTGACGCCCTGAACAAAATCGTCACGGCATATCTCGATTTTGCTGAAGTGCAGGCATTGAACAAGCGGCCGTTGTACATGCGTGACTGGATTGCCAAACTCGATGATTTTTTGCGGTTGGGTGAGCGAGACATATTGACCCATGCCGGAAAAGTCAGTCATGAAGACGCTGCTCGCAAAGCGCAACTGGAATACGATAAATACCGCCAGAACACTGCGAAACAACTCTCAAAGGTCGAAGTGGACTTTTTGATTGAGGCCAAGCGGGTCGAAAATCTTGGCAAGCAGAAAAAGAGCAGACGTATTCTACGGAAGAAACAGTGACCGCTATGAAAATGCTTGGCAACACCCACCTTTTGGAACTACCAAAGATCGCATTTCTTTGCAGTCGGAATATATCGGCTTCAGCAGTCCTGAAATGCTATGACTGGGCGATAGAACAGCGTGAACGTGGTCGATGTGTAGTCAGCGGCTTTCAGTCGAAAATCGAGAAAGACGTCCTGCATTATCTCATTCAGGGCTCACAGCCACTGATAATAGTCCTTGCTCGTGGAATGAAAAAACGATTAGAACCGGAATTGCAGGAACCCCTGAATAAGAACCGGCAGCTCATCCTTTCTCCATTTGATGACACCATAGCCCGTGTAACTGCAGAAACAGCCGAAAAGCGAAACAAATGGAAGCTATTTTGTATAATGCCGCGCTGAGAATCACCCGGCGTCCTTGCCGGGTGAAAAACGCTAAGATAAAGATGAGGCAATAGATGCAGAATTCCGCGATACGGGACAATCATAATTACGGCAATGTGGGCGATTGACGGGACGGTGAGATACAATTACGTGAATGCCAAGCATATTCTCTAAATATTCAGGCGCATGTGCCAGGGTGTGCGGGAGCCGTATGCCGAGTTGTGCGACCTGTTCAATACTGCCACGCAGAATGGCGCAAAAATGGATCGGCACTCCGAGCTACTGCGCAGGGCTGTCGATGAGATTGTGTACATTTTCAGAAAGCGAAGCAGTAGCAAACTTACGACAGACCGGAGTGCGTTGCTGATACCCAAAGGGAAACAGGTCACAAGGATGGACAGTTTTGAACTGGTTACCTGGCTGGTTATTCTGTGAACGGAGTGTATGCGATTCCGACATAAGGAGATTGGGATGAATAAAGGGTTGACGGTACAAGGTGTTACCGTCTCGATGAAGAGATTCCATGACCAGGATTACATTTCTCTTACCGACATGCTCAAGGCCAAGGATGGCGATTTCTTTATGGCCGATTGGCTCAGGAATAGAAACACGGTTGAGTTTCTCGGGATCTGGGAGAGCGTACATAACCCCGATTTCAATTATGGCGAATTCGCCATAATTAGAAGTCAGGCAGGGCTGAACAGCTACAAAATCAGCGTCAAGGAATGGGTCGCCAAAACCAATGCAATTGGCCTGAATGCGACCGCCGGACGCTATGGCGGCACTTTCGCCCATATTGACATAGCCTTTGAATTCAGCATGTGGATAAGCCCGGCATTCAAGGTCTACCTGATCACCGAGTTCAAGCGCCTCAAGCAGGAAGAAAATCAACGACTTAACCTCGAATGGAACCTTCAGAGAACCCTCGCGAAGGTGAATTACCGCATACACACCGATGCTATAAAAGACAAACTGATCCCGGCGCAGATTTCAAAAGAACAGGCCAATGCAATCTATGCCGGCGAGGCCGACCTGCTGAATGTCGCCCTGTTTGGCATGACCGCCCGGCAGTGGCGTCGCGCCCACCCAGGTAAAAAAGGTAATATTCGTGATTATGCGGCGATCGAGCAGCTTGTGGTCCTCTCGAATCTGGAGAGCATCAACGCGCTCCTTGTGCAGCAGGGCCTGGACGCCCCCGAGCGACTGCTGAAGCTGAACGAAACCGCGATAACCCAGATGAAATCGCTCCTGGCGAACACCGAGATAAAGAAACTGAAATAGGACATTCCTCAGATGAGTATTGAGACCAAGGAAAAAATTAAAGCAGCCTTGCAGGGATTCGAAGGCTCAAACCTGACCCGCGCCGCATTGGCTTTATTCGAAACGCTGGGCTATGACACGTCCCGGCAAGCGTCGATAGAAAGAAACACGGCTTGCCCCTCCAAAAAACGCGCATCCAGAGAAGAACACTGGAGAGGAAATAAAATGCAAGCAAGAAGTGCCGCGAGCATGAGATTCTACTACCTGCTAGGAATTTTGTTCACCGTTACATCGGTATCCCGTGCAGTGCCCCGAGACATGGGGGAAAACATATCCTCAGTAGCTATCGACATTTACAAATCCATGGTCGTGGATACTGAAAACCTTGTATTAAGCCATTCAGCATTTCGAGCTGTCTCGCCGTTCTTCATGCCGGAGCAAAGGGTAGCACAAAGACGGAGTTGACCGATTTTCTGGGGCTTGAAGGAGATGACGAGGATCTCAATGCCTATTACTCTTACATGAACTCCAGCTTCAAAGTAATCACCAAAAGCGGGTTATCGAGCATCAGGTCGAACAATGGGGTATGGATACAAACTGGCTATCAGATTCTTCCGGCGTATCGCCATCACTTACGGCGCATACACGGAATAGATCCGATCTCAGTCGACTTCAGCCGGAAAGACGAGGTGGTGAAACAGATAAATTCCTGGGTATCCGAAACGACTTCCGGCAAAATCGTACAAATTGTTGACCGGGCGCGGCTACCTGACCCGACGAGAATGGTTTTCGTGAACACGGTGAATTTCAAAGGCAAATGGTTGCACGCATTCAAAACCCATCACGCCGACTCCATCAATTTTTATCCCTCCCGTGAAGACACCATCCGAGTCGCTGCAATGGCCCAGACCGAAGAGTATGAGTACTGGACGAGTGACAGCCTTTCCATGGTGCGGATACCCATGAAGGGTAACCATCTGAATATGCTCATTATTCTCCCCGAAGATATAGATGGATTGGCAGACTTCGAGAAAAAACTGAATCTTCAGACACTTCGTTCATGGGAGAAGAAGCTCGTGAAGACTGAGGTTTCGGTAATGCTCCCAAAATTCTCCATGACAACCGGGGCTTCCGTGAGGAGCTGCCTGGAAGAGTTGGGCATAGTTGAGCTTTTTGATCTCAACAAAGCAGATCTTTCCGGAATAACCGGACGCAAGGACCCCTTGTTTATTGGCGATATACAGCATGTAGCATCTATTGCAGTCGATGAACAAGGAGTTGAAGCGGTTGCTGCAACCGGTGTGGTAGGTATCGGATACTGTCCGCCTTTTTTCAGCGCCAATCATCCATTCTTTTTCTTGATAGAGGAAGCAAGTACGAAAACTATTATATTCATTGGACGATTTGTGGGGGGGGCCTGATTAGGGTCAAATGGAAGACTCCGCACCTGAGACTGAAGCCGTACGAACCAACACAGAGTGGTTATGATTTTCATGCGGCATTAAGCCGTCGCTACTGAAGGATAGCGATCATAGATTTGAAGCCCAAACACCGTGCTTTGTTACTCATCAAAGAAGGAGAAAATGACAAATGTTCATCATATTCAACCTGGGATTTCTGCTGTGGGTTTTGATAACATCGACTATCGCGCTGTTTATACAGCCTATTTGGTCGACACAGTCATTTGAAGACGTTTTTATGAGCCTATTTTTGCTGATCGGGGTTCCGTTTGGGGCCTTCATGGAACTCACCAAATTCAGACCGCGGTTCTTCTTCATCCCGACCTGGATGATCGCCCTTGCCATTCTGTGCTTTCTAGAATGGGTAGCCCCGGCCTGGATAAGGACGATATCATTCCTGGGCATATTCACGACGATCCAAATCAGCATTGCGGTAATAAAGCCGGGTCTCCAGGGAAAACTCAGGATAGGCAATTACTCTCTGCAATAGTCGATATGTTGATGATGTATTGCCCCTGAACCACTTGTCATTATCCACAACATACAACGATCGACAATGTCTCGTGGAGGCCGGTCACGACCACGCCTCGACGCGGCAACCCCCTGCCCACCGGCACTCCCGCTTTGCGGCGTAAGCAAAAAAGAACGATCCAAGTCTGCGAAAAGTAACGTTTCTCGCCTCTTGTCCCCCAAAATCAGGCCCCCAAAAACAAACATAAAAACGCTCGCCCTTACTCCCCAATCGGCATCGGGTACTTCCCGCTGAAACATGCTGCACAGAAATTTTCGGAATCGGGGACTACCGACAGAAGTCCTTCATTTGACAAATAGCCGATCGAGTCGACATCCATGTATGCCCGGATATCCTCGATGGTCTTTTCGTGCGCGATCAGTTCCTGTTTTGTCGGCATGTCGATACCGTAGAAGCAGGGGCATATTATCGGGGGTGAGGATATTCGAAGGTGCACTTCTTTAGGTCCGGCGGAGCGCAGAAGTTTGATTATTTTTCGCATGGTGGTACCCCGAACGATTGAGTCGTCGACCACAACAATGCTTTTTTCCTTGAGCACGCCTTTTACGGTGTTGAACTTTATCCCGACACCGAAATCGCGGGTCTGCTGGGCAGGTTGAATGAACGTTCTGCCCACATAGTGGTTTCGAATCAGCCCGATGTCGTAGTGAACTCCGGATGCCTCCGAGTATCCAAGCGCGGCGGTTGTCGCGGAATCGGGGACTCCCATTACCAGATCGGCGTTCGGCACGGGGTGTTCCTCGGCCAGACGACGACCTAACCGGCGCCTGATTTTGTCGACATTCTCCCCGAACACGTAACTGTCGGGGCGCGAGAAATAGATGAACTCGAAAACACAGTGCGCGAGCCTGGTGTGATTCTCAAAGGTTGGAATCTTATAGCCGGTGTAACCGTTCGAATCGATCCTGACCATTTCTCCGGGCTCGATTTCCCGGATCATTTCGGCGCCAACCAGATCGAACGCACAGGTTTCGGAAGATACATAGTACGCGCCGTCCAGTTTGCCCAGAATCAAAGGACGAACCCCATGGATATCGCGCGCGGCATACATGGCATCTTTGGTGAGAAACAGAATTGAGAAGGCTCCTTTGACCCGAGACAAGGCATCGAGTATCATCGCCTCGATCGAGTCGTGTTTGGATCGGGCAATCAGATGCATTATTACTTCGGTGTCGGTCGAAGACACGAAAATTGAGCCGTCATTCTCCATTTCTTTCCGAAGATGATTAGCGTTGGTAAGATTGCCGTTGTGGGCGCCCGCGATCTGTCCTATTTTGCAGTTGATCAGTATCGGTTGTGCGTTGGCGAGTGTGGATGAGCCGGTAGTGGAATACCGATTATGCCCGATTGCGGTCGAGCCGTTGAGATTCGCAAAGATATCGTCCTGAAGGAAAACCTGATTAACGAGCCCCATGCCCCGATGGATAGCCAGTTTGTCACCATTGCCCGCAACGATCCCGGTACTTTCCTGGCCGCGGTGCTGCAAGGCATAGAGCCCCAGGTAGGTTAGTCGAGCCGCTTCTTCATTTCCCCAAACACCGAATATGCCACATTCTTCGTGCATCGATTCCCCTCGGTTCCGCGCTACGGGCAGTTAAGTTTGCCTACCAACTGAGCGATTCAATCGCGGGTAATCGCTCCGTTCCTTACATAAATCTAACTGAAAAATAGTTGATGCCCACCTCTCTTTCGACCGCCGCGGACTAGATGCCGAATGTGCTCGATACGCGGCAATTATCGATGAATAATCAGTCTCAGCAGGGCCGAGAATCGCTACCGCAAAACAAGTTCGTCCATCAGGGAATACATATTACTTTTCAGAATATCAAACCCACAAAATTCTCGCAGCATCTCCTGCTCGCCCTGAACGTAGGTGTCCGCGATCATCTCATCACGGCAGTTCTCGATAAGGCGGGCAACGGAAGCCATGGAGGATTCGAGATGAAACTGCAGCCCAATCACACGACCTTCATCGTACTCAAATGCCTGATTGGCACAAGCTGCGCTGGAGGCTGTGCGAATCGCTCCGGGAGGAATATCGAACGTTTCTCCATGCCAGTGAAATGCATCATAGGAGGTCGGCAGGACCGAGAAAATCCGTGAATGGGATGTGTGTTCGGTCGCGGACACAGAAAACCAGCCAATCTCAGGTTGGTCGTTTTTGCGCACCATACCGCCCAGGACCTCGGCGATCAGTTGCGCCCCCAGACAGATACCAATCACCTTTTTTCCGCCCGAAATCGCGGCGGCAACGGCCTGTTTTTCCTCCCGCAACCACGGATACGCCTTTTCATCATGGACGCTCATGGGACCACCCATAACCAGAAGCATATCGGTATCATCCGAAACCTCAGCCCGCTCCCCTGCAAACAGGCGGACACCGTCGAAATGGTGTCCGCGATCCGATCCCCAGGTGAGAATCTCCCCCGGATCTTCAAACTGTACATGCTGGAAATACCGGATGTGCATACTCTGGATCTATTTCATTTTCCCGGTCAGGTACTTGCTGACTCCCTCGGCGGCAATCCGGCCGTGGTTGATTGCCCTAACCACCAGCGACGGTCCGGTGTGAGCATCTCCCGCGGCAAAGACTCCTTCTACCGACGATGCATAGTTCTCGTCAACCTTCACATTTCCTCGAGTATCCAACTCGACCCCGAAATCATCGACCAGTTTGTTGTGTTCGGTATGCACAAAACCCATGGCAAGCAGAACCAGATCCAAATCGAGCGTGAACTCAGATCCCGGAATTTCCTTCATAATAAATCCGCCCGACTTCTTTGGTTTCCATTCAATTCGTGCGAAATGCCCCTTAGTGATTCGCGCGCCGGCTCCGGTGAACTTCTTCGTGGTGATACACCATTCGCGCTCACAGCCCTCCTCGTGAGAAGAGGACGTACGAAGGATCATCGGCCAGTCCGGCCATTCAGGATTGTTGGATTCGTGCCAATCTTTCGGCTTTGGCATGATCTCGAACTGGTGAACGTTCTTTGCGCCCTGGCGATTTGACGTTCCTACGCAATCTGAGCCGGTGTCTCCGCCACCGATTACGAGAACATTCTTACCCTTCGCTGAGATCAGGTCATCTTCGGAGATCTCTCCACCGATATATCTATTGGACCTGGTCAGAAAGTCCATTGCGAAATGGATACCGTCAAACCCGCGGCCCGGAACCGGAAGATCGCGCGGGTGCCCCGCCCCAACGGTGAGCACAACCGCGTCGAACGAACGAAGCAGATATCGAGCGGAGATATCCTCCCCCATCACGACATCGGTCTCAAACCGTATACCTTCGGCCTTCATCTGTTCGAGACGTCGGTCGATTACCGATTTGTCCAGTTTAAAATCGGGAACCCCGTATCTGAGTATCCCGCCGATTTTGGAGCCTCGCTCAAAGACGACTACATCGTGGCCGGCCCGACGAATCTGCTGGGCGGCGGCCAGTCCGGAGGGACCCGAGCCGATAACCGCAACCCGATACCCGCTTTCGTGTTTCGGCGGTTGGGGGACTACCCACCCCTCCTGGAACGCGCGTTCGATAATCGCAAGCTCAAGGCTCTTGATCGCCACGGGTGCGGCGTTTATTGAAAGAGTGCACGAGGTCTCGCAGGGCGCCGGACAAATACGACCGGTGATCTCGGGCAGATTGTTGGTAAGATTGAGCCGATCGTAGGCTTCTTTCCACTTTCCGCGGTATACCAGATCGTTCCATTCCGGGATCAGGTTGTACACGGGACATCCGACGGCATGACAGAACGGAATACCGCAATCCATGCAGCGCGAGCCCTGGTCTTGTGCTTCCTCATAGCCGAGAACGCCGATAACTTCTTTATAGTCCCGCAGCCGCTCCTCTTTCGGGCGATATTGCGCGGTCCGTCGTGGGATTTCCATAAATCCGGTAGCTTTTCCCATTATCCGTAGACCTCCTCGGTCACCGACACCACTTCGGTTTCCTTTGACTGCTCAATTTTGATACGCTCAAGCGCCCGTCGGTAATCGATCGGGAACACTTTGACAAATTGCGGTAACATGCTTTCCCAGTCTCTCAGTATGCGTGACGCATGCTCACTTCCGGTGTATTCGACATGCCTTTTCACAAGGCCGTGAAGCAACTCCTGATCCTCTTTTTCCAGAAGAGGCTCGATATCGATCATTTCCAGATTACACCGAGTGTCAAACAACTGGTTATCGTCGAGCACGTATGCGATTCCGCCGCTCATTCCCGCCGCGAAATTGATCCCCGTCTTTCCAAGTACCACAACCGTTCCGCCGGTCATGTATTCACATCCGTGATCACCCACGCCTTCGACAACCGCCGTAGCGCCGCTGTTTCTGACCGCAAACCGCTCTCCCGCCATTCCATTTATGAATAGCTCGCCGCTGGTGGCTCCGAACAAGTTTACGTTACCGGCAATGATATTGTCTTCGGGTCTGAATGAAGAACTCCTGTGAGGATAAATGATCAGACGACCGCCGGAGAGTCCTTTGCCCACATAATCATTTGTATCCCCCTCGAGTTCAAATGTGATACCCGACGCCAGAAAGGCCCCGAAACTCTGTCCGGCCGACCCGACGAATTTAGCCTTGATCGTACCATCGGGCAATCCGGCGGAACCGTGCTTTCGTGAGACAACCGAACTCAGCATCGCCCCAACCGTACGGTTTCGGTTACGAATGGAGGAGTATAGACTGACCGGTGTTTTCTTCTCGAGCGCGTCTTTCGCGTTCTTGATAAGCTCATTATCCAGACATACGCCGAGATTATGATCCTGGCATGAGACACAACGAATGAATCCACCCTCAGGCGGTTCCACTTTGGTAAGTATGCGCGAGAAGTCGAGTCCCCGGGCTTTCCAGTGATCCACCGCCTGCTCCACATCGAGAACGTCGACACGACCGATCATCTCATCCATTGTCCTGAACCCAAGCATTGCCATATGCTCCCGGACATCCTGCGCGATGAACGTCATGAAATTCACCAGATACTCGGGTTTCCCCGCGAAACGCTTGCGCAGTTCCGGATCCTGCGTCGCAACTCCCACGGGACAGGTGTTCAGGTGGCATTTCCGCATCATGACGCAACCCATCGCCACGAGGCTCATAGTACCGAAACCGTACTCCTCCGCACCGAGGAGTGCGGCGATTGTCACATCCCGACCGGTCATCAACTTACCGTCGGTCTGGACACGAATTCGGTCACGAAGTTTGTTGAGTACTAGCGTCTGCTGGGTTTCGGCAAGTCCGATCTCCCAGGGTGCTCCGGCATACTTGATAGAGGATATCGGCGACGCCCCGGTTCCCCCGTCATGCCCACTGATCAGGACCATGTCGGCTTTCCCCTTGGCTACACCGGCGGCAACCGTCCCAACTCCGACCTCGGACACCAGTTTCACCGAGACACGACAATCGGGATTCGCGTTTTTCAAATCGAATATCAATTGTGCCAGGTCTTCGATCGAATAGATGTCATGATGCGGCGGCGGTGAAATCAGCATCACCCCGGGCGTGCTGTGACGCACTTTGGCGATGATTTCGTTTACCTTATGCCCCGGTAACTGACCGCCCTCTCCGGGCTTTGCGCCCTGGGCCATCTTGATCTGAAGCTCCTGAGAATTGACAAGGTAATGACTGGTTACCCCAAATCGTCCCGATGCCACCTGTTTAACGCGGCTCATTGCGGAATCGCCGTTGGGCAAAGGTTTGTATCGAACTTCGTCCTCACCACCTTCACCGGAGTTACTCTGAGCCCCGAGACGGTTCATGGCGATCGCGATCGTTTCATGAGCTTCTTTGCTGATCGAGCCAAACGACATAGCCGACGATACAAAACGCTTTACGATTCTGTCTACCGACTCGACCTCCTCGACCGGTATACTTTGCCGCTTTTTGAAATCGAACAGCCCGCGAATGGTGCAAAGGTTTCGCGTTCGGTCGTTGACTTCGGCGGCGTACTGAAGGTATGCATTTTTATCCCCGGTACGCATTGCCTTCTGGATGAATCCGACCGACTGTGGGGTCAGCAGATGCCTTTCGGTATCCTTTCGGTAGTGAATATTTCCACCGGACTCGAGTACCTTGGAACTCTCTTCCTTGAATGCCGCCGAATGACGCTTACGAGCCTCCTGAGCGACAACATCGATGCCGATGCCCTCAATTCTGGACGGAGTGCCGGAGAAATACCGGTCGACGAACTTTGAGTCGAGACCGATCGCCTCGAAAATCTGAGCGCCCCGATAGCTTCGGATGGTTGACACACCCATTTTCGACATGATCTTCAGAATGCCTTTTTTAGCGGCGGTAATGTAGTTGTCGATAGCGGATTCCAGATCCAGCTCCGGAGTGAGCTTATCCTGTTTCTTGAGATCGGCAATAATTTCGATCGCCATGTACGGGTTTATTGCGCTTGCGCCGTATCCTATCAGAAGCGCGAATTGCATAACGTCGCGCGCTTCACCGGTCTCGACCACCAGGCCCGTCAACTGACGTTTTCCCGCTTTCACCAGATGGTGGTGTACCGCGGCAGTGGCAAGCAGCGCCGGAATAGGTATCCGGTCGCCGTCGGTTCCACGGTCACTCAGAATAAGCAAAGCGTGACCTTCGTCAACTTTTTTCTCCGCTTCCCCGACCAGATCCTCAAGCGCTTTCTCCAGATACTCTCCCTCATAACCGAAAAATATCGGGAGCACCGCCGAACGGAACTTTCCCTCGGTGAGGGAACGAAGTTTCTCAAGATCGTCGTTTGTAAGGATCGGATGCGGCAACTTGAGCTGTCGACAGTGTTCGGGCCTCTCGGACAGGAGGTTACCCTCGCGACCGATAAAACTCATCAGCGACATGACCAGATTTTCGCGGTACGGATCGATCGGTGGATTCGTCACCTGCGCGAACAGTTGCTTGAAATAGCTGTACAGTAACTGCGGTCTATTGGAAAGCACCGCCAACGGAGCATCGTTCCCCATCGAGCCCACCGGTTCCTGCGCGTTTTCCGCCATCGGCGCGATAATCATTCTGAGTTCTTCGAGTGTGTAACCAAAAACTCTCTGCCGGGTGAGAAGCGATTCGTTTTCGACATTGACGGCGCCGGGGACCTGGAACAAGCCGCGCAGTTCGATACGATTGCTGTCGAGCCAACGACGATAAGGTTTTCTCCGCGAAACCGCCGATTTGATTTCGTTATCGTACATGATGCGATTTCGTGCCAGATCGACAAGCACCATCTTACCCGGAGCCAGACGTCCTTTCACCAGTACGTCCTCGGGGTCGATATCGAGTACTCCGACCTCGGATGCGAGAACGAACATGCCGCTTTTAGTGGCAATGTATCGCGCGGGTCGAAGGCCGTTTCTATCGAGTGTGGCCCCGATTTTGGTTCCGTCGGTAAACGCAATCGCCGCCGGACCGTCCCAGGGTTCCATAACCGCGGCGTGATACTCGAAAAAGGCTCGTTTGTCCTGACTTATATGATACTTCGGACCAAATGCCTCCGGAGCCATTATCATGGCGGAGTGCTCTACCGAACGACCGTTCTGCGCAAGCAATTCAAACGCATTGTCGAACACCGATGAATCGCTGAGGGTCGGATCTATTATCGGGATAAGTTTTTTCACCTCGTCGCCCAGAAGTTCGGACTCCAGGATGGCTTCGCGGGCTTTCATCTTGTTTATGTTTCCTCGAAGCGTATTGATCTCACCGTTGTGCGCAAGATACCGAAACGGCTGCGCATTGGCCCACGACGGAAATGTGTTGGTCGAGTATCGCTGATGTACGAGTGCCAGGGCACTGTCCATATCCGTATCCGATACGTCGGGATAGAAATGCTCGAACTGCGGAGCCACGAACATACCCTTGTAATTGAGTGTACGTGATGAGAACGAACAGATATAGAAGTTGTCGGTGGTATAGTTCAGCTCCTGTGCCCGATGCTCCATCACTTTGCGGGTCACGTACGCTTTTCTCTCGAGCGCATCGCCTTTCAGGCCCTTGAATTGCACGAAAACCTGCATCACATAGGGCATGACAGCCCGTGCCATTTCACCAAGGCAGTCGGGATCGGTCGGCACGCTTCGCCAACCGAGAATCTCACCGCCTTCGCCGGTCACACATTCGGTGACAAGATTGGTCAGACGAGTGCGCTCCTCTTCCTCTTGCGGAAGAAACAACATACCGACCATGTATGCATCCAATGCGGGCAGCGTAACATTTTCTTTCTTCGCAACCTTACGAATGAATTTGTCGGGCATCTGTATCAACATACCCGCACCGTCACCGGTTTTCGAATCGCCGCCGACCGCGCCCCGATGTTCGAGATTTTTGAGTATCGTAATTCCGTCGCTGACGATCTTATGCGATCTTCGCCCCTGGACGTCCACCACGAATCCCACCCCGCAACTGTCATGTTCAAACGCAGGATCGTACAGTCCAATTTTCCGCATGGCTACCCCGTTGGCTCCGTTTTATTGATTTAGAAATAGATTCCCGTAGCAGAGTCCGCTTCCGCGACAACCCGAGTTGGGGGTGAATGATAATCGGCACAAATTTGTGTTCATCTAATATGCCTTATTTACACATCATGCATCAAGGGCAGAAGTGCGTTTTCGTGCTTTTTCACGGCCTCCCGTGTGATACAATTTTGTTTCATTTGAGATCGGACTGTACAATTCTGTATTGCTGGGATTGATCACCACAATTACGTACAATTGGCCCAAATCAGCGATTGAGAGGCTTTTTTAAGTTTTAGGATGAATTAGAATGGCATCGTGTTCGCTTCCAGGTTGCCAATCTGAAAAACATCCTGCCATGGCACGAGTATTGCAGGTGGGATACGTTTGGCTCTACTGTTCAGTCGGGCTTTGTCCGCTTCCTCCTTACCGGGATTTCCGTGCTCACGATAAAAACAGTACGTTTTCTCACAAATAACCGATAAGATAAATATCCTGGCATGTCGACACTACCACGACACATTTTTGTAACATGGCGCACGTTTTCGTCGACACGTAGTACACGTGTATTTGGCATAGGACGACAAACGGAAAGCGTGAAATCGAGGGATTGACGCGACTCTGCGAGATTTATCGTTTTCTTAACATTTTATGTGTGATTTCAATTCAAAAGGTGCCAATGATAATCTCCGAGCTTAGAACCAGCCTCCAGTTCAACGGTCTGTCGGTTCTGTATCACGTCGCACGATCGCTCGCATCGGAAAGCGATCTCACCAATACCATGGATACCGTGCTTGAGATTCTGGAGATTCATGCCGGAATGAACAGAGGCATGATATCGATCCTCAGTCCGGACGATTCCGAACTGGTCGTGGATTGCGCGCGAGGAATTTCCGAAACCGAACGCCGTCGGGGGCGATATCGCGTCGGAGAAGGAATCACCGGTCGAGTGGTCGAAACGGGAAAGCCCGTCCTGATCCCTCGCCTCAAAGACGAACCTGAATTCCTTAATCGAACCGGGGCGCGAAAGGTTATTGAGTATTCCAATATCGCATTCTTATGTGTCCCGATAAAAATCGGGGATAAAACGATCGGTGCCTTGTCGGTCGACCATGTTGTCGAAGGGGACCGGATCAATCTCGATGATGAAGCACGATTTCTGGAAGCGATTGCGGACTTGATTGCTCAAATGGTTGACCAGCGGCGCAAAAATCAGGCACGGATTCAATCATTGGAAAAGGAAAACCTGCAACTCCGAAGAACCCTCGAGGACATGGGGCGCCCCGATGAGATGATGGGGAACAGTAGCCTTATGCGAGAAGTGTTTCGACAGATTGCGCAGGTGGCCCCCTCCCCTACGACCGTACTGATTCGAGGAGAAACCGGGACGGGAAAGGAGCTTCTTGCGCGAGCGATTCATCAGAAAAGTTCATACAAGGACGGTCCCCTGGTGGCGGTCAATTGTGCCGCGCTTCCGGAATCATTGCTGGAAAGTACCTTGTTTGGCCATGAGAAAGGATCGTTTACCGGAGCCGGCGAGACCCGAATCGGACAGTTCGAGGCGGCAAATCACGGTACATTGTTTCTGGATGAAATCGGTGAGATGCCCCTCAGCGCCCAAGGACGACTCCTTCGGGCAATTCAGGAGCGTGAATTTCAGCGGGTCGGCGGTACCAGGATGATCAAATTGGACGTTCGTCTGATATGTGCGACGAACCGAGACCTGGAGCGTGATGTTGCCGAAGGACGATTCCGCGAAGATCTGTTTTACAGAATAAATGTTTTCACTATCATTCTCCCCCCTCTTCGTGAACGGGGAGCCGACGCGCTTCTTCTCGCCGACTATTTCACGAAAAAGTATTCGAAAATTCACAAGAAGCATATCAGCAGGATCAGTACTCCCGCAATAGATATGTTGTCGGCCTATCACTGGCCCGGGAATATTCGGGAGCTGGAAAACGTTATCGAACGAGCCGCAATCGTCGCGACCGGCGACACAATCAACGGACACGATCTTCCCCCTACTCTGCAGATCAAAAACGTCGATCAGCAGGGCAAGCGGAACAGCACCTTCGATGAAATGGTTGCGTCCTACGAACGGGAATTGATTATCGAAGCGCTCAAGGATACTCGTGGCAACCAGTCCGAAGCCGCACGGCTTCTGGGGACCACGAAGCGTATCGTGCAGTACAAGATCCGAAACTATGGTATTGAGTATCGACGGTTCAAGCACTAGCCCAGGTTTCGCAATCGACTCACGGCATTCTGCGTAAGCTGTTGCACGATCTTACCTGCGGAGAAACGCCTGGAGTCGCTCGTCGCGGAGCACGGAATGTAACGAATGAATCGTGATTCCCTTGTCAAGGGGATAAGATTCGGTCACTGGAGACACAATGTACGAGTGCTCGGGGACAAGATCGTGTATCGCTACGCGTAGTGACTTGGAAATACCGGGGGCATCTCCTGCTTTGCACTCGACCAGCATCCTTTTTGTGCCCTTTTGGAGCACAAGGTCTACTTCCTCTCCTTTTGCCGTACGGTAGAACGACGCTGATACGGTTGGCCCGAGGTGTGACACGACATTTTCTATGACCAGGCTCTCCCATGAAGATCCAAAGTCCGGATGCCCCAGGAGTTCGTCGAACTCCTCTATTGAGAGAAGAGCGTGCAGAAGCCCTGTATCGCGTATGTATAATTTCGGTGACTTTATCAATCGTTTCTTCAGGTTGCCGTGGAATGGAGGAAGGAGCCGAATGACAAATGCGCCGTGGAGCAAATCGAAATAGTTTCGGACGGTATTGTCGCTCATCCCGAGAGATGACCCGATTTTAGTGTAATTTATCACCTGTCCGTTAACATGCGCGGACATGCGCATAAGCCTTTCGACCGTAAGTGCTGAAACGCCTGGTTTGGTCTGTAGAACATCGCGCTCTACGAAAGACTTGATAAAATCGGTCCGCCAAAAAAAACTGCCGGAATCGTCCCGCGACAACAGCGATCGCGGGTATCCACCGCGTAGCCAATACCTGCGAAGCTCTTCAGGACCGCTCCCCGGAATTTCGTCAACCAGAAACGGACTCAGCTCAAGGTGTGCAATTCTTCCGGCGAGGGACTCCGAACTCTGGCGAATCAAGTCCCGAGACGCCGATCCGAGAACAAGAAAACGCGTACTCCTTCCCTCTACATCGATAATGCTTCTCAAAACTGGAAATAGTTCGGGAACTCGTTGAATTTCATCAAGACATATCACCTCGTCGCCATGCGCTTCCAGAAACAGCTCCGGATTGGTGAGTTTTCTGAGATCGGAGGGACGCTCAAGGTCGAGGTATACCGATGGATATGAGCCAATCACATGCTTGGCGAGAGTAGATTTTCCACACTGACGTGGTCCGAGCAGGGCAACGGCAGGCATTTGATCGAGTCTATCCCGCAGGACAGGTTCCAAACTTCGCTGTATATAGTGCATATTCGAAATATACTTTCGAATATGCACCAATTCAAGAGAAATCGCATTTGAGTCTTAGTTAGGAGTCGTCACGTTCGGGATGTGCGGCGTCTCCACGAAAATTGTCTAGTTCCATTTCGGCTACGTCCAGCGCGTCTATGGCATTCCCGAAATAATCCTCAATTTCGCCCTTCCATCGGACTTCACAATCGCGTACCGTAATCCGTCCCGCATTGCGACAACGAATTCCCGCTGTCGGCGATTCAAAAACCTCGCCTTCGACTCCCGGACGTGAATCATACCGTCCCCCGGGCCATTTCGATGTTTTCTCCATATTCAACTTGACATTGTCAAGCAGAATATTTGTAGGACGGCTACCCTCGCATCCATCGATAAAAACCCCGTTTTCGCTGTGGCAAAGGATGTTACTGAACACCACGTTGTCGATTTTACCGACAGCCTTTCCGGACTCTCTGGGCCGTGCCGTTACATATATCGGTTCGGCGGCCCCCCACCAGTTGTCGGAGAAATACCGGGTTTCGATAGTCATGTTCGAAAACAGAAGGTTTTCCACATTGCCCTCATCCCGTAACTGAATCGCGAGGCCCCGATTTGTGCCGTGAATAACGCATCCGCTGAACACCAGATTGCGAAAGTCACTCACCGATTCAGACCCGATCTTGATCGCGGCCGATGTCGATTTAAGCGTGCAGCCAGTGACCGTAATGTTCTCACACGCACCGTACTCGCTAAAAAGACGGGTGTTCTTGAGCACGATGCAGTCGTCTCCCGCTTCGATATGACAATCACTGATCCGGACATTTTTGCAGTGATCCGGATCGATACCGTCACAGTTTGGATACCGCAAATCGTTAAAGATCGAAACGGCATGAACTACGACATCTTCACACCCACTGAAATGGAGCGTCCAATTGGCGGCATTACGGAAAGTCGTGTCGTGGAAACGAAGACGCCTGCAGCCAATGAAGCACGTCATGGCGGGGCGCTTCATCACGCCTTTCATTATATACTGTGTTTCACCTCCCGGAAGACGATAGGCCCGATGGTTTCCATCGATAACCCCGCCGCCCGTTACGGCTATATTCTCCGCTTCTACCGCAAAGATCCAGATCTGCTTGGGACAGCCTTCTTTCGAGTTAAGATCACGCTGGGGAAAGTCTTCGATATTGCCCGAAGACAGAAGCACCGCACCTCTTTCAATGTGCAATTCGATGTTTGATTTGAGTTCAAGAGCCCCGGATAGAAAAACAGCTCCAGTTGGAACGACTACTCTCCCGCCCCCATTAGACGCACATGCATCGATCGTCTTCTGTATTGCCGCGGCATTGTTAGTTTCGCCGTCCCCAATAGCCCCGTAAGAGGTAATCACAAAATCAGCCATTTGTATTCTATCCTTTCTCTTCCTTGACACATCGCAGCCATCGACCTCCATGAGCTTCGACGGGGACGGTTTCCCAATCGTGAATTTTTTCTCCGGTGAGTGCATCTTCGATCCGGACGTACCGGTACTCGCCGAAATGGAGTGAAGTGTTCGTTTCTTCGCCCTCGTTTACGAGGAAATAGTGATCCGCGGAGGGTGCGGCGAGGCGGAAGGCGTACACTCCCGTACACGTGAACGGGAGGGGCGCACTTCCGAGTACGTCGGCTGTCAACAGTTGCTCCGCCGTTTCACCTCTTGCGAAATATGAATCACGAGATGCCTCATACCCAAGAAATACAGCGCTACCGCTCCCTGATTTGTTTTCGACTATTGCCGGCAAACCGTTGTCGTAGGTGTGTAGCACTCGAGCCGACCCGCACTCAAGATCAACAACGCAACCCCCAAGCCGAACGCCACGCAACGTCCTCGGTACGTTGGATGAGTATTGAAAATCCCGCAGAATGCATCCGAAAAGGCGCTCGAATCGACTTCCCCGCCCCGTATCCAGTACCCGCGCGGCATTATCGAACCATAAAGACGGACAATCAACTACCAGTCGACCGCCTTCCTCAACATACGAGATAAGGGCGTCGAGCAGGGATACCGAGAGAGAAATGACACACGGCAGGTACACCACACGATATCGAGGAGCGAGGCCTGAAAGGATATCCGAGCCCGTTACATGCTCCCAGGGAACATTGCTCCGAGTAAGCGCTCTTCCCGCACCGATCCTTCCTTCAACTCCTATTCGTTTCATCCGATCGCGTCCGCGGCAGGCAATAGCCGCCCACATCATTTCATTCTCATAGTCGGTGAATATGCCGACCATAGGCTCCTTGTGGGCCGCCCAGAGCTCGTCGCGATACTTGCGGGCGGTTTTACCGATAAGACCTGCCCTCACCGTTCGATCACACACATTGCCGTTTCGATCGGTAAGCCCGTATTCACCGGCTTCATTGCCGAATGCACGTGGATTCCAGCACCAGAAGCCAAAACCCTTAAAACCGGCTCCAAGATACGACAACATCAATTGAGTGATAACCCCGGCATCCACCGTCATTCCCGGGATCTCCTTTTCCGCTCCCGGGTGCAGTCCCTTTCCACCGCTGATCTGCTGAGGACCGCCACTTGACTCCCATGTCGCCGACCATCCTCCTTTAAAGAGATCCTGCGCGAAAGAGGCCTGGAGGTATGCTTCGGGAATGATACTGAAATTGGTTTCCTCGTAGTGCCATGACAAATGCATCGATGGGTAAAAGGAGCCGAATTCGGACATTATGTCCGCAATACCTTCCATATCGGCCAGATGCTCGGCCAGGGGAAGAAACAGTCCGATTTCCCCTCCCCCCCTTATTGGTATATGCGGATTCTTGTCATGGGCCGTTTCGGCTTTTTCTTTTGTAAATTCAATTCGAAGGTCCGATTTGAATCGCATCAGGTCGCGCAAACGCCGCAAATCCCTGGACCCAAAGATCCTGTCGGGATTCTCCCGAAGGTGCTCCCATATATCTCCCTCCACTTCTCGATGGTAGTTCCAGGCATCCTTGAATTTTTCATCGGACTCGTAATTTTTCTTCAGCCACTCAATGAAATTTGGCAGGAGTTCCGAAGGGATTTCGGTGGGTACACGCCATTTAGGATCACGTTTTCTCAGAAAGCCGCCCGCGGGAAGTGCATGCCCCGATTCCTCCTCTTCATCGATTCGCCGAAGCATTACACTATTCTGGTACTCTATCACGGCCGGATGCTCTCGAAGTCGATTTATTGGGAGATCCGTTGGGACTCCCAGGCTTTTGAGAAGTGACTCCGTTATCGGCTCCCATCCCGCCTCTCCATACCACCAGGGAATAATCCCTTCCTCGAGTGCCCACTGTCGAAGCTGTTTTTTTGTGATCCATCGAGATGGAATCACATCCTTGAGACAGGTGAACCCCAGCTCCCGCATAGTTCGAAAATGCCTCCGCGCATCGACCTCGGTCAATCCGGGATTATGCATGTAAACCGCTCCTACCGGTACTGGAGCAAGGGTGCGAAGTCTCTGCTGCATGGGTGAATCATGCAAACTGTCGTACAGTTCAGTTAAAAATGGATCGCTCATTCTTACCTATTCCGAAAAAAATACCACTCTTTGGAACACGAGTGGTTCCGCTCCACTCGCAGCCCGACATTTTGTTTTCTCAGCGTTTCAATATGAACTCGGAAACCCGCTTTAGTGTGACAACCGAGCGAGGAAGCGATCGACAAGGCGTCACAAAAAGGCGCAACCAGGGCAAGGGCTCCTTCAAACCATCTCGCCTCATGAGATTACGCCATTTCCTCACTCAGAACCGCTCAATTCAGGTAATAGAAAATGTATCGTGGGGCATACCTGGATGGTATGTTCAAGATTGGTGAAAGCCTTATCGGCCATAAGTTTTCACCTCCATTCAGCTACTTAACCCGACTTTTCAGCCGACCTTGATTGCAGGCTCCCGTGTGGTAATGCGATTTTCCGGAGTGGCCGGGAAAAAGGACGGATAGTGTTTAGTTAGGGTCATGGGGTCTCCTGGATTGCTCCGGTTGATAACTCTATTCGGGCAAATATTCTGGTGTACGAGTCGTCCATGCTCATGTGCCCGTTTCCAAACAGTTTCGGCGTGATGAATGTGGAATGTGAACACATATGAGATGCGCCAAAGGTGAGATTCTTTATCTTCAGGCCGGTTTCGACCTCATAGGTGGTTTGATAGGGTTGCCCCCAAATACTGATTTCCGGGTTCTGAAAACAGGTTTCGGTGACCATCGATCCCAGCAAATAAACCGGCCCCCAATCGACTTTTGGTACCAGGCTCAGATACCACGATCGATCGATGCCGTACTCGGCATACCGCGGTGGGTCGTTCAGTATAAGCGTGTAATCGCCGGGCTGCCACCCGCCTTCGAGCATGAGGGAAAATATCAAGAATTTGAGCATGATGTCCCTCCGGATCGGGGATTGTCGCACTTCGACGGTCATGCGCCACAATTGGGGCCGCATTGCAATAGTAATTTGATGGTTCGTGGTTTTTCAAGCGTTGTTGGCTTTGAATTCACAGTTCCTGTTTGTAGGACCGACATGCGGCAACCAATCCGAAAGTTTCCGATGCCCACCGGAAGGAATGGTGATTACCTGCAGAAGCTCGATGGAACGATTGATCCCCGATATTAACCCAGGTTGACTTTCCTCCACGATAGTGTCGGCATTTTCTTTAATAGTAGCAGCATCCGGGCAGGCGTTTTCCCTTTTCAGCCCTGAAGGGGCGCCACATACCAGCCTGGGCTGAAGGCCCGGGCAGAACAATGCCACGCCAGCCCCAGCCCTGAAGGGGCGAGACATATTGTCTTTGAATGTCGATTCGTGACGAATCTATTACGCGCCGCGGACAAACCAATTTATGTTGCGCCCCTTCAGGGCTAAGGTTGCGTTTTGCCGGGATTCTACCAGGCCGTCAGCCTGGGCTGATATGTCAGGGCCCTTCAGGCCCTTTTCGAAAGCGCCGCCAACAGTCCCTGAAGGGGCGCCACATACCAGCCTGGGCTGAAGGCCCGGGCAGAACAATGCCACGCCAGCCCCAGCCCTGAAGGGGCGAGACATATTGTCTTTGAATGTCGATTCGTGACGAATCTATTACGCGCCGCGGACAAACCAATTTATGTTGCGCCCCTTCAGGGCTAAGGTTGCGTTTTTTCCAGGATTTTACCCAGGCCTTCAGCCTGGGGTATACTCCCCATGCTCCACCCCTGAGTTGTGCTTGTTCAAACGTGTTACGATATCACCGGTATGGCCTACATAGTAGCGGTCCGCGGATTGTGAATAAAGTATATAGACGGAA
>CAYFVL010000062.1:0-23558 GCA_964346405.1 uncultured Fibrobacterota bacterium
ACACATCGCTCCGCTCACTTCGACACCGCTCAGTGCAGCGCGGTACGGCGTCTCTGGACTGTCGAAGTCGGGTCAAGATGTATTTTCGGAGATTCCCTTAATCATCGGCATGAACCTATGATATGTGTTTTCGAGCATCAATGAGGAGGGAATATTTAATGGCATCTGCTATCATAGATGGGAAACGTATCGCGGAAGGGATTCGCGAAGAACTCAAGAAACGAGTCGCAAAGCTGCGCGAATGCGAAGTAGTCCCCGGGCTCGGAGTGATCCTTGTCGGTGACGATCCGGCGTCGAAATCCTACGTTGCGGGGAAACATAAGGCATGCGAGGAAATCGGGATTCATTCCGATGATCATCATCTTCCCGCCGACACTTCGCGACAGGACCTGACTGCTCTAATAAAGAAACTGAACCACGATCCGGCTATTCATGGAATTCTTCTTCAACTGCCTCTTCCGGGAAGTCTTGCCGGATTCGAGCAGGAACTCCTTTTTCTGATCAATCCGGACAAAGATGTTGACGGTTTTCACCCGATGAGTATCGGGAAGATGCTTCTGGGGGAAAAAACATTCTTGCCTTGTACGCCAAACGGCATTGTGGAGCTTCTGGTTCGAAGCGGGGTCAAAACGGAGGGGGCTCATGTTGT
This sequence comes from uncultured Fibrobacterota bacterium, assembly GCA_964346405.1. Classification (GTDB taxonomy): domain Bacteria; phylum Fibrobacterota; class Chitinivibrionia; order Chitinivibrionales; family CAYFVL01; genus CAYFVL01. The sequence goes on from CAYFVL010000062.1 coordinate 650, forward strand.
AGTAGTGGGTAGAAGCAATATCGTAGGACGTCCCGTGGCCAATCTGTTGACTCGAAAGGCGGACGGCGGAAATGCGACAGTTACGGTTTGTCATACCAGAACACCGGACATCGGTTATTTCACTCGTCAGGCCGACATCGTTATTGCCGCTGCGGGAAAACCTTCGACCATTACCGCTGATATGATCAAACCGGGTGCGGTCGTGATCGATGTTGGGGTGAACCGTGTAGAGGATGCATCGAGAAAACGCGGATATCGGTTGGTGGGAGATGTAGCTTTCGATTCGGTGGTCGAAAAAGCCTCTTTGATTACCCCGGTTCCCGGTGGGGTGGGACCAATGACGATAACGATGCTTATGAGCAATACCGTGGAATCGGCTGAGCGTGTGATACGAGAAGGTATTTCGTGCCTGTCCTGAAGCCCGGGAAACCGACACTGAGCGGTGTAGAAATGATCTCGCCCGACGGGACGAAGTGTCGAAGTGCCCGTTTCCCGTCCGAAATTACAGGCTCACCTCGTCCCACACGGACGAACCATGAGTCGGCTTAACCCAGGTTTCGCATTGCGGGGTTTTTCGCATAAACATGAGGAGAGAGAATATGGCCGGGAAAGATCTGAAATCGGCATACAAAACGATAATGGACGACCATTTTCCAGGAACAATGGAACTGTCCTTTGGTGAAGGAGTGGATCGACAGACTCTCTTTTTTGAGAAAGCCACATGGGTAATCGGCGGTATCCAAAAGGGACTCCGATATGGTGAAAATCCCGGTCAGGAAGCGGCTATGTACCGGTTGGTTAACGGTAACCTGCAGTTGGGTCAGGTTTCCTGTATCCAGCCCGGCAGATACCTTGCGTCGGATGTCGAATTGCTTCAAAGCGGCAAGCACCCGGGGAAAACCAATATTACGGATGTAGATAATTCCCTTAACATTCTTCGGTATCTTATGGATGAGCCGTGTACGGTTATTGTGAAACACAATAACCCGTGCGGAGTTGCCAAAGGCGCAACTTTGGCCGAATCTTATGAGCGTGCCTCGATGGCCGACAGGGTAGCTGCTTTTGGAGGAGCAATCGCGTTGAACCGAAGTGTCGATAAGCTTACGGCGGAAAAGATTGTTGAGAGTTATTCCGAGGTGGTTGCCGCGCCGGACTTCGAAGAAGGCGTCATGGACCTGTTTTCCGGCAAGAAGAACCTGCGAGTTATGAAAATCGGCAATATCGATAAGCTGCGGGACTATGTCGGCTCCCGATTTATCGACATAAAATCGCTGGTCGACGGGGGGATGATTGTGCAATGGTCATATGCACCTACGGCTCTCTCACAGGACGATCTGATCCCCGCCGAGACGGTGTACAAAGACAAAACATACCGCATCGAGCGCCTCCCAACGCCGGAGGAGTACGAAGACATGCTTTTCGGGTGGAAAATAGAGGCCGGTGTTACGAGTAATTCGGTAATATATGTAAAGGACGGTGTAACCGTCGGAATCGGTACGGGCGAGCAGGATCGCGTGGGGGTAGCCGAGATCGCGCGGGATAAAGCATATCGGAAAATGGCTGATGCACTGGCATGGGAACGATTGAAAACCCCGTATAACCTTCTTGGCCCCGAACCGAAAGCCGAGATCGACGACGACGTTGCCGGGGTGAATGGGGGATTGAAGGGAGCAAGTATGATTTCAGATGCATTTTTCCCATTTCGTGACGGCGTGGAAGTCGGTATTCGTGAAGGCGTACGTGCGATTATTCAGCCGGGAGGATCGCTGCGGGACTTCGAATCGATCGATGCCTGTAATGAATCAGGTGTGACTATGGTTTATACCGGAGAGCGCTCGTTCAAGCATTGACCCGGGTTTGGCAATCATCTCACGGTCCCGCTTTCGCGGAATGCCGTGAGTTGATTGCGGAACTTGGGTGCCGTCCGTGTGCTGGTGTAGTATAAAGGAAGGAATATTGAGGTGAAGAGATCAATGAGTGATTCCGACGACATACGGAATCTTGTGCGTGAATTGTTGTCGAAACTAGGGGAGGATCCCGACCGCGAAGGCCTGCAGGATACACCGCGACGGGTGGAGGAGTCTCTTCGGTTCGTGACGAATGGGTACGAAGTGGACATGGACGCCTTGATTAACAAAGCCATCTTTCACGAATCGGTTCACGATATGATTGTGGTGAAAGATATCGAATTATACAGTATGTGTGAGCATCATATGCTCCCATTTGTCGGCAAAGCGCATGTCGGCTATATACCGAAGGACAAGATCATAGGGTTGAGCAAAATACCCCGCGTTGTGGACGCCTTTGCACGAAGACTTCAAGTGCAGGAACGTTTGACACACCAGATTGCCGCCACGCTGTGGGAACGTCTGGAACCGTTGGGATTGGGGGTAGTCATCGAGGCCAAGCATTTGTGCATGATGATGCGGGGAGTCGAAAAGCAGAACAGTAAAATGGTCACCAGTTCGATGCTCGGTCAGTTTCGTTCCGCGCATCAGACCAGGGACGAATTTCTTTCTTTTATCAAGGTTTCCCATGCTTGATTAAGAAAGAGAGAAGGCCGTGAGTTGATTGCGAAACTTGGGTTAATGACGCAAGAGGTCGAGAATTCGATGAATCCTCGACCTTTTTTGTACTTCAGCTATTCTGCGAATAACTGCCTATCGCACCACAAATACCGGCTGACGAAAAGTCTGTTCACCAATTCTCATGTGCAACAGATATTGGCCATTCGCGATATTCGTGTTGTCCCAAGTCTGCGAGTACCAACCCGCGGTACGAACCTCGTTGATCGGTTCGCTAACCAGTCGGCCGCTGAGGCTGTAGATACGCGCCTGGACCCGGGCACGGCTTTTCAAGGCGTAATTGATTCGAAGCATTCCAGACTTGAGAGGAACAACGCTCATACCGGTTGCACGCGGCAGCAACTGCATGGCATGATTGCCCACCGAGACCGCACTGGGTTCAATGAGCAGAGTGTAGTTCCCATAGTTCTTGTATGCCGCGCCGCCGTCAAAATGAACGGCCGCATAATAGGTTCCGGCGCCGAACACACCGGTAGCTTCGGCTGTACCGCCCCTTCGTCGGACAAATGTCAATTCGTCTCCGTCCTCGTTGAAAATGGAGACTCGCAGATCTATGTTGCCGCTGGATACATCGACCGGCGTAACGGCAAAACGAAGACGAGTCGCTTCATCGAGGGTGAACTTGTAATAGTCCTTATCCTCTGGTTTTGCCAATGCGGCATGCAGAAACCCGTTGACCTGCTCGCCGAGTGCCAAATCATGTGCACCGGCCATATCATCGTCCGGCTCTCCCAGATCAACTACCGAGGGCGTAATGGAAATTGCAACTGTATCGGATGCCGCGGCTCCGGCTACGCCGGTCTCGACGGCGATCAGCATCGCGTTGAGAATCGAATCGCCGAAAACGGGAAGCATCGCGGAGTACGTACCTGCGCCCGCTGATCTCGTGCCCAGCGAGGTAGAGTTGCTTCCATCGGAAAGGAAGAATTCAACCGGGTTTACGATATTCGCTTCATCCCATGCTATTTCAAAAGCCTGTCCGTCGGTTATCTCTGTATCCACGGCCGGAGCCGTGATAGTCAGAGAGGCCAAATCCCCCTGTTGAGCAACCAGTGAGTAGTTGCCGTATGCCTCGGTCCGTTCCCCGGTAACGACGACGTAGTATGTGCCCGCCACGGGAAGATTAGCGATGAGGGTAGCAGACTCATCATCGTTGGCATTTCCGAGTCGGGTATTGCCGTCGGTGTCCATAAGGTTGATTTCAAGCTTACGGTTGACCTGCATGATCGACAAACTCAGCTCGACTTTCGCAGGTGCATCGAGCGTTAATGTATACCAGTCTTCGTCTTGCTCGAAACCCAGTGTCCCGGTCGAGATGAAACTGCCGGTAGCAGTATCCCCGAACACCAGCTCCGACGCGACCAGCATGGAGTCGTTAGGCTCTCTGGAGTCTGCCGTCTGAGTAATCGTGAATGCTTCCGAAGTGTCGGCCTGGGGAATTCCCAGCACAGACTTCTCCACAACCGCAACCTTTATCCCGGCCGCGTCCGACGGTGGAATTGGAAGAGTAATTACAGCGGAACCCGCGGAAGAAGAGCTTGAAGCCATCTCGGTCCACTCTTCCAGACCGTCTTTGCCGAGCAGCAGTATCACTTCATCGGCAACAGTACCGGTTGTGGTCCAGGAAACCGTAAGTTCGGTAAGAGCAGGGAATGAAATCTCCGTCGGAGCGGTAACGGAAATGGCAGGTTGCGTAACAGGCGTCAGAACAAACGAATACCCGGAATTCTTCACATCCTTACGTCCGACGATTACCATTTTATAGGTGCCGTCAACAGGCGTAGGAATCAGGAAAGCTTCTTCGGCGTCACGAACGTCCTGTTCTCCCACCAAATCGCCATTCGGGTTGTACACGCGGACTTTCAAATCATCGGCGGAGCCGCAACTGTTTTTCGTAATTGAAAGCTGCAAACGATTTCCCGCGGTGCCTTCAAACGAGTACCAGTCCTCATCGTAATGAGGAGCCATTTCGGAAAAGCCGATATACGCGCCGGAAACGGTATCACCGATGGTGACCTGAGCGGCTTCGGTTTCCGAATCGTTCGGCTCATAGGAATCCTCCTCGGCCGGAGGTGCAATTTTGATCTCCACGGTATCGGCGTCACCGCCGAATATGTCTTCCTTCGCAATTATCATTGCGGTAACCGTGTCCTTCACCCAAACACCGGTATAAGCGAACTGTTGACCGTTGTCGGTGTCCTGAATTCTTTCAAGGCACTGTTCCGCCTCAAAGCCATGGTCAATGTTTATTGCCACCTCTCTTTTGTTGAAAGACGGGTGATACAAATTGATCACGACTTCTTCGCCGCTGGTGATCACCGTCCCATCTTCCGGAGACGTGATAGTGACCAGGCTCTGGCCCTGGCCGATTGCGAGAATGGAAAACCCGAGTACGCCGACAGCGGCGCGTTGCAGAAATTTCGGCAGGTTCATACGACCCCCTCCTTAAAAAAGAATAAAAAAGAATGATGTTATATGATCCATAACAGTGACGGTAATGACCGCCTGGGGAATCAATGAAAAGGGCTTACCACTGATTTACGGAATCGTCCGAAACCCGCTTCGTCCCTGTAAAAGATACCGGAAGCGCTCTATCAATCAAATCATCCACCGTCGTAATCAGTTAGAAAATAGCTACGGAGACGGGAAATGACAAGTTCTACAAAAATGTAAAAACAACATTGAATCTGAACTGCACATAAAGCAACTTTTATGCCTTGCGTCATATGGTTGATAGCGTTTGCCTCCGAGTATTCCAGTGTATTGGAAGGAGGCTGGTGGCGGGTGAACTTTGGGTATTTCAGTACTTCCACAAATGCAGACGTTCTTTTTGATACCAGCAATTATTTGTGGTGTGTGTCCGGATAAACTATGGGCCGGAATGATTCTCTTTAGCCCAGGTTTCGCAGTCGAGAACCGCCGTACCGCGCTGCACTGAGCGATGTCGAAGTGAGCGGAGCCGAGGGATAGAGCCGTATGCGTAAGATGTTGTGCGAGGTTGACTTAGAAAAAGCGCAGGGGTATCCGGGGAGATACCTTGAGCATTTTTCTACAACGAATCGCGCGCCGGCTTACGCAGAATGCCGTGAGTCGATTGTGAAACCTGGGTTAGCTTCCATCAGCACCGGTAGTTTTCTCATATACTGTTCCGTAAGGCCGATTCCGGAACGCCCGAGACTGTATAGGTATGCACTTGTGTCGGTTTCCGATTTCAGGAGAGTTTTATGACCGTGGGAATTGAAGTTGCCGGCTCGGCTGGTTTTCCTCAAAGGGCTGTCGCTCGGCATAATGCCTGTAACCTCCCATTGGCTGTTTTTTCTTTTTTCTGATCGGTTCGGAAAAAATCAAAGCGTTGCCCGGGTCGGCAAACGTATTTTTGTGCCGTTCACCAAATCAAAAAGACTACCGGAAAAATGCATGAATATTGAACAATATCGCCCCGGGAGATTCGCCTACCTGATGAACGATTCTTTTGTGGGAGAACTATGGGCCTATCTCACCAGGCCTGAAAGCATTCGAGCGATGATTGCGGCAACGAGAAAACGAAAACCCGCAATCATGCCGCTCGCAGAAGAAATTGAAGAACGATTTGAGGAGGAGTTGACCTCTTCGGCATATCCCGACGACGATGTCGTCGTACTGGTGAATAATATGATAAAACAGATATTGAATATGCACGGATATGAGCACGCGGCATGCGGTATCTGCCATGGTACGAGTATTATCAGAAGTTCCGGTATCTTCAAGCCGGGCTTCGCAGCGGAATCACTGCATTCCGACGACTCCTGAACCTGTTCTACTTTCCTCCCCCGCACGTATTTTGCCCTATCCACGGCAACCCGGGAATTATTCGATTTCGGCAGCCTGCTCGCTTACAGGCTCGATCTCGGGTATTTCTGCCGGCTTGTTACGGGACATCGGAAGCAACAGCAATCCGGATCCCACCAGGAGAACACCCACCCACTGCATACCGGTGAGAGGATTGCGAAAAAGAAAGCTCGAAGCCACCTGAAGAACAAAGAACGAACCACCAATGCATGCCGCGTAGATGAGGTTTGGGTTGGTGTTACGTAGCGCGATAGTCATACATATCGGACTACCGGTACCAATGGTGGTTCCAAGCAAGAAAATGGCAATCATTTTGAATCCCGTATGCTGAGAAGCAAAACGAAGGATTAGAAAGGCGCTCGTTTGGGATAGTATGAAACCGAGTATACACGCAATAGTCACAACACGAAACATATCCGATATTCTCCCATTCGATGCACCAGTTAGCCCAGGTTTCGCAGTCAAGATCGTGCAACAGCTTACGCAGAATGCCGTGAGTCGATTGCGAAACCTGGGTTAGGTTGTAGTCTCGCTTTGGTCGATTATTTCGCGACCGTGGTCCAGTCACCGTGGTAAATGCATTCCGGTGAAATGTCGCTGCCATTCGACCTTTTTTGCCTCGGGCTGTCTGCCGAAACCCCTCAATCTGTACCTTCTAATATAGCCCTTTGGCGAAGAAATCGATCTCTGGGAGATACGATGGTCCCGCCGGTCCTGGTTTGACGAGCCTCGGGACGGTTCTCGTCAAAAGAACTTTTCGGATATCCCCCGGATGATATTGGTTCCGAATCCGTGGATTGAGTGGAAAGAAAAATGGAAGCCGATCAGTTTGTCGGCTTCCATCCTGCTATTCAAGGGTAACTCTCTCTACTCCCATCAGGGAATGGATATCATGCTCTCCATGGGTTCAGCCGTCCCTTTGAGCCTCAGAACAAAAGTTCCCTTTAACTCCGCGGGTACAGAAAGTCGCGCGCGACCATTTCTGAATTTCACCAAGTCCCACGAGTGTACGAGACGACCGTTCAGGGCATAGAGCAGCACTGTCGGGTTGTGGCCTTGGGGGAGCCTGTTCACCTGAATTTCCAGGAGATTTCTGCCGATCAGGCGGATCCCTATCGGGCGGGTCCTGAGCTTATCAACGGGGGAATGTGTCGTCGTGAATTCGAAAATAATGTCCTCGCTCGGAGCCGGCGAAACTTTGCCTGGATCGACAATGATTTCCTCGGTTTCGAGAGGAGGAACCCCTTCATATTCAAATTTCGAAGCTATATCGTCGGGGAGTCTGTCTTTTTCCAGTGCAAGAAGGCTCATGCGCGTATCAACGAACCCGTATAGGGCTCCCAAATCGCCTTCCTTCTCAACGTGGGTATATTTGGCCGCCCATACAAGCGGCAGCAATCTGGAGGACTCCGTTGGGGTTGTTTCCAGGTCCTGTACGATTTCGAATGCGATTTCGCCGTCTTTGCGATATCCAGTCCAGGTAATGCTGCCGTCCCAGGGCTCGGGGGACTTGATGTATACAGAGAATCCATTGCCGGACGGTACTTGAGAGATATAGGTTTTTTGTCCCGTGGATATCGTAGCCTCCAGGTGTATATTCCGAGGATTTACTTCATAGTCGAGAGATTCCTTAACTGTCAATGGTATTGATACAAATGCCCCCGCATAATAACCTCCGGTGGGGCCTTCAGTGATATGGTGTCTAGTAGCGATGCTCCAGGTTTCATCGGCCGGATACAACTCGAATCCCGCGGGATTGCCATATTCGGCACTGTACCCGCTGTAGAAATCTTCGTGGGGGAAAATGTACGTTGCGCCAAACTTTATGGTTCTTCTCGTTCCAGCAACATTGATTCTCCATTGCTCGTCTTCGGTGTTCGATCTGATCTCCACCGGAACAGTGGCCGGGTTGTGCCGCGCACCGGTGGTGAATGCGGGTACAATACTATAGCCGGTCCTGTTGGTTTCCGAAAGTGTCTGCAATGGAACCGTGTAGAGAATTCGTATTTTGCGCGATCCCCCCGCGGTAACGGGATAAATTTTGAACCGGTATCGGTTTTCGCCCAAATACTCGATCAATGCGGGGTCTCTGGGAGGAGTCGGAAGATTCCTGTCTACGACTTCTTCGTATTCCTTGTCGGCCACAGTGCGATCTTTCAGCTTCGCTTTCAGAATGCTTCCTCGCCACCAGAGCAGCATCGATCTAAGTGCGGTACCGGGGGCCAGAGTGAATTCGCCGACAATCTCGAGTGTTTGAGGATCCCCCCTGCGCACATCGCCCGTGGCCTCAATTTCCGCTTCTTCCACGATGTCGACGCCAAGCTTGTGAATCGTGGCGGTAATTTTGTTTGAGAGAAGGCGACAGCTTCCGTTTGATCGTCCTTCGCGCGTGGTTTGCCAGAAGGTGCGTGATACAGCCGTAGAACTGAGGAGGAGCGCGGATAATACACAAGCGTGTATAAGAGAAGAAACCCGCGTTTTAGTCGGGGCGAGGCAAGTGGTTTGTTCGTTACTTTGTTGATTCATGGTGCCCTCCGGATACCGTGTGGTTGTTTGTACTTCCGGGAGTTGGACGCCCTCGATGGGAAAAGTGTAGTAGCATGCCCGCAAAAGTGTTTTCCAACAGAAAACACCAGCCCAGGTTTCGCCTGTTTGCATTTTGGGTGTGGTTTGTCGGGGGCACATATTTTGCGGCATACACAGATCGTATTCGAGGTTCCCAGAATGAAGAGCACACAGGAGGAAGCATATGATCGAGCATGCACGTCAACTCACATGTACCATTCTGGTACTGACGGCGGTCGTTGGTGCGCAAATCCGTCCGCGATTCGAAATAGGAATCGTTGCCGGGGAACCGACCGGATTGACGGGAAAATACTGGCTGGACTCATACAGTGCGATCGATGCGGCTGTCGCATGGTCTTTTGTCGAAAACCGCCATGTGAATCTGTATGCGGATTACCTTTTTCATTACGTTACGTTTCCTCTGAATGCCAAGGATCCGATTGTACAGGTGCCCCTGTCGGTGGGTATCGGCGTCGGTCTGCTTCTGGACGACAGCCCGGTTTTGGGAGGCCGGATACCTTTTGGGGTACAGATTTTTCCAGCGGCGGCTCCGTTGGGCCTGTTTGTGGAGATTGCGCCGGTAGTTCGGATATTGCCGGAAACCGCTCTTTCGCTAGACGGCGGTGCGGGGATTCGTTACTCGTTCGGCTCTCGATAGCAATACCCGTGTGCGAATGGAATTTGTGTCGAGCGCATGGAATTTCGCAGACCGGATAAAACAAATACGGGTCGGTGCTCCTCGGGTGGGGAATTGTAGTTCCGCATGGAGCAATATTTCATCTCCCGCGAGCCGCGAAAAACCAATGCCCGCCCGTATCCGGGGCGGGCATCTGGAGAAAATCTATATGCGGGATGGTGGAACCGCTGTTGCCGTGAGTTTTCCATATACAACACGGGCAAGGGCATCCATGTTCTCACGACTTCCCGGATTGTAACATACCAGAACCGTCTCGAAAGAATCCTTGACGGAAAAGGTATATGGGTTGTTCGCGACCACAATTACCGGTTTGTTAAAAGATATGCACTCCTCGACAAGCCCGGAAATCGCTCCGGCGATTTTGTAATGGAAATAGTTGGTGATAACAACAACGTCGTACTCCTCCATTTCAAGTCGTCGTCGTACGCGCACCAGGTCGTCTTCCGTCGGCAAATCGCTTATCTCCACCGAGCGCACGTTCGGGGAATGTCGACTGAGTTCTTCCCACAGAAGTCCGGGGCGGCTGTATCCATTGTTTGAAGCCTGCTGGGTTACGAACACCTGTTCGATCAGGAGAATTTTCTTATCGGGAGAAACCGGGAGTGCCTTCCGGGAATCGCGGATGAGGGTAACCGACTTCTCGGCCGCCTCAACCGCGGTGGACCGAATTTCCGGATCCGAAACAATTGTCTGCGCGGCCGCGGGATCGGGAAGACCCACGGATTGATCGAATATCCCGGCATCGAGACGCATTCGCAGAATTCTCTCAAGTTTTTCATCAACCTCTTTTTCCGGAAGACGACCGTCTCGTATGGCCTTCACGATTTTTTCCAGAATGACTATCCGGACGGGGCTTTCGTCGCGACACAGTGCAAAATCGCATCCTGCTATAAGCGACATGACAATCGCATCCGACATTTCGTACTGACGAATGATTCCGCCCATCATCATGTTGTCGGTGATAACCACTCCCTCGAATCCCATTTCACCGCGCAAGTAGTTGGTCAAGACTTTTCGGGACAGCGTGGCCGGAAGCTCTTTTTCGCCAAGTGCCGGATATATGCAATGCGCAGCCATGATTCCAGGCAGCAGGCCGGCTTCCATCATTTTTCTGAAAGGTGAGAGATGATTTTTCGAGAGCGTCTCAAGATTCAGATCAACTGTCGGCAATCCCCAGTGGGCATCCTGTGTGCTTTCGCCTCGACCGGCAAAGTGTTTTCCGAATGCCGTGATTCCCGCGTCTTTCAGGCCTCTGAAGTATCTTTCGGCGAATTTCCATACGAGTTCGGGTGTGTCGCCGAATGCCCGAGGACCTACTTCCGGATTGCGCGGATTTGTATTGACGTCCAGAACAGTCTGCACGACATCGATCCCCGCCGCCCGGACCTGGAGTCCGCAGGCATGCCCGATTCGGTAGGCAAGATCCGGGTCACCGGTACCCATGATTCCCATCGGATGAGGGAAAAGCCGGGTTCCACCAAGAAGATCGTCGGTTCCGTTTCCCTCCTGATCGATAACGAAATGAACAGGTATGCCCAGATCGCGTTCGTAAGACAATCGACGCAGGCGCCCCAGGAATTCGGCATATTCACTGATCGGAATGACCGGAGGATGCCCCGGATAGGCGTAATCTTTACTGGGACCCATGGCGGGATGAACCGATTTCATGGTCATGTCGTCGTGGGATTCCCCGGGTTTGGAGTAGCTGTGCAGCGTATTGAGAGTGGTTAGTCGCGCTTTCTGGCTGACACGAATGCCGCCCACGTGGTATTTCGTTACCAACTCCTCCATATCCGGAGTAATCACCGTTCCGTTCATCCCGAAAACGACCATCTGCCCGGCTTTCTGTTCCAGATTCATGGTCCCGATTAGTTCGTCGATTTTTTTCTCTTTTGCGGCATTGTCCATTTTATTGAGACTCCCTTTTTGCAGCTTTCACGGTTTTTCGGAATGATAAAAATACAAATGGTGCGCGGGGTCCCGTAGCCGGCAAGTGGTCCGTTCACTCTTCTATACGGCGATCAACAAACACAGAAATCGTGTCGGGACACGTGTGTTTACAGGTTCGGCCATTTCAGCGGGATCATCGAGGAAGAACCAATATGGATAGACGATGTCCTGCACAAAGCGTTTATCCGTGTCGACGAAAAGGGCACCGAAGCGGCTGCGGCTACCGCGATTGTTATGGTGAGATCTTCAGCAGGGGTTACGGATGTCCGAAAGTTTACCGCCGATCGACCGTTTTTGTTTTTTATTCAGGATACGGAGACTGAAACCGTTCTTTTTATGGGACGGGTTCTGGAGCCACGAATGTAGTGCAATCCCCGGTGAGAGCAAGCTAACGGGACATGGGAATAGCAATTCTTGATATCAATGTCTTCCCTTCAGTTCGAATTGAAGTGACGTACATACCCGGAGAAATCGTCGAAAGAGAAGCTTTCCCGGCCTCCCCGATTGCCCGATAAACCTCTCTGCCCGACATATCGAAAAGGGTTATGATGCTACGATTAAGGAGTTCGTGAACCGATAATATGTTGACGTCCATAACGGTGGTCAATTCAACTCCATCGTGGCGGACGGCGCCGGATTCATGAATGCTCACCGCAGACCGCGGCTCAAACACGTATGCCGCTCCCGCGTTCCGGACCGAATCTGTCCCACCGGATGTCGGGTTATCAAACGGAACGCCGACCAGAACGTTGGGTTCGCAAACAGACACAACCCAGCCGAAAGCCGCTTCTTCGGTTCGGTTGGGGGCAACTAGTTTTTGACTTATAGCCCATTCGTCATTGTTCCTTTTCAGGACGTAAACCGCTCCAGCATTATTGATCGGGTTTTTGCCGTTCACATCTTCATTCTCATAGGTTGCGCCGACAACACCGGTCTTGCCGGATACCGAGACCGAGGCGCCGAACTGATCACCTTTGTCACGGTCTTCGGGCGTGATTTTTTGTACGATTTCCCAAGTTCCGTCGTTTCGCCGATGGGCAATATATAAAGCACCGGCCGCTGCCAATGAATTCTTTTGGTTCTCGTCCGTTGCTTTGTCCGGTGTTCCAATGAAGGCCCAGTCGCCTGAAATCGAGACCGAAGAAGCAAAATGGTCTTTTTCAGCGATATCGGGCGCGCCAAGTAACGATACTTCCTCAAACTTTCCACTGGATTCATTCAGCTCGTAAATGTATGCAGTGCCCGCAAAATTATAGTGAAATATCGGATCGGTAGTCGAATAGACCTGGCTCGGAGATCCTACAATCAATCGATCACCACACATATCGAGAACTCTGCCATAGGTGGGGTAAAAGGATTTGAAACTGGTTAGCTTTTGAAGCTGATACCATTTTCCGTGTTGGTCCGGCTCGAATACATAAGCGGCGCCTTGTGAGTCGTCTTTCCCCGGGGCGCCGACCACGACATAATTACCGGAGACGGTTACGCTTGCACCGAACCGGTCGTTTGCGGCTCTGTCTTCAGACACTATTTTCCACATAAACGACCATTGCCCGGAGTTGTCTTTTTCATAGATGAAAGCAGCTCCCGCCTTTCCTTTCGGATTCTCTCCGGCGGCATCGAGAGTATGGCCTTCGGCCCCGATCACCAGGTATTGTTCCCCCAGGCATACCGCCGACCCGAATCGTTCTTGAGCGGAACGGCTTTCAGAGGTAAGCTTCTGGACGGTTTCCCACTTTCCGTCCAGCTTTTTGAATATGTACGCCGCGCCGGCATGATGAAGTGGATTGGTGCCGTCCTTGTATGCAAGGTCTCCGCAAGCCCCAATTACCAGCATATTGTCCAGCACCGAGACTGCTCCTCCGAATTGCCCCTGCTCTACCCGACTGTCCGCATCGAGCCTCACCGGTTCCGCAAATTCCGCCGCTACGCTCGGTAAGAGTATTGTTCCCAACAGAAAAATTCGTAGTGGAATGCTACCGATATACCTCATTTATCGCTCCCTCTATTAAGAAATAGAAATACCACTCAACGGAGAGAACGGTTGGCGTGAATTGCTTTCGAGATTGGGTCAAAAGGGGTGGTTCACTCGGGTACGGTATAGAGATGGCTACGGCAAGAGAAAGTTTTCAAAGCGGCTCCCTGAAGAATATACTTTTCCCCCCCTCAAGAAATTGATTTCGAACAATTCACGGCGAAGCGCCCGGTAGTACTATATTTTTAGAGTAGATTTGTCCATGCATGGACTTGTGGTGATCTGAGTCGTGATGGTTCACAAAAATTTAATCGATTAACCAAAAGGGTTGGATTTATGGGTGACAGCGTATGCCTGAGGCGTTGTTTTGTTATACTTGCCGCGTGTGTGGCTGCATACGGTACGCCCGAATGCCTCGATGGCTTTGGGGCGCCGGTTACCGGACGGAAGAATAAGCTCTACTACCCAGCCGACTATCTTCAAGGCAGACTACAATTCACCGTTATCGATCCGCCTGGGCACGGCGTGGTAGATCCGATGTCTTCGGGACTAAAATGGTTCGAATACGAGCCTGAAGAAACATACACGGGGGTCGACTCCTTCACGTTCAAGTTCGAAGATACACTCGGAAACGAATCGCCGGTTTATACCTACCGCCTGCGGGTTCGTCGAGCCGGAGAACGAGCCGGGCTTCTGATCAAAGTCGTCGTGGATGATAAGACATATTCCGAAACTAAAAACGCTATCGATCGGTATGTTGAACAATTGGGGGCGGAAGGATATTCGGCGGAAACTGTCATGTGGAACGGAACGAGCGCACGGGAACTCTGGGAGTATCTGCGGGAAGAATATGCCGATCCGGGAAAACCGCTCGTCGGCGTTGTGCTTATGGGATCCGTACCCACTCCTGAACATGGTGATCACGACTATTGGGATCTTGCGACTTTTGGTTTGGAGAAGTCCCTGACGTTTCACATCTGGGTAAGCAGGTATTATCCACCGTCCGAACGATATGGGACAAAATCCGAACTGCTGAAGCGTGCGCTGGAGGCAAACTTCAATTATCGCACGGGAAGGTCTCGTTTGCCGCAGACCGCGGCCATGATTAATGCATACAAAAAGTATGCGGAACTCGAGACGTACGGACAGGTCTGGGATGCCGAACCCGCCCGGAGTGATCGCACGGTGAAAGACTGCATGACGTCTGGAGCGGGATTTTGCCACCGGTCGGATCACGATTCACCAGTCTCGCTTGACTGGCTGTATGGGAACAGCAATCAGCTCAGGTTTGCGTTCATGAGCGGGTGCAAAGCGGGGCGCCCCGGCGAAGCCGTAAGTAACTTCCAGTATACCCGTGGCGGGGGCAACATAGTGAGCATGGGGTCTAAATTCGACACCTATTTCTGGTTTCGGCTGGGCCAGGCATTGGAACACACGCAGGGAGTAGAACTCCTCGAGGCAGGTGAACCGCTCGGGATGGTGATGCTCGAAAGAGGCGCAGACGTTATCGATTATGGTGCATACGTGTACGGAGATCTTTCCACTGGGGTCCTGATGGATGAGCATAATCTGCCTCCGTATGTGGCGGAACTCTCCGTGTCCGAGCCAAATCCGGTGTGCGGCGAAGTGATAACATTCACTGCAACGGGTGGCGATTCCGATGGATCATCGGACAACAGCCCGTATACCGATTACGAACTCCGTTCGGAATGGTGGTTCGAAGGAGTTCAGGGGCATACAAGGGAATTTGATCATGCGAATTCCATAGCTGAGAGTGATTGGTCTGAAAGCATGACCTATGCGTACACTCGTCCGCATATCTACACTGCCCGTGTGGAATTGACGGACGAGTGGCTGGCTCGCGGATGGAAGGAGGTCACGGTCAAAGTTCGTCCCGACAGTCACCGACCTCTGCGAGTGAACTGCGGTGCGGGTGATGTCCTGGCAACCAGGTGCGCTCTGGGCGATATTGAAATTGGTGACGGAACGGTCTGGCTGTATGATCAGTCATTCACCCGGGGTACCTGGGGGCATTCGGGGGATAATGGGGGTAAGCCCTCGGATGGCGGTAAGTCGGTGAACGATAATGTGTCCGGCGCCGATAATGCCGTGATTTATCAATACTGGCGAAATGTTCGCAAGCAGGATGAGGATCAGGAATGGAGATTTCCTTTCGAGAACGGCGGGTACACTGTTAGACTCCATTTCGCCGATATGATGTCGAGCGGGGCCGGGCAACGTCTTGTCGATGCTCGACTCGAGGGAGAGCAAATCCTCGACGGCTTTGATGTGTACGCTCATTCCGGTTCTCACACAGTCGTTGTGAAGAGTTTTCCCGTTCAGTTATCCGATGGTGAAATCACACTGGTTTTCCGCAAAAATGAGTCTTCACGGGAAGACGCCTTTATCAATGGTATAGAAATTATCCCGGATAACATGACCGCAAGCAAAGACTTTTGGGAACCGGTTACGGCGATGAGCCGAATGTCCTTAATAAACGGTATGATCCGTTTCGCTCCCCAGGGTCGTGGAGAACTCGAAATTCTTCGGCCGGATGGTCGTCTCGTACTCGATCGCTCGTTTTCGCCCGGAACGGAAAACAATGTTTCCCTTCGCGAACTGGTAGGCGGCTACTATTTTATACGTATGCGAGACGGTCGCAATATGAGAACTTATGGCTATGTAAGTCACGGCGGGGGACGATGACTCAATGGCGATTGAGGTAGCCTGAACCCAAGGCTGAGCGATTTCCACCTTCGGTTCTGCTGCATAAGGAATACCGGTCCCTTAGTCGGGACCGTACCCATTATAATCTCTGTGCCGTGTTCTTTTCGGTTCGACTGAAAAGCCGGATACCTTAACCCGACTTCGCAGTCTAGCCCGAGTTTCGCAGTCGAAAGCGAGCAATATGCCGTGAATCGGCTGCGAAACCCGGGCTGTAGCGAGCATTCGGCCTTCGCATAAAGCTGTGGACGACAAGTATGCCCGACGTGTGTTCCTATATCGACTATCGAGAGTATCTGAGAGACTGGCTCCGCCAGGCAAAGGAAAGGAATCCCGCATATTCCTTTCAACTACTCGCGGACAGGGCCGGATTCAAGTCCCGAAGCTTTCTTAAACTGGTCATTGACGGAAAGAAAAACATATCGGCCGAATCGATAAACAAGCTTAACCGGGTACTGGAACTCGAAGGAGAATCGCTCTCGTATTTCAGGGATCTGGTAATGTTTACCCAGGCGAATTCCAATGACTTACGGGGATACTATTTCAAACGGTTATGCGCGTTACGACAACACAACGCGGCAAAAGCCATAGAGCGAAATCGTGACGAGTTTTACAGTCAATGGTATCATAATACGGTACGTGAACTGGTAACCCTTGTAGATTTCCAGGAGGATTATGCACGGCTTGCCGCAATGCTTGAGCCGCGGATTACCGCTCAAGAAGCGCGAAGGTCAATAGATCTACTGCTGTCACTGGGATTTATTCGTAAAGAAGGCGGGCGATACATACAGACGGAGCCGGTAATCACTACAGGGGATCAGGTGTCGTCCAGGGCGGTCGGGTATTTCCATCACCAGAACAGCCTTCTCATTCGTAAATCTCTCGAGCGTTTTGACGGCTATGAGCGTGATATTACCAGTCTAGTGATGAGCCTGTCTCCCGAATGCTTCCGGGAAGTGCGGAGTGAAATCGCGAGATTCAGAAAGAAATTGATTGAATTGGTCTCGGGTGATAAGAACCAGACTCGTGTATACCATGTTAACTTTCAGGTGTTCCCGACAACAAAGAAACAGGACAACCATGAAATATGAACGCTTCGTGGCTCATGAACGCTTGTTGGTCGGAGGAACGATGGTTCTGGGGCTGCTTGCGTTTTTGCTGGTACTCTGTACCCCCGATTCGTATACCGGAGTATCGGAGGTGGGCAATCCGAGTGATAAAGTCAGTATTTCGGGAGTTATTTATGGATCCAATGGGATGCCGGTGGAAAACATCACTTTGCGCCTGTTTCCATCTACCTTCAATCCGGCCATCGACTCGCCGCTTTTCATCTCATTTTTGGATACAACCGGAGAACGTGGCGATTTCAGGATATCGGATATCCCTCATGGAGTGTATACGCTTAACGGCAGCAGTCGGGGTAATGATCTGATTTCATTTCTGCCGGATATCGATTTGCGCACTGGTAAGGAGAAGACGATTCGAGATACGGTAAGGGAGCCAGGAACCGGCATGATTTATCTGCCGTGGTCTGTAATCGGCGAATCCAAGGTGGTTTTAGTCCGGGGAACAGATAAATCCACGCCCGCGGTCACCCGGGAGGTATTTATGGGGGACTTCCTTGAAAAGCAACTCGATTATCTCAATTTATTCGATGCAAATACCGGAAAGACTTTAGAGGTTTCCACCGATACCACAATTCGCACCTTTTTTATATCTCCCGACAGTACCATACAGTTCGAGTATACACCGAATGCACCAATCGGTCCAATCGAAGTCTCCAGGGATACTCCGGGCATCTATCGGGCGTCGCGCGATCCATTTCCTCCATACAAAGACTGCAAGGGGGAGGAAATGTTCCGCATGGCATGGGGAAACGGAGATACGAGCGAATGGAAGACCGGATTTGAATTCACCTCCAGATGGAGCAGCCCAGGTACATACTTTGTTCAGTCTCAGACTCGATGTGAAACGGCATTGGAGGCGGGGGACGTGAAGTTGCTCTCTCGTTGGTCGGATTCGCTCAGGGTTACCGTTATAGAATAGCGATTTACTGTTGACGCCAACAATTACTGTTTTCCAGAAGGAAAACAGTAATTGTTGGTTTTGCCCTCTTGTTATCCTGCAAACCTTTCATGCGAGATTTCTAAATCTATATTCTTCCATGGGCGGGTCCGGGGTATCGGCTCATGGTTGTCCATTTTCTTTCCGGACCATCATTTCGATCAGCTTTTCCGAAGGGGTTTTCGTATGAATTGGCAGATTTCGCGTATTCCTGGCTTTTGTGCAGCGTTTGTTGGGGTGACGGCATTTTGTCTGGAGGCTCAGAATGTCGACCTGGATTGGGCGACTTATTTCGGGGGTGGCGATTTGGAACGGGTTGGGCGCGTTGCGGTCGATAATGACGGGAACCCATTGCTCTATGGAGAATCGTTTTCATCCGTCAGTCATAATTGCGGTTTGGACAACCATTCGGGAGGCGACGCCGTTTTCGCTTCGATCCACAGCGAAGGAGATCTCCTTTCGATCTGCCGTATCAGCGGCAAGCGCTATTCGGAGGCAATACTCGGGGCCGTTCAGGATGCGGATGGGTCCTGGTATTTCTGCGGAGGCACCGAGTCGTCCTCGGGTATCGCCACCGAAGGGGCGCATCAAACGTCTTTCGCGATCGGCAAGGGACAGAAATATATCAGCGGAAAAGGTGCCGACGGATACCTTGTGAAAATCAGTGCGCAAAAAGAAATCGCCTGGGGCACTTACTACGGTGGAAAGGAAAGGGACCAAGCCACCGGAGTAGTTATTGACAACCAGGGAAATGTCCATATTTGTGGCCTTACCACAAGTTTTTCGCATGTTGCTACCGAAGGGGCGCATCAGGAGAAGATGGATCCCGAATCGGATGACTTCGAAAGCAAAAATATCTGGACCGATGGTTTTCTTGCCAAGTTTACGCCAACCGGGGAACGGATTTGGGGTACATACTATGGGGGAAACCGGAATGACGAGATTAAGGGCATGGCAGTCGATCCTGACGGGGATTATATCTATGTTGTCGGAAGCGCTTCGAGTGCGTCCGGCATCGCGACGCGGGACGCCCATAAAGAGCAGGTTTCCTTAATGGACGCTTTTGTCGCGAAATTCGACAAAGACGGCCAGAGGATCTGGGGGACATATTTCGGAGGGGACGAAATGGAAAGGGGCGAAGGTATTGCCGTCGATGAGGGGGGGAACGTATATATATGCGGCCTGACGGCTAGTGACAACATCGCGGATGAAAAAGTCGTGAACGCCGCGGGAGGCGACCAGGACGGATTTGTCGCCGCTTTTTCACCTGAGGGCGCCCTTTTATGGGCTCGGTATATCGGCGGTTCAAAACGTGAAAGTGCCAATGCGGTCGCCTGCGGCAACGGCCGGGTGTACGTGGCCGGATCGACAAACAGCTCATCGGGCATTGCCGTCAATGGGTTCAAATCAAGTCGTGGAGACGTTTACCATACAGATGCATTAATTGTCGCCGTGAATTCGGCCGACGGCGCCGGTGTGTGGGGAAGTTATTATGGCGGGGAGGCTAACGATATCGGAAAAGGAATAGCGGTTGGGGCGGAAGGCGAAATCTATCTGTCGGGAACAACCCGGAGTACAAACGGCGTGGCCCGGGAGGGGGGATTTCTTCAGGCAGCTCCGGGAGAAGGCAACTTGTTCCTCGCTCGTATCAGTGATGAACTGGAAACCGCCACTTGTCATACTCCCGTTCGCGAGAATGCCTCAAACGTGCTCGATCTGGTAGTGAACGAAAGAAGTCTGGAGATTGCTTTCGAGGGAAACAAGTCGACGCTATTACGTGTATACAATGCCCGCGGTCGTGAACTGATGAGGAAAGCGTTCGCCTCGAGTTCGGCCCATCGGAAAATCGTATCGATTCCTTTCGAACAAACGTCTACTGGAACTTACTTTATAACCCTGCAAAACGGCACCGACTTTCATCGTTCCCGGATAGTCATTCCATGATGCCGCAACATCTTACGCAGAATGCTCGCTCTCGACTGCGAAACTTGGGTTCAAGAGAAATAAAGAGCACATTGCAGGAAAAAAGGTTAATATTTCCTTTCACCTCTTTCCCTGTGTTCCGTGGAGGTTGGCCAAGTGAAATATCTGAAATCTCTGGTCGTGTGTTGTTTCCTGCTGTACTCGGTCGCATTCTCTGAGGATTATTATGTGTCTTTGGAAGGAGATGATTCGAATGACGGCAACACCGAATCTGCTCCCCTGGCAACACTGGGAGAGGCCGCTGAAAGAGCAGGTTCGGGTGATAGGGTATTTCTTCGGTACGGAGATGTGTTCAGAGATTCGGCGCGTTTCGGCAACATGGACATTGCGCCGTATGGAAACAAATCCGACGGGATCCCGATTATATCCGGCAGCGTACCTGTCGAGAATTGGAAGGTGCATGACGGGGATATTTACGTGGCTGATTTTGCCGGTGAACCTGGATATCTGTTTGTAGACAACGAACTGGTTCGCATTGCCCGGTATCCAAACCGAGGGTGGCTTCGCACGAGCACCTGGACCGAAAACGACGACGGCACGAATACTGTCCTGACAAGCGACTCCCTTCGGGAGCATCCTCGTCGGGCGCCCGGTTACTGGAACGGGTCCAACATCCGATGGCATCGGCATAGCTGGTGGTTTGAGACCCGGGTTGTGACCGACGACGACGGAGCCGGGATGATTTCGCTCAATAAGAAGAGCATCATTGCGGTGAAGCCTTTCGACAAAAACGGGTGGGGATTCTATATGGACAACAAGCTCGAGGAACTCGATACAACGGGCGAGTGGTACTTCGACGAATCGGCCGGCAAAGTGTACCTCTGGGCGCCTGAGAACAAGAGTCCGAACGAATGCCTGGTCGAGGTCGGAGTTCTGGACTATGGTATCAGGGCGAATGAGGCAACTATTCGCGAAATCGGATTCCGTCATCAGAAGGATTTCGGACTGCAGGTCGGACGCACTTCCACAATTCTACACTGCCTGTTTGAGCACATTGGGAGCGACAGTGGTGGAACGGCACTGAAAGGGGTGTGGAATGCACACAATTCCCGGATTGTTCACTGTCTGTTTCGGAACAATTACAACAACGGCATTGGATGGAATGAAAATCCCGGGATCGAGTCACACACGATATTCGAGTTCGATACGCTGATCAACACAGGTATGGTCGAGGGATACGGTGGGAGCGGCCCCTGGCACGGGGTGGGTATAGTGATATCTAACGGAAGCGGCATGTCGGTTCGCCGTAATCGACTTTACGGAACCGGCTATGCCGGGATTTTGCTGGGAAGCGCCGGGGATACCGCGGAATACAACTATATAGAAAACGCAATGGCTACCATGAATGATGGTGGCGCTGTCTACACCAACTGCGACAGCAGCACTATCCGGCATAACATAATTGTGGACACCCGCGGAGGAATGGAGTCGTCGGGGCCCTGGGCGAACCTTGCGCACGGTATCTGGCCCGAGTTCCTGGGCGATTTCAACGGCAATGTGATTGAACACAACACTTGTGTAAGGAGCGGTGGATTCGGATTGTTCTTTCCGAATAATTTCGACAGCTACGTACGGTACAATGTGTTCTTCGATAACGGCCGTGCGCAGATTCAACTCGGAGGGAAAGAAACTAATTCTCGGACCGACAGAACCGAAAACGTACCGCAGAACAACACGATCGAACGCAACGTGTTTTTCTCCGGAGACAAGGATCAGGGAACCGTGCTGTTTCGGCAGGAGTATGACTACGGAACACTTTCAAACAATTACTACTGCAATCCGTTCCGGGATTCGGTCATTCAGGAGTGGGGGACCGGCAACAAGAAATGGCGACAGAGCTGGATGACCTTGTCGGATTGGCAAAGCAAGTATTCCTGGGCCGACGAATCGCCAAAAACCGAACCATTCAAGCACGATTCGGAATCGGGACGGGGCGGCTCACGAATTCTGATCAACGACAGTTTCGAAGAGCGCGCGGTGGGAGTGGCCGATAACGGAGTATATGTCACGGTTGAGGGTGATACGGTGATTGGGAGTAAAGTGCTTGCGCCGTTCACCTCTGAGGTATGGATTCACACCGGAACGACGAATTCTTCTATCCGACTACCCAGATTTCACCCGGCGAATGGGCTGAGCGTGGCATTGACTTCTTCGGGAAGAATCCGTATGAAAGGTGACCGTGCCCACCGGGGGCTTGTGGTGGATATCTATGCGTCGGACGGCAGAAGACTGCTGCGTTGGAAACCGAACTCCGGGGGGTCGATTTCTCCACCGTTTGCTTCTTCCGGTGTATATACGGTAGCGATTCGTACCTCACGGGGGGAGATTGTCTCGTCCGGGCGGATTCTTTCCCTGGATTAGTCCAAGTTCCGCAATCAACTCACGGTCACCGCCGTTGGGGACGTAAGCTGTTGCACTCTTTTATCCCGACGGGCGCATAGCCGTCAAGCCTATAGGGATAGAGTTCGGAAATGGAACCGGATTTCATCGTTCTTCAGGCCCGGTAGGGCCGGCATCTTTGTAGAAAAGATCCAACAA
>CAYFVL010000063.1:0-23060 GCA_964346405.1 uncultured Fibrobacterota bacterium
TCTCGCACAACATCTTACGCATAATGCTCGCTCTCGACTGCGAAACTTGGGTTAATACGCCGCTGTAATGCCGGTTATACATATGTGTGAAGATATCACAGTAATTCAACGATCACAGATACACGAGTAACTCCTGCTATATTCGATTCCAGAACCAGCCACAGAAAAGGCGATTAGCCAACTGAAATAAGGATGCCGTATCAGGATGGTTGTCTTTGCTCCCGTGGCGGGCGAGGGCTTGGGAAATGATGAAGCGTGTGCGTTTGTCGGATGCGGTATTCGGATATTGTCCGCAAAAAAAGGAGGAACTCATGAGAAACTCGGTTGTTGTCTGTTTTCTTGTTATCACGAATTTAATTTCGGTACAAGCTGTAACGCCATACCCGATCATTTTCGGGACTGAGGACAACACGTATCGTGTCGAAGTGAACGGAGTCAGTGTTCCCATAGCCGACATGCATTGGAATGAACAGCTTATCGGCCGCTTTTCCCAGTCTCAGCCGGTAGAGGTAGTGGTTTCAACCGAAGACACACGAATTGCGGGTTACAGAATTCTTCCGAGGCGATTGAAAATCAGGGCGACAGTCGAAGGAAACAGCATACGATTCACCTTGTCGCAACCTGAGAATCTGAGAATTCGGATCAATGGACACGCGCCTCTGAATCTGTTTTCCTATGAGTCATTTTCCACTTCCGACACGAGTGGTAATGCCGTTATCAACGGTGTGTCGGAATTCGGACTTGATCCGACCGGCAATCAGAAGGCCACCGGTTCTCTGCAGGAGGCGATAGACCAGATTAGCTCCAATGGCGGAGGAACCCTTTTTCTTCCCTCGGGGAAGTATGCAGGAGATGAGAGTTCCACAATCTACGTGAAGTCCGGGGTTCGGATCCTGTTGTCTCCAGGGGCTCTCATCGAGCAGATTCGGTGCCTGATAAACGACGCGGCCGATGTCAAAATCCAGGGGCACGGGATCTGGGATTTCACCGGTGCTCCGGGGGGTAACCAGGCGAGCTATCTGGTGTGCAACAATTCCCGTCGAGTGGACATACGAGATATAATTTCGATCAGTACCGATTACAACTGGAACACGCGCACAAATCATTCAGATTCGATCACGTTTTCCAACTACAAGGTGTTCAGTGGAAAAGACGGTATCGATCCGTGTGATTCCAGGAATGTCACCGTGAAGAACGTTTTTGTCTTGTCCGACGACGACTGCATCGCCGTCAAATCGTTCAGCCCACCGGCATCGGTAGTCGAGAACATTCTGGTCGAGGATTGCTTTTTGCGGTGTTTCAGATACGGCGCGGTCAAGATAGGTACCGAGACGAACACGAATACTTTCAGAAACGTTACATTCCGTAATGTCGAGATTATCGCCGCCATGCGTCCGGGGATTCTGCAGTGTAGAGATGGTGCGGAAATCACCGACGTCACCTTCGAGAATTTCGTTGTGGAACTCGGATGGACCCGAAGTTTCGACTTCATCATCGAGGAAAGAGCCGGGCTTGGCCATATCCGGAACATAACCGTTAAAAATGTCAATATTTGGAACAGTGCCGGAGGGCGAATCTCCGGCTTCGACGCGACACACCAGGTGGAGAACGTTACCTTTGAGGACCTCACGATTTCCGGCGAGTTTGTCAATACCCGACAAAAATCCGGCTTCGACTATCAGCATGCATCCGGGATAACATTCGCCGCCGCCGGCAAAGTACCCCGGGATCTTCCGGAATTGCATTCATTTGTTTCGGCCCGAAGTGATAACTGGAACGGCAATTCTCTTGAAGCGCTTTCGGATAGAAACGCAGCTACGTCGGTATCCGCTTCGGGAGAAGAGGCGATGCTTGAGTTTGATCTTGGGGAATCGAACCTGATTTCCGGAGCATTGGTCCGAAGCCCGAAAGGATTGGGCGGTTTCTCCCTGCAAACCTGGAACGGCTCAACGTGGACAACGCAATTCGACCATCTATATAGCTACCGGGAGGACTTCTGGTATAATCCCACCTTCGAACCCGTTTCGACAGACAGAATTCGTGTGTATTTTCATACCAGACATGGATCGAATGAGCTGTCGGTGTCCGATTTTGTGCTGTCCCGGAATGTTGAGGTATCGAACATTCCCCTGATCGAGGGTCGGATAACGGAGCCGAAGGACAACGAATTGCTGGTGGCGGGAATCCCGACGACCATTTCCGTAGAGGCGTCCGCCGAGTCGGGAGTATCCAAAGTGGCGTTCTTCGCGAATTCACAGCTCATCGGCGAAGATGCGGATGCCCCGTATGAGATAACATGGGAAGCACCCTCGGCGGGTTCGTGGCAAATTCATGCAAAGATCCACAATCAGAACATGCAGTCCGACATTACGTCAGCGGTGTCGGTGACCGTTGCTCAACCCATGGTCTTCTCGGGCAGAATCGAAGCTGAAGACTATGCGACAATGGAAGGGGTCGATACGGGACCAGGTGAGGACGAAGGCGGGACTGATTTTGTTGGATGGATTGACGGTGGTGACTGGATGAAATTCCTCATAGAGGTACAGGATGAGGTCGATTGTGATTTTTCTTACCGAATAGCCGCCCCCGGCGATGGCGGGCGGTTTGCGTTCTCTGTCGACGAGACCGTTATCGACACTTTCGACGTTCCCGAAACCGGCGGTTATCAGACCTGGGCGACGGAAACCGGCCCGGCTATACACCTGAGCGCGGGAGTGCATACTCTAACGGTGAAAGTACTTCAGGGCGGATGGAACATAAACTATTTCGACCTGATATCCGATATGACTTCGGCGCTCGGTCGGAACACTTTTACCCGTAAAAGGAATGTACGAATCATGCGTAATGCCGGTACGGTTGTGCTTTCCGGACTCATCGGCAATGAGCGAGTATCCGTTCTGGACCTCTCGGGAAGAATTCGGTCACAACACGATCTTCCGACCAGCATATCCGCCACCACGATTCCGATTTCGGGCAGCGCCGGGTGTCTTTTGATTTCAATAGAGGCGCGTAATTTCAGAATGCTTCGAAAGTTACCGGTACTTCAGGCATTCGTGCCGTAATCCGTGGCCCCTTCCGTGCCGAGTGGACCATCAGAGAAGTTTTTCAGCAGTAAAACCCTGGTCGGAAAAATGCCCGCCTCTGCCGCACCGATTCAATCCGGCGGCAGGACGGGCTTTTCTGTCTGATGCGATCTCTATTGGCCAGGCACTATTTTTACGGAGGCGTTCGGTTTTGCCATGATTCGTGCTGAGGCGCTACGCAATCGCGCCTCGTGCAGGGAGTGGGTAACCAATGCTCCCGCCCGACGGGATCGGCATTATCATTCGGGTGATCAATGCCCCTTTTCAGTCTCGCATCTCCGAATAACCGGAATTCTGGAAGGAGATATTCATGCCCGGTAAGGCTTGTTTAGCGACTACACTTCATAGAATCACCCATGGTCTGCCCTGTACGGTCGCCTGTCTGGGAGGATCGCTTACGGTCGGGAGCAGTCCCGGGGCATATGCGAAGAACCCGTGGCGAAAGCGGTTCATAAGGTATCTGCGGGAAGGACTCGCGCCACGCTACGAGTCGGAAGTCACCGAAGCACGCGCCGCGATTGGTGCGATGAAATCGTATGGGGCGGTTTTTACGCTGGACCGCAATGTTACTTCCAAGGGAGCATCGCTCGTTTTCGTAGAGTTTTGCGTCAATGATAGTTCCTCTCCCGACAAGGAACTGGTGAAGAAAAGTATGGAAGGAATCATTCGAAAGCTTCGCGGGGCGCAGTCGAGACCCGATATCGTGCTGCTGGGGGCGGGAGTGCGTCCCGGGACCGGTGACAACCCCGACGGGCTGATCGATCATACCATACATCGGAGTCTGGCTGAACACTACAATGTACCTTTCCTCGATATCCAGCAGTACCTTCATGATGAACTCGAGTCACGGGGTCAGACCTGGGATGATGTGCGGGTTGCCGAGGGGGATGATATCCACTTGAATGAGTATGGCAACGAGATTTGGTTTGATCACATGCGGGAGTGGTTCGATGAACAGCTTGGAGCGTTTACGGCAGAATCGGGTCGTTCGACGGACAAAGCAATGCCGGAACCGCTCTATTCCGATGAATTCGAGGGAGCCTCACTGCTGGACCCGACGATACCGGATGAACGGGTTGTGCTGGAAGGTAGTTGGCAGACCGCCGGCGAGGATATCGATCGCCCCTGGCATATGGACGGTCTTTTGGTCGGGCGCCCCGGAGACAAGCTGACTTTTACCTTTAAAGGGAGTGCGGTCGGCACGATCTGCAGAGCGTACCCCAACGGTTTGAAGCTTCATGCGACGCTCGACGGGGAGAGTATCGCCGGGCCCTTCACAAATTATAAAGACCCGTTCACCAATTACGATATTCTACGTCACGGGATGCCCGAAAAAGCCCATACGCTGGAGCTTGTCGTTGGAAAGCCGCTTCGTCGACTCAACAAGGAACCCGACCCCCAGGCGCGGATTGGATTCCTGTTGTTCGCTTCACGGGAAAAGAAAAAGAACGAGTAGGCCCCTCGGACATTTCACGACAGGGTGACTTTGTCGTAAAACAATGTATTTACTAAGGAGAGTATGATGTCGGACACGCTGGAGAGAGTAAAGAAGGTAACCGCGGACGTTTTGAAAATCGATTTGTCGAAAATCGATGAAAACAGCCGTTTCGCCGAAGATCTTGGCGCGGAGTCTATTCAATCGGTCGAGTTGGTGGCTATGTTCGAGGAGGAATTCGATGTCGAAATGGACGAAGACAAAGCGTTGTCGGTGAAAAGTGTCGGAGAGGCCGCCAAGTATATCGATTCCGTTCGATAGAGCGGGTTCTATTACCTAAGCCAAGTTTCGCAACCAACTCACGGTCCCGTCGGGCGGGACTCAAGGATCTCCCCGGATAGGGAGTATCGACAAAGCTATTTCCCGCGTATCCCAGGAAATCATATCGCGGTTGATCGCAGGTTATGAGTAGGATATTCGGTCTTGCCATGTGATCGTATTCTTTCTGAGTCGCCTATCGGGACCGGGGCGCTGAAGCAGGAAATGTAAAATACACTGCTGCGGGGAGCCGTGAATCGATTGCCCAAGTCGCCTCAAGCGCGCTCGTGCATCGGCAAATACTCCCGGCGCCGTGAAACGCTTTTGTACGCCGGACGGATTATACGTCCCCCGCTGACTATCTCCTCCAGACGATGCGCGGCCCAGCCGGCTATTCGAGAGATCGCGAATATCGGGGTATAGAGTTCGGGCGGGATGTGGAGAAGTCGGTAGACCAGGCCCGAGTAGAAATCCACATTCGTCGCGATATGCCCGATACCTTTCTCTTCGGCGATTACCGCGTGTGCAATACGTTCCACGA
Source organism: uncultured Fibrobacterota bacterium (assembly GCA_964346405.1). GTDB lineage: Bacteria > Fibrobacterota > Chitinivibrionia > Chitinivibrionales > CAYFVL01 > CAYFVL01. The sequence goes on from CAYFVL010000063.1 coordinate 5,378, forward strand.
GTTCATAAAGAGCGAAATCCTCCCGACAACCGGCACTCTCAGCCAATTGGGCTGCTTTGCTTTTCAGAATTGCCGTTCGGGGATCGGAAATGGTGTATACCGCGTGGCCCATGCCGTAAATGAGTCCCTTTCGATCAAACGCCTCCCGACGCAATATCTTGATCAGGTACTCCTCGATCGCTTTCTCACTTGGCGTGTTTCCGACGCTTTGTTTGAGATCGTCCATCATCTCAACCACTTTCACGTTCGCCCCACCATGCTTGGGTCCCTTGAGACTTCCTACCGCTGCCGCTATCGCCGAATAGGTGTCGGTATCGCTCGATGCCACCACGTGAACGGCAAAGGCCGAGTTGTTACCCCCACCGTGCTCCGCATGCAGGACCAGTGCCAGATCCAGGATTTCAGCTTCCAGATGGTCCCACACGGGTTCGGGGCGGATCATTCGCAGAAAATCCTCGGCCGTTTGGAGCTTTGGGTTGGGACGATGAATATAGAGGCTTTCATTCGTGTAATAGTGCCTCTTTGCCTGATAGCCGTAGGCGACCATCGTAGGAAACCGCGCAATCAACTCCAGGCACTGGCGAATGACATTGACAACATCGGTATCGTCGGGGTTGGTATCATAGGAATAGGCGGCAAGCACCGATCGGGCCAGTTTGTTCATGATGTCCCGGCTGGGAGCCTTGAGAATCATGTTCTCAGTGAAGCCCTCGGGGAGTTCGCGGAGATCGCCGATCAATTGATCGAATGCCGAAAGGGTTTCGGCATCAGGAAGATAACCGAATAGAAGCAGAAACGCGGTCTCGTGATATCCGAGGCGTCCACTTTTCTGAAATCCGGCAACCAGATCATCAAGCTCGATACCGCGGTACCGAAGACGCCCCTCTACCGGCCGCTTTTCGTTTTCGTCGATAAGGTATCCGTGTACTTCACCAACGGTTGTGAGGCCGACCAGCACCCCGCTGCCGTCGGCGTTTCTCAGACCGCGCTTCACATTGAATTTGGCGAAAAGTTCGGGGTCGATACGATCCGCGGCCTCCGCTTTCGGAGAAAGCCGTGCTATCAGGTCCCTCTCTTCAGCGGTTTCACATCTGTTTTGCTGCATCTGGGATCTCCTTGGGGAATTCGCGGACCTGTGTGAGCCCTTTGCCGTTACGACTCCTTACCGGAGCGACACGCAAAAGGCATGCAACAAACGGATTCGGGAGATCACATCCCGGTTGGTCCTTATTCGGCTCCCGGCTCTCCATAATCGATCCATCGCTGTAGAGTATCGATTATTTTGCGGGCCTGATCCATACTGGATATGTTGAACTTGGCCTGCTGACGGTATTCGTCATTCATTTTCCTGTAGCGACGAATCGTGTACTTTTCGGCGCTATAATCGTTTTTTGCGCGATCCCACTGTTGATACCGATACAGAATTGTCGCCCAGGCCCCTTTTGAAAGGATTTCCTTATCGAGTTCCTTGACGACCAGAACTCCGTCTTCCTCGTAATTAACGGTTAGATCATTCACATTCGATGACATTTGTACATCCTTCCTATAGTAAGTTTAACCCGATGCATTCTCGATACATGAGCAGGACTGAGTCACCATCGGCCACCAGCCCTTCAGGATGCATCTTCTTATCGAGAAGTTGTTTCGGTAAATAGATTCTTCGTAGTGTCGGATTTTCGGCCAGGCACCGGATATCTCGACAGTTCTCAAATATATAACCTCGTCGGTGATCAACCCAAGTTTCGCAGTCGAGAACCAGCAGTATGCGTAAGATGTTGTGTGAGATTGACTTAGAAAAAGCGCAGGGGTATCCGGGGAGATACCTTGAGTCCCGCCCGGCGGGACCGTGAGTCGATTGCGAAACCTGGGTCAAGCTAAAACTCCGCGCAGGCGATCGGTACTTTCCCGCAATCCGCCGAGTCGATTCCTGGCACACCAAAGGTGTTCATGAGCCTGGACTATATCTCCGAGACGGCGTTGCAGGGCCGCATTGCGGCCAGACTTTCGATTCAGATGAATAAGCACTCCCAGTTGAGCCATGGCGACGGCATTTCGTATTTCTTCTTTTATAAGTATGCCGTCTTCGACACCCGGTCGTGCATCATGAATCTGAGACGCAAGGCCGTCGAAGCGGTCGAGACAGGATTCGTAGACTTTGTCGCAGACTTTGAGAGGATCGAATCGACGCGGTGGGTATTCGAACAGTAAGTCATTGAAAACATTGCGATTACGAGTGCGAATCGATATCGCTTCATCCACTCGGCCCATCTCGAAAAGAACTGATCCGGTTACCCCGGATGAGTCTCGTAAGATACATGAATTCAATACTTTAGCGATATCGGCCGAACGATTGGCGCGGTAACACCAGCTATATCCCGCCCCAGCTACATATCCGGGGTAGGAGAGCGGGAGATACTGATGATGTCCTCCATCACCCCAGTCGGTGACAAGATAGCCTGTCGCGCCGTTTTTCAATCCATTACGTGCCGCATTACCGCAATTGCGGATGGACACTTCACTCCGACCAACCAGGGAATTCCATGCGGCGGTTCCCGGGCACACAAAAAACTCGTGACCGGATTCGGCAAACCGGCGTGTTTCTTCCGCGAATGGATGATCGGCTTCGTAGCCCCAGTCAAGCGCAATCGCATCGCGGGGTATTTGGTCTATACACTCGGGCTCACTCAAGACGATATCGCCCCAGAACATCATACGCCGGTTCCGCTTCGTGACCAGTCGATGGATATCTCTGAGAAAATCTATGTAAACCTTTGTCGATCCATGGTTTGCACAGAGCTTACCGCTCCATCCCCGGCCCAATTCCCATGTTTCATCACATCCGACGTTGAACTCCCGGGCGGAAAAATTGGGCAGGAGTTCGTCGTAGAGAGACGACAGCAGCCGGAGAGATGCGCGATTGGGTTTCAGGGTCGTGCCACAGGTATACCGAACTCCGAAAGGCGATACTCCACCCCGCGGCAATTCGGCAAACCGATGATACTCGGGCAGACACAACCATCGTTCAAAATGGCCGAACGAGTTCTGATTTGGTATCAGAGAGATAAATCGCTGCCTGCAGTAGGAGTCGAGTTCCAGGATCTGCTTTGGAGTGAAGGGTGACGAGTCGTGCCACACCGCTCGATGTGCCGAATACGCAAACGTATGCTCCATATAGAGTTGCAGGTGATTGAATTTTAGTCTTGCAAGGAGATCCACAATGCCGAACAGTGTCTTCATTGCAGGCACTTTGCATCTGCTCACGTCGAGCATCACCCCTCTTTTCGGAAAATCCGGGCTGTCGTCGATCTCGAAGCCCCGAAGTACCGCTGTTCCTGATTCATCGAGCATGCCCCGGAGTGTCTGCAAACCGTAGAACACCCCGGCTTCATCGCCGGCCTCCAGAACAATTCCCGTCTCCCGGGAGTTGAGACGGTATGCCTCGGGTTGGATAGCGCGTCGGACCAGACGGATTACAAGGAATCGACGGCCGGCGGAGGGGCTTCCCGCCGTGACTTCCGGCATTTGTGCAAAACACTGTCTCACGTTTTCGGCAAACCGCAGAACCGCCGCGGACAATCTCGATGAGCAAGACGGGGGAATGCAGATCCATTTCGCATCACGATAGTCGTATCGGTTTGCGGCTTTTTTGTGCTTTCGGGGTATGGGAAAAACCATTCCCATGGAAAACCTCCTGGAATCGGGACGTGGGATCCACGGATGTTTGAATTAGTTGCGTGTAATATAGTGATTTGTGATCCCTGGCCCAAATTTCACAGCCGAGAATGAGCGACTCCTTACGCAGAATGACGTGAGTCGGCTGCGAAACCCGGGTTGATTGTGGACGGCCCCGTATTCACCCAACGACGGCCCGGCCGCGGTCGGGCGTGACCTATTTTACTTTTCCGGGTTCAATTGGACGGAATGCCTTGCTTTCGACGATACAAAGGAACTGCGATGACTGCAATTAAACCTTCCATTCCCGACACTGCTCTGGAACAATCGGCATTTCTTCAGGTTATCTCGGCGCTCAAGGGGGACGGACTCTGGAAAGCGCCTGAGCGGGACATTCGTTCACTGAAGGATGAGGAGATCGAAATTCTTGAGCGGCAGGGGAACTGGGCAGAGGACTGGTCACTGATTCGGGTGGTCCGGAAGTTCAACCCCGCATTCATACGGCAGACCTGTTTTGGAGGCAGATGTGTGATCGGCCTTTTCGACGGCACTCCGGTGAACGTTGGTGGAGGGGTTGCGCTGGGTTCGGGCATTGTCCGGAGCACCATTGTCGATTCGGTGGTCTGCTCGGGATGCTGCATCCGGGATGTCGGTCTCATTTCACGCATGGTGGTTTCCGGGGCGGCCTCGATTGTGAGCACGGGATCGGTTACGGCCGGTGAGAACTGTACTTTCGGTACGGGAGTCGAGGTTTCACTCGGTCTGGAATCGGGCGGTCGCGAAGTCGCGCTGTTTCCCGAGTTGTCGGTTGAACTGGCCTATGAAGTTGCCAATCGTAAAAAGGATACGGGTTTGCAGGAAAAATACGCAGCTTTCATGCAAACCTATGTCGGGCTGGCAAAGGCGTCATTCGGGGTTATCGGCTCCGATGCTTGTGTGCGGAATACGGGGTCGATTGCGGATTCGTTTATCGGTCCTCATGCCCTGGTCGATGGCGCTCAGTCGATTGAGAATTCCGCCGTCCTTAGTTCGGATCAGGAACCCTGCACCGTGAGCAACGGCGCGATGGTCAGGGATTCGTCGGTGCAATGGGGATGCCGGGTCGTCGATATGGCTATCGTGGATAAGTCGGTTCTGGTGGAGCATTCGCATGTCGAGCGGCACGGAAAGGTGACCGAAAGCGTGGTCGGTGCCAATACCGGCATTGCCGAAGGCGAGGTGACGGCATCACTGGTTGGTCCCTTTGTGGGATTTCACCATCAGGCGCTCCTCATGGCGGCAATGTGGCCCGGGGGAAAAGGTAATGTCGGCTATGGCGCCAATGTCGGCTCAAATCATACCGGTAAAGCACCCGACCAGGAATTGCGTTGCGGGGAAGGGGTTTTCTTCGGGTTGGGTGTCAATATCAAATACCCGATGAACCTCGAGGAATCTCCATACTCGATACTTGCCACCGGTGTGGACATGGCGCCTCAGAGGATTTCGTTTCCTTTCTCGCTTATCAATGCGCCGACACGACAACACGAAGGTATTTCTCCGGGCTATAACGAGATCATACCGGGATGGGTTCTCAACAACAACATGTATGCCCTTGTCCGTAACCGCGTGAAATTTGCCGAACGGAACCGGGCTCGTCGGTCCAATATCCCCGTCGACATCTTCCGTCCACTCATTGTTGACATGATGATTCGGGCACGGGATCGTTTGATGCTTGCCCCGGAGGGTAAGTCGGTGTACACGGCTAAGGATGTCGAGGGGTTGGGGAAGAATTTTTTGACCCGAAGAAGTCGCCGAACCGGGGTCGAGGCATATGATTTCTTTATCGAATACTACGCCCTGACCGCGCTCAAGAATCGTGTCGCCGACATGCTGAAACGTAAGGAAGCCAAATCCGCGGCAGTCATATACGGCGGCTCGTCCGAAGACAGTGGATGGAATCATGCTCACGGTGTTCTCGAGTTCGAGGGCTTTTTTGCGCGCTCGGTAAGAGAGAATCTTCAGAGACTGACGGCGTTGCAGACTCGGATAGCATCGAGCACAAGGACCGCAAAAGAACGCGACGACGGGCGCGGAACGGCAATCATCGACGGCTACGCCGATGTACACAAAAGTGCGGCCGAAGACAATGTCGTGGTTCTTGTGGCCGAGGAGAGCGAAAAACTGAAAGCGTATGTCGAGACGCTTATTGACAATCTGCCTGACAGGGTTGAGTAGCCCGATTCTCGCGTGCCTGATAAATAAAGCAAAACCGCGATCGCCTGTTGAGGATTTTCTCGACTGGTTGACAGGTACAGAGGTGTTTCAATGACAAACAAGGAAGTCCTGCGATTCCTGGAAGAAAGAGTGCCGGTGTTCGAGAGCTTTGGCGAGCAACGCCTGTCCGCACTTCTTGAAAAATCCCGCATTGCCACTTTCGAACCTCATGAGGCGATAATCGAGTTTGGCGAAGAAGGGACATTTCTTGGTGTTCTTCTCGATGGCGAAGCGGAGGTTTCGGTCACCGACGACGGTGGGGATCGTCATTCGCTCGGAATTCTGTCGGCGGGTGATCTGTTCGGCGAACTATCTCTCATGACCGGAGACCGGACTAGTGCGGACGTGGTCGGAGTGTCTCGGTGCAGGGCGGTGATCATCCCACAGGATTTGTTTTCCGATGAACTCATTACTCATCCTCCCGCCGTGCGATACCTTTCCAAGGTGATCAGTGATCGGCTTCGTGGGAGTCGGTTCGACGAGTCCGGCATACGACGGGAGACGGCGGCGTTGAAACGTGGTGAGGATCCGTATGGATTTAGACTCAAAACCGAGCATCCGGCCAGGATTCTCGTGATAAACTGCGGGTCGTCCTCGCTGAAATTCGAGCTGTTCAATACAAACGGGCAACAAAATGATGTGCATGGCATTATAGAACTGAACGACGAATGCATGCTAATGCGGTATCGACACAAAGAGGCGGAGTATACCCGTGATCTTAAGGGAGGGAGCCACTCTGAAGCCGTTGCCGCCGTATTCAGCGAATTGACCGAAAATCCCGGGGTGATTCGTTCAGTTTCGGAAATTTCAGCGGTTGGGCATCGGGTTGTCCATGGCGGTGAACGATTCAGAGTTCCGGAACTCATAACGGATGAGATACTGGAAGAGATCGAAAAACTCTCAACCATTGCTCCCCTGCACAATCCGGCAAACCTTGCGGGCATTCGAGCTGCTCGGGATCTGCTTCCCGATGTTCCGCACGTGGCAGTGTTCGATACGGCATTTCATCACACCATACCTCCCTATGCCTGCCTGTACGGCTTGCCGTATGAGTATTACGAAAAAGAGGGAATCCGGCGATACGGATTTCATGGTATGTCTCACATGTATGTCGGATTGACGGCCGCCCAGTTTTTGAAACGCGCTTACAATGAACTCGAGATTATAACATGCCATCTCGGCAACGGCGCTTCCGTTTGTGCAGTCGATCACGGTCGATCGGTCGATACATCCATGGGATTCACGCCTGCCGAAGGACTGATAATGGGCACACGGTGTGGAGATATCGATCCGGGAGCATTGGTGCACATTGCCCGTACCAGGCACATGGACGCCGACGGCCTCGATCGGCTGATCAATCGGGATGGGGGCTTGAAAGGAATCTCCGGCATATCCAACGACATGCGGGAAGTCGAGAGCGCCGCCGACTCGGGCGATCATCGGGCCTTACTTGCCGTCAAGACCTTCTGCTATCGGGTCAGAAAGTACATCGGAGCATACACCGCGGCAATGGGCGGGCTGGATGTGGTCGTATTCACCGGGGGAATAGGGCAGGGGAGCGCCGGCATTCGGCGGCTTGCGTGTCAAGGACTATCATGCATGGGAATCAGAATCGATGACGACCGCAACAGGCGGGCCGACGGGAATTCTCCCGCCCGAATATCCACGGAGGACTCATCGGTGGAGGTCCTGGTGGTGCCCACGGACGAAGAACGGATGATAGCCCGTGAGGTTCTTCGGACTCTCGCACGAGAGCGGGTTTCACGGGTGCTTACGTCGGGGGAGCCACTCCCGGTTCCTATCGAAATCTCGGCCCATCACGTGCATTTGTCGGAGGAACATGTCGAAGCGCTGTTTGGTGCCGGGCACGAATTGAAAGAGGCTTCGGAGCTGTCCCAGCCGGGGCAGTTCGCCTGCAAAGAAATGGTGTCGCTTGTCGGGCCGAAAGGCAGGGTCGAGCGCGTTCGGGTACTCGGACCTACCAGAAAACAGTCACAGATCGAGATTTCCATGACCGAGCAGTTCAAACTGGGAATCTATCCGCCGGTTCGAGAGTCGGGAGATCTTCGTGGGACACCGGGAATAACGCTCGAGGGGCCCGTGGGTTCGGTCATGCTGACTGAAGGAGTGATCTGCGCGATGCGTCATATACATATGTCGCCCGAGGATGCGTTGCGTTTTGGGCTGCGTGACCGGTACGTTGTGCGGGTTCGCATAGAAGGCGATCGGGAACTCGTATTCGGTGATGTGCTCGTAAGGGTACGTCCGGATTTCCGTTCGTCGATGCATCTGGATACCGATGAGGCCAATGCGGCCAATATCAAACAGGGGGTGATTGGTTATATCGACGGCATTCAGGAGCGGGGCTGAATACGACGGAGCCACGAGTCGTGGTGGGGGGTGTGGCCGAACCACGCCGAATTGCGGAAATACGACAACCAAGAGGGGTATTACTCCGAGCCGCGCTCGCTCTCGACTGCGAAACCTGGGCTAAAGAGAGAGGGAAACAATATTTCCCTCGACACAACCATTGCGCACCTCCAACATCGCTACGCTCACCGGAAGGTGAAGCCGACGAGGACCGGCGCTGCCGGGATTCAGATAGAGAATGTCACCTCGAAATTCGGACAATGGTCGATGAGAATGGCCGAAGACAACAACCCTGATGCCCGACGCCACGGGGTCCAGATCGAGTGCGTGCAAATCATGCAAGACGTAGAGCCATGTCGATCCGATTTCCACGGCCTGCGTTTTGGGAAGAGTTTGGGCAAAATTGCCGTAATCGGTATTTCCCCGGACGGCGACAACCGGTGCAATAGTACTCAATGTATCGATAATCTCCCGGCGCCCGACATCGCCCGCGTGAATTATCAGCTCAGAGCCGCGCAGGGCCTCGAGTGCCTCTGGACGAATCAATCCATGCGTGTCGGAAATAACGCCGATTTTGTGCGTATCTTCGGCCAATGTACTAACCCCAATTCCTTCCCGTAAGTCGTACTCGTACTCGAGAATCGAAACTCCGGTTTGCAAATCGTCGAGTCACGAGTACGAGTACCGCTCCGCTTTGCGGCGCCGAGTACGATTGGTTGTGTCCTAACGCGTGACTGTCAATGTTCCAGACCCCAAAAACCCGGATCACATATCCTGTATCGAGTAAGCGTATCGGCGGCTCACTATCAAGTCGTCAAGACCGGGTTGGGTGAGGATTACTTTGTACTTTCTATCGAACCACTTTCGTATTTCTTTGATGTAATTGATATTCACAATGAAACTCCGATGAATTCGTCGAAAATCGGAGGGAAGCTTTTCTTCCAGTTCGGCGAGGGTATCGTCGATCACAAATTCGCCATCTTCGGAAACAACCGTTGTCAGTTTACCATCCGCCTGAAAGTAGATGGTCGTATCGAGTTTGACCAGCTTTATTGAATCACCAATCTTGACCGAGATGCGTGTTCGTTTGGGAGAGGTTCGTTTCAGGAGCGCGGCAACCGCATCCTTGAGTTCCGACGTATCCTCGGTCGCCGGCCGTATCCTCTTCACCGCGCGGTGGAGTTCTTCCTGATCGATTGGTTTGAGCAGGTAGTCGACGGCATTCTCTTTAAAAGCCGCGAGCGCATAGTGGTCGTAAGCCGTGGTAAATACGACCCGTGGATGAGCCGAAATGGAACGCAAGACCTCGAATCCGTCCATCCCGGGCATTTGAACATCAAGAAAAACCAGGTCGGGGGCATGGGCATTGATTTTCTCGACCGCTTCGATCCCGTTGCCCGCTTCGTCAACGATCTCGACCGTTTCGGCGTGTTTCGTCAAGAGTTTAATCAACTGCCGTCGTGCGATCTCCTCATCATCGACCACTATCGCGCGATAACGCATGTCCGTACCTCCATAGGAAATTCTATGTCGATTTGAGTACCGTCATTTGATTTGACATCCATTTTCCACCGTTTCGGAAATGCCAGTTCGAGTCGTTCCTGTATGCTCCGCATGCCGTGGCCGAGTCCGTCACTCGGGCCGCTTTTCGAAAATCCAACACCGGTGTCGCGCACGCAAACGCGACACGTATGGTCGCCGACGACCACCGAGACCATCACGCTCCCACCCTCTACCTTGCTTCGCAGGCCATGTTTGATACTGTTCTCGACTAACGGCTGAATAATCAGACCCGGTATCTTGGCCCGGGCCGCGGGTCCCTCGACATGGACCGAGTATTTCAATCGACTTCCGAACCGAATCTGCTCAATTTCGAGGTACGATTTGACGATCTGGATTTCTTCATCCAGCCCCACCGATGTCCGATCCGAGGCGGACAGGGTGTAACGGAATAATTTCGAGAGTTTGGATATGAGCGCTTCGGCCCGCTCGGGATCCTCGGTGATCAGGCCTGAAATGGTATTGAGTACATTGAACAGAAAATGTGGACGGATCTGTGCCTGAAGGGCCTTGTGTTTGTACTCCATGGTGCGCCGAAGCCCTTCGACTACCCGTTTCTGCGCCTCTTTGCGATCCAGTTCAATTTGTCGAAAACGAGCGGTCAGGGCCAGAGCCAGCAGAACGATTCCCGAGGCGGACCCAAGTTGATTTCCGTGCACGGTCAGGAAAGTTGTGCGTACAAGTCCGAAATTCCAGAGCGAGTCGAGAATCACTCCGCTGAACAGAGCGGTCCCTGCCGCGACATAATACCGTGCGGGGTGGAAGCCGACCTTGAGTGCCGCGAAACTGAGCGCAGCGAAAAATGCAACGTACACCAGCGCAAGGATACTCCCCATCGGACCGGTCACGGAAGGAAGTCTGAACAACGAGAGCATCAGCAAAACAACGGGAGGAGCATACATCGCCGGTCGAAAGCCGGCCATGCGTGGGAAAAACTCATTGATATTGAGAAATCGCACTGAAAATGCGGTCCCGGACAATATGAGCAATCCGCAGGTAAAGCCGACACTAATCACATTCCATCCGGGGAAATCGGGCCACAGATACTGGAACGCAATGCCATTCACGGTCGAATGAAACAATCCAAGAGATGCGACCAGCAAAATGTAAAGTACATGGGTGATGTCCCGAAAGGCCGCAAGAATGAAAATGTTGAGCACGATCATGACGAAAATCACTCCATAATACACGCCGAGTGCCAGGCCTTCTTCCTGTACTTTCCGCGCGTATGCGGAAGGTGAGTAGAGTTTAAGGGAAAATGTCATGACATCGGTGCCGGCCAGTCGCAGTCGTACCTGTTTGGGTGACAATTTGAATTGGTCGAGAGGCAGTTCGAATGCGGGGCGGCGGTCGTCGAGTTGTCGAGAGTCGAACCGCACGGCGCGCCCCGCGGCGATTCGTTTAAATCCGCCATTGTCGGGCAGGAGCAATTCAATGGTGTCGATTACGGTGTTGTCGAGCCGAAGGATAGGATTTCCTCCCGAGAAGTCCCGAACTCCCAGTTGAAAGATCACCTCGATTTCCTCGGGCCTGTACCCCAGGGTGATCGGACTTTGAGTGATTGGTTTGTGGGAATCGGTTTCGATGATTTCCGACACGAAACCGGTGGGCTTCGACGGGCTTTTGCGCAGGAGTGCGAATGTATCGAGCACCAGCTCATCGAAAGAGGTATCAAGCCATACCGTTGGCTGAGCCTGCGGGGCGGCATTCACCGAAAAAGAGTGAATGAACAGGATCGAAATGCCCGCGAGCCATAAGGATATAAATGATTTCATGGGAAATGAAAAAGGACGGACTCTCGTCGATAACAAGAGCCCGTCGAGTTAAAGAACTGAAAAAACACGCCGACTCGGGTCAGCGGCCTTCCTTCCAGGCGTCCGATGCCTGCAGGTTACCCTCGAGATAGGTCCAGACAATCTTCTGGTATCGAAGACTGACCTCTTCCATGTGTACGAATCGCTCGTAATCCTTATGCTTTACATTGTGCATAATAGGCTTCACCGAGCAGACTTTTACACCCTCGAGTTTATGGTTGAAATATTCCTTTTCGGACCCGGTTTCATCGATCCGAAACCACTTTATTTCGACTTCGGAGAAGGTCTGTCCCTCACAAACCGCTTTATACAGGTTTGGAGAGGCTCCGTCATACGACTTGACAAAAGTCATCGCCTCGTGTTTCCGGGTACCGGTCAGTTTGCCGGTGTCCGGGTCCGTCGGTATGCGCACTTCATGGTGGAACTCAAGAATCTCGATGCTCCCTTCGCGTCCGGCGACATCGACGGAACCCTTGATATCGGTTCCGTTTTCATCCTTGATCCACATGTATGCAGGAATGGGCATAACAGCTCCTTTCGTGGGTGGTTCTCAGGCAATTATCCGCGGCCTCGGAACTGAGCATTGACGAATTCCGCCCGGAATTCGCACCACGGCGTTTTTTACAGTAACAGCCGACCGGAATCCCGATGGATTCCGGTCGCCGATTCTTTACTTTCCTTTAGGCATCTGCGAAACCAACGACAAGTTGATATCGATACCCTCAATCTGAAAATGCGGCATCACCGCAAGACCGACACTGAAAAAGCCCGGATTGTCCTCAACCTCACTGACCATGACCTCGGCGGCTTTCAGCGGGTGAGTTGCGATCAGTTCCGGTCCCGGATCATTCATTTCCGTCACCAGACCCGAAATCCAGCCATTGAGTTCATCGTGCAGGACTTTCTTGCTTTTTGTCGAGCCGATATTTTCCCGCTGAATCACTTTCAGATAGTGAGCGATTCGTGAAACGAGAAAAATGTACGGCAGTCGCGAATTGATCCGCATGTTGGAAGTCACTGCCGGATCGTCGTATTCCTGCGGTTTCTGCGCTGAATTAGCGGAGAAAAAGCAGGCATAGTTACGGTTTTTGTAGAACGACAGCGGAATGAACCCCTCTTGAGCAAACTCGAATTCACGAGTTTCGGGAATAAGAATCTCGGTGGGGATCTTCGCCTGGCTTCCCTTGCCGACATCGAAGAAATGCACCGGCAAGTCTTCGACTTTACCGCCGGATTCCGGTCCGCGGATCTGCACACACCATCCATTATCCACGAACGAACGAACCATATTGGCCGCAAAGGCAAACGAGCCGTTTCCCCACAAATACTTGTCGTGATCCTCACCCGTAACGCTTTCTTCATACCCGAATTCGCGAACCGGATTGGTTTCCGGTCCGTAGGGGAGACGAAGGAGAAAACGAGGAAGGGTGAGGCCGACATACCGGGAATCCTCGGTCTGACGGAAACCGTTCCATCTGAGGAATTCGGTGCGTTCCATGTAATTGTGCAGGTCTTCTATTTTCGGAAGCTCGTGGACCGAATCTTTTCCGAAAAATTTCGGAGTCGCCGAGGCCAGGAACGGGCAATGGCATGAAGCCGCGACGCGGGAGAGTTCCTGAAGAAGGCCGATATCGGCCGGGCCGCTACCGAATTCGTAATTGGACACGATCGCTCCGTACGGCTCACCACCGGGCTGATCGTATTCGTCGGTGTACACATGGCGGTACAATCCCGACTGAATCGTCTCGGGCGCGTCTTCGAAGTCCTCGGAGATATCGTCTTTACTCAGATCGAGAATGTCGATCTTGACATTTTTCCGGAAATCGGTTCGATCCACCAGGAACTGAAGACTCCGCCAGGTCGACTCCATCTTCTGGAAATCCTCATGATGCATGATTTCATCGAGCTGAGCCGAAATCTTGCGATCGATTTCCGCAATATGTTCATCGAGAACACTTTTGTCGATTTTGTCGATAGTCTGACCGGAATTCACCACGCTCTCCACAAAGAAGGCGAGCGCGGCGCCAATTCGTTCGTTGGTCTTGCTTTCGGCAAGAGCATCGGCACTCTTGAATTCTCCCAGGTCCACCGGTTGCTGGGGAACGTCAAGGTTCATGGTCTGGTAAATGTAATCAAGTCCGCCGGCCTCTTGAGCTCCACCGGCCTCGGCCTGTTGTTTTTCTTCCGCCATTATATAACTCCTCTCGAAGCGTAAATTCAGGTTAAACACGAAATCCGAATGAAAACAATCCGGATTTCCATTTTATTTGGCCGTCGGCCCCTGGTCTTCGTCCGGAACGATTTTCTTCAGTTGTTCCTGAAGCATTTTTGCGGCTTCCGGATCTTTTATTATGGTTTCAAGTCTTTTCCGAAACTCCCGGTTATCCAGCAGGTTCGATTTGAGATCCTTGAGAAGGTTGCGGGCGGAAAGCAGTCTACTGAGCGTGGGGACCGATTTTGCCACGTTTTCAGGTTTGAAAGAATCCATCGCGACCATTTTCAGATCGACGGGAACGCTTCGTTCTTCGCCCGAAATCTTGTCGTTGACCGCGTATTTCAGATTCAGATTCATGCTCTGCATGACTTGCGCGAAATTGTTTTTGTCGATCGAAATCTTTTCCCGCTCGGCCACTCGCTCATCATGTTCCTGCGAGGAGAAGTCCCCCAGCACGAGCATTTTGAGAGGAAGCTCCATCTTTTTTTTCGCATCACCCTTGCCCACATCGAGCTTCAGGTTGATCCTGGCGGGGGGGATTTCGTTTTGAAAACTGGTACTCATAGGTCACCCACCTTCATGGTTGAGAGTATTTAAGTTATTCCGAAAGCATGTTTTGGGTCCACAATGGCTATCTTACCCAGCAGAACATTTCGTTTTTCAAGTAAATCGGCCTGGGCCGTAGAAGACTTGGAAGCAGCCAGGGTGCGGTACGCCTGTGCTAAAATCGTCCAGGTTTCGACCGCAAGACTGGGTTCCCAATGATCGAGACGATAAGTGTCGATCTCTTGGCAAAGTGTCTCAAGATTCGCGACGGCCAGATCCGGTCGTTTTCCACGAAGCAGTATTTCGCACAGAAGGGCGGTTCGTTTGAATCGATCTTTTCGTCCGGACGATGAAGCAATTTTGGCATGAAGAAAAGAGAGCGCATCCGCGACTTTGCCGGTGGTCGCGAGACGTCCCGCTTCCTCGCGGTCCTCGGTGAGAGCATCATCGGTCGCCGCGGCTCCACCTCCGCCTCCTTCATCGGAAAGAAAGCTGCTCACATCACGGGCAATCCAGTCTTTGGTGCCTCCGTCGCAGAATGGTGAACCGTCGCTGAAATTCAAATCGGGTAATCCGGGAAGTCGCTTGAGCAGAAGCGCGGTCTCGGCGACTATCGCATCGGGCACCAATGCATACTCCTTGCCCAGTTCGAGAGCGGCCCGGACTGAATACCGCTGAAGGTCGAGCCAAAAATGGTTCGCACCGGCAACGAAGGCTTTTTCGGCGGCTACACGAAGGTCGGTCCAGTTGCCTTCGGCGGCGAGTTTTTCAAAGTATTTCCGTTGTTGTTCGTTTGGCCCCGGAAGTTGCGTGGCGCCGCCGTTGACCGGGGGCTCTTTCTCCAGAAGGTCCCATCGTACCGAGCGCAGGAGACGGTATCCCATGGGCCTGGTCGGCTCCTGTTCTATAAGGAGTAGCGCCGCCTTGCGTGTAAGCGTTTGAGCATCTTTGGGCGTTTCGAGTGGCTCGCCCGGAGCCGAGGAAGAGTTTGCCCCCGATGATGCCGCACCGGATCCGGTTGTCTGAGCGGCCGGAGTGGGTTTGGGCTCCTCCCTGGGCTTGGGAGTACTTCCCTTCTCCCATTTCTGAGCCGCGCTGTACAGTCCGGAGGGAAACGGTGAACCCTCGGGAAACTTCTCTTCGAGCACGGTTTTTAGTTTTTCAAGTGATGTAACCAGTCGTACCGCATCTTCGTGATTCTCTTCGGGAATCTTTTTTCCGGCGACCGTATCGACAAATCGGGTTTCAGAAAGCCACTTGAGAGCCATCTGCCTGGCCCGAGGTCGGGCGGGATGAAGCTGATCGAAGTTCTGAGAGGCGAGTTGTGAGAGAGCATCGAATACATCAACGAACGCTTCCCATCGCTCATCCCGCAATAACGGAAGCGAGAGAAACGAAAAAGCCCTGACATCTTTCGACTTCTTTTCGAGAATCGAGGTGGCGGTCGTCTCGACGAGACCCCAGTCTATGCCGCCGACTTTGCCGATTTCCTTCTTTAGGGTATCGAAATCGGAGTCATAGTTGATGTCTTCGCCATACGGACTTTCACCCTCAAAAAGGGTGGTCAGTGTATTGAGCAGAGCAGACGCGATCATGACCTCCTTATTAGTGAGGCAGGGTAAAAAGCTTTTTCCATATGAGCATAGGACAAAGTAGTATAAATGAATCTGCGGGCCAAACGCAAGCCCGGAGGCTTTTTTCGAATTTTTCGGAGTTTCGTTCCAAGCCGCCGGGTTCGGAGTCCGGGCATGATCCTGGAGCTTTGGGACTTGCCCGCAACCGGCCGTAACCGTATAATTGCTGCTCGGAGTAGCTTTTCTCGATGAAGGATCCGATAGCCAAAGCCTCTTCCCAGAGGAGGGGGTTGGGAGGGGCCGAGATCGGTAATCCCTTGCCCGCCAAGATGTTAGTGGACGACCGATCCGGCCCGGGTACTTGCCGACAACATGCTGTTTGGAGTATTTTTACGTGACGACCCCGACTCCACGAGGTCCTCGATCAGGTAGTCACGCAACAGGCGGAATCAACCGTCCGGAGAACGAATGACCGACACCAGCTCCAGATCCGAAGAAACCAGATCCGTACAAACCACGGGTGATCCCCGGCCGTACAAAGATCCGGATGAAATCAATCTGCTCGAATATGCTTATGTCCTGATCAAAAACAAGTGGCTTCTTATAGGAATAGCCGTAATCGGGTTGGCGCTGGGCTATGTTGTGGCCAAACTCAAGGGACCGACATACACGGCCACCGCGGTTATCGCTCCACGGGAGACCGAGGGGCAGAAGATGCCGAAGATTTCCGGACTCGGTATGTTCGGGGGCATGGTGGCCTCGGAACTGGGCCTGGGCGGGAATGCAAGCCTAGAGCATCTTGACATTATCATGGACAGCCGGAATTTCAACGCGGAAATGCTCAAAGCCCAAAACCTTCTTCCGGAATTGCACCGACACGAATGGCCCGAAAGGTACGAAGAGGCCTGGGATTCAATCGCGGGAACCTGGAAAGTCGATTCATTAGTCGTAGATTACCCGACTGCCGGTGGATACGTCAAATCAGAGCTTCTCTCCAAAGAGATCAGCAAAAACAATACGATGAGTGTCAGTGTGGGCCATGCCGACTCCCTGTTTGCGTATACGGTGCTGTCCAGTATGCTCGATTACCTCGATTCCCACGTGAGGAGTTCAGTGCAGGAAGATGCCCGCGAGAACCGGATGTATCTCGAGAAACAACTGGTCACCGTCACCGATCCGCTTCTGCGGCAGAAAATCCAGGAACTGATTGCCGCCGAGGTCGAAAAGCAGATGGTCGTTAGCAAGGAAGCATTCCGCACAATAGACCCGGTGTACGTTTCAAAGGATTTCAAGGAAAAGAAGCTGTACCCGATCGTATTTGCATTCGGACTGACCTTTATGGTTGTTTTGTTCGTCATTTTTAAGCATGCCCTGTTTTCCTCCGAAAAAACGGATGAGGACCAGAAGTACCTTGAGAGCATCAAACGCGAACTGACCAGCCTTCCGTTCGGAAGATCCGGAAAAAAAGAGTAAGAAGATTATCACGGAATGAATTTTGGAAACGAGGGGCGAGAAACCGCGTTGTTTGTTCAACCCTTGAACGAAAGTGATGAAAGAAATCGTACTCAGTGCCGTAAGGCACGGTACTCAGGCCCGGAGGGGCCGGTACTCGTACTCGAGACTTGAAATGCCTCGGATAACCGAGAGTGCTTCGCTAAATCGCGACCAAAAAGCTCGAT
>CAYFVL010000064.1:0-22993 GCA_964346405.1 uncultured Fibrobacterota bacterium
TGTCTTTCGGGTGGAAATGCTCGTTAGGTATTGTCAATAAAGCAAATCCGTAGGCTCGACCCGGTTTCACCCGGTGGCACCAGCCAATCAATTCCTGGCAATCCAGCCTTGAGATTGAACTCGTCCGCATACCAGATGAAATTGGCTAAGAAATACAGGATACGGGTAACCCAGAGTTTCAAGGCTGAAGTTACTTCTTCGATGGATAAGATACTCTGGTGCGCTTTACTTCCAAATTGATAAGGCTATCCGTACCGGTTCTTCTGATTTTGAGGGACGATGTTGTACCGATTTCTCCTCTTAACCTCTCAACAACCAATGTGGAAAACTCAACACCCTTTATCTTCTGTCCGTCTATCTCAACTATAACATCTCCTTTCTGAATGCCTTTCTCTTGAGCATCTGTTCCTGGTAAAACATTCATCACTACCAGGTTACCAGCTTTGGATTCCGTAGATGGATCATAAAGCTGCGTAACATTTACACCCAGTCCTCCGAATTCTTCTCCAGCAAACGAAGTGGACAAAATCCAAACGAGAATTAGACTGGAAAGGTGAAGAATTCTAAGCATAGCTACTCCTTGTCGAGGTTAAAATATCAGGGCTTTTTTTGGCCCATGTACCTGTGAGAATCCTTTTTTTTGCAATATAATGAAAAGTGACCCACCTTTACCGGACAAATTTGTCCCATTAGTAGGTTTTCTTTTTTGTCCCACGCTCAAGATGTTGAAAAACCAGGCTTACCCTAATCTATAGAAGATCCATGATTATGTCAATAGTTGCGGAAAAAATGCTGTTTCCAAACATTTCTCCCAAATTCGTTAGTGATAGGATTGTGGAGTGAGCCCATACCTCGTATGTCATTAAATAACAAGGGTTTAAATGGTGCAAACGCACTTTCCTGGCCGTTATCAAATGATAACACTTTTTTAAGTGGGCAGGTTGATAATTCCCCTTTTCCAGAGTATATTAACAAGACAAGAGGAGATTAAAACATGGTAAATTTGTTTGAATACACCGACTATCGTAAATACCTCAGAGATTTCTATGAAAAAAAGAAGGAGAATAATCCATCCTTTTCTTACCAGAAAATAGCTCAGAAGGCAGGCTTTCAAAACAGAGGGTTTGTGTATAACCTTGTGAACGGAAAAAGAGCCCTATCGAAGAAGAATCTCGCAAAAATGGCTGAAGCCCTGCAGCTGGGATCACTGGAGGCAAGATATTTCGAAATTCTTGTGGATTTCGGTCAAGCAGAAGAGCCTGAACAAAGGGCAGCTCTATTTGAGAAAATGAATGAGATAAAGACACGCGGCAGGTCTTACACCGATGCTCAACGCCTGCGCAAAGATCAGTATGAATACTACTCAACCTGGTATCACAGCGTCATTCGTTCACTCATAGGAATGTATGAATTCTCTGGAGACTTCAAATGGCTTAGCCAAATGATTAGACCTCCAATTACAGTGAAACAGGCGCGCGACTCAGTTTTCCTCCTGAAGAATCTTGGATTGATACAAGTCGGTGAAGACGGCGTCTATAAGGTCACAAACCAGAGTATTACATCAGGGAAGGAAATCGAGCTTCTTGCAATACGAAAATTCTATTTCGATTGTGCTGATCTGGCAAAAAAGGCAATTGACGATTACCCCAAAAATGTACGCTGTATCAAGGGTCTCACTATGGGAGTTTCCACCGAGGCGTATAAATTGATATGTGATGAGATTGAACTCTTCACCACTCGCCTTGTAAATATTGTCAAAGCAGACAAAAACTCCGACAGAACCTATCAACTGAATATGCATCTTTTCCCGACGTCGGACTATAAAGTGAAAAGCAAGGGATGAATAGACTCATATGCGGCCACAACCAAGAATCCTGTTCTGCTGTCTAAGCCTTATTTGGTTTTCTTACGGTGATAGCGGTTTGATTGAGACAACTCCAGGGGAAGACAGTATTCTGGTGTTTATCTTCGTTGGTCACTCGAATATGGGTTCAGCCATAGCGGATTGGTGCACCGATGTGTCGGCCTTTGTCGAACCCCATCCGAGATTGTGGAATTACAATATTGAAGACGTCTTCAACCCAGGTCCGCACCACTCCTGGGTTCACGCGAGAGCACCGATTCATGTTCGTAACCAGGGGCTACCCGTTTGTTATGGGCCGGCCATGCCCTTTGTGAAAAATCTCCAAAAACACCTTTCTCCAGAGTACTTGATAGGAATCCTGCAGAATGCTGAAGGAAATGCTGAGCTTCGGGCTCATTACTTAGAAGGGCAGAAAAGTAAATACGGTAGCTATCTTCGGGATCAGCTCTTCGTGGCAATTGAGGATTTGAGGGGACGAGTGCAATGGGGTGGATTAGTGGTTATGCTGGGAATAGTCGAAAGGAAAAAGGAGCACGCGGCACTGAACTTTGCATCAGATATGAGATCTTTTGTGGAGGAAATCCGAGATGCCACGGGAAAGCATGACTTACCTCTCATTATATCCCAGTATGAGGAAGGCGCATATGGTGATTTCGACATCAATAAGTACTATGGTATGGAAATAGCACGCCAGATTGATTCATTACCAAGCCTGCTCGAGAATGTAGTTGTGGTACCGACAGACTGGAGTGTTGATACTGCAACTTATGTTCAAGACAGCCATCATTATAATTGCCTTGGACATCTGAGATGGGCAGAGGAAGCCGTAAACCTGATTGTCGATGCATCACTTGTGGATTTCGTTCAACCTGATACGGTCGCCCCGCCTCAAGTTGACTATGTTGAGGTGAGGAATGCTTCATGTAAAGATGCTGATCTATACTGGCCCCCGGTTAATGACGATGATGCCATTGGGTACGCTATAAGTATACCTGGTCTTGTCCAGGAAATGAATCATGCTCCAGGCCACATTGTGTCCTGGGACAGTGCCACGGGTAATTACCGAGGAAGTGTACGTTCTTTCGACTGGGCGGGTAACGGTTCTGAACCGGTGTTCTTCTCAGTTGTGCACCCAAACGGGTGTGATTCATCTCCATTTGTGGGTGTAGTGTCCACCCCCATTCGCATAGATTTCAATGGTGTCCCTATGGATGACTGGACCCTTCCGCAACGATGGTCGCCTTTCGTGGCACACGGTGGAGAGGGAGATGTAAGCAAGGTCAAGATGCCGGGATCGTCCGTACCCTTCACGGATTGGGACCTGATGTATGGGACTGCGTGGCAGGGACCCTTTATCTACAGGTTCAGGGTGTCACCGAATGACTATCTGGTCAGTATATGCTCATGGAAGGGAGTTTCTGGAGTACCGGCTGGAAACTTCGATGTGATTATCAGGGGAGAAGACACCACGGAGCTGGAGGTTATACCGCGCGCGGCTCGCCCAGGTATGGTTAGTTCCCGGGTTCTTTGTGACTCGATTCTGACTGTTGCGGTGGTGGGTGATAGTATTGCCCCTGTTGTTAGTGGTCTAATGCTACAGGAGCATCCGGGTTTTCTATTTGCCCGGAATACGATGGACACTCTATCTGTTGGTGACACCGTGTTCATTACCTGGTCGGCAAACCGCGGGGAAGTTTGGGATGCGAATATTTATGTAAGCCCCGATCATGGAGTCAATTGGTATGGTATAAATGAAACGGGAGTTGTTGGAAGGGAAGATCCGGGGTGGGGCCGATTTGGATGGAAGATTGCAGATTCCCTGGGTGGGTTGGATATCCGTGGAAGGAGTCTGTCTTTCAAACTGGAAAATTACGATAAGACGCATTCCAGCGTACTCAGTGAGGCTTTGTGTGTTATGGAGGAGACGTACAACCGTGCTGAACGCTTTCAAAAAAGGTCAATCGTTGAGAGTGGCCACGGATCGCGACGGGTGGTAGCATACGATCTCAGTGGGAGGCAGTTGCCCGAAGGTCAAGAACACGTATGTGGATATGGAGTATACATTATTGGATCAAATGATCGAAGGAGTGGCAGGCCTACGATATCCCTTCGAATCGACCCAAATCCATAGTCCATGTCCATGCTTTGTTCATCGACAGGTATTTTCAAAAAGGATTTCATAGAAATGCATTTAACATCAAAGACTTCATTGTATCGGCTACTGGTCGTGGCATTCCTGATTGGTTGCACAAACGATAATCCTGTTGAACAAGCCGGCAACACGTCTGAAACGGGCAATCCGGTTGGGGTGGTTACGGGTGTGCTGTATCTGTCAAACGGAGAATCACCAGCTTCTGACATTCCTGTTGCGATTCGGCCGCGCAATACGCTGGCACAGCCGTTTGAGTTGGGCGAGGAATCGATGGATACGGTAGAAGTACTGACAGATCAAGGCGGATACTATAAATTCCATAATGGTTTGAATCCCGGAACCTATGTGGTTGAGGCTTCAAATGGCAATGACGTGGTGCTCATTGATTCTATTGTTGTTCGGGAATCAGACAGTTCAATTAACCTGGGTGCCGACACTTTGCAGCCGGCAGGGGCTCTCAAAGGAGTCATTCGCCTCTCCGAGGGTGGTGATCCGCGGAAAGTGTTTATCCTGGCATTCGGGATTGATCGGTTTGCCAGTGTGGACAGTCTGGGGCAGTTCAGGTTCGAAGGCCTGGCCGAGTCCGGGTATGATTTAAGGTTGATCTCGTCACTGGATGATTACGGCGTTCTGGATTTCAGGGGAGTTGCGGTTGTCTCGGCGGATACCACCGATCTCGACACGCTCGAGCTGCCGTTTGAGGGGATTCCAACACCGAAGGGTCTTTCTCTGACTTACGATACGCTGCGCCAGATCGTCACTCTCACCTGGAACCAAGCGGATATAGCGTTGGTCACCGGGTACAACGTATACCGCCGGCATCATGACTCGGGGTTGGTAAAGATCAACTCAGCTCCGATTACCGACACTACCTATGCCGACTCTACCGCGCAGCAGGACCAGATATACACCTATCATGTCAAGGCGGTGGACAAAACAGGTAATGAAGGTTTGTTGAGTACCGAGGTAGCAGTAGATGTTGTGCCGACATTTGCGGTGGTTGACAGCATCGTGAAGGGCTTTGCTGCAGCAGATGGCAATTTCGGCCATCTGCCAAGAGGGGTAATTTCCAGCGACGGCGACTACTTTATAATTGACGACACTAACAGGTGGCTCCAGAAAATTAATTCCACTGGTGAATTCGTATTCAAGGTGGACACCTTTAACACGCCTGCTGGTATCTGTCTATATGAGGATTCGACTATCTATGTAGCAGATCGCAATGGACAGGAAGTGCTTGTGTTCGACTATCAAGGCATTTTGGGAAGAATATTCTCAACAATAGGCAGACCAACCGCACTGGCCAGGCGTTCGGATACCCTATTCGTCGCTTCTGATAGCGGAATCGAATTGTACAGCGATAATGACAGCCTATTGTCGTTCTTGCCATTTGCGTTCGACTACGCGATGTCGTATGCGGACATCATTCTTGGAAGCGACGGCAAGCTTTTCGTCAGCGAGACCAGAGGTGTTTACACCGTTGACATCAACACCGCCTCGTTTACCCTACTTCATGAAATTGCCGATCAATCACACAATCAACACGCACGTCTTGCCTTGGTTGACCCCAACACTCTATTGCTGTTCACCTCTGGAGCAGAAACTCCTTTCCGCTCAACCATCTACGTTATCGATTCAGACGGCAATATGATGAGTTTTTGGAAAACGACAGTGAATGCGGGTGATATTGTGGTTGTACCAAGCGGACGTATCGTGATCTTCAGCGATGAAGGCAAAATCCTCTTCCTTGAGTAAAAACGGGCAGGAAGGAGAAATGGTCCCCTCCCTGCCTTGTCACACAACCAGCGATAGCGCTCACCAAGACTTCATAGCAATGTTTTCCCATGTGTAACTTGATGCACCGTTCTGCATGCAGATATCGACATAGGAATTATTCCCCGAAGTTCGATATCTTATGGCTCCAACATTGGACGCACTTGCTGCATCTGTATTGTTGGCAACCTGAACGCTTCCACTGGCTTTAATACTCCCAGCTACCTCCAGTTTCTCGGAAGGACTGGCGCCGGCACCAATACTGACCCGGCCTTGGAGGGTCTGTAGTGCGGTACCTGTGGATGACATTCCGTTGCTGAAAACTCCACCAATACCACCGGCACTATAGCTTACTCCCAAAATCCCCATTCCGCCCGATTGATGGCATGCGCCCTGGACACCTTCACCAGATCCGGTGCTTCCTGTTATCGCTGTCTTGGAAGAGCTACTTCCAAGATCTGCCCATATTCCGTCAGTGTTATCGTCTGCCAGACTATAGACCGTCAACTGATGAGTGGGACTCGTGGTCCCGATGCCCACCTTGCCGCTCGAATCGATACGCATCCTTTCTGTGCTATTGGTTGCGAGGATCATGTCCTTTTCGTTTTTTGTGCCAACTCCGAAAACATTGTTTGGTTGGGATCCGATGAAGCAACACCCTGCTCGCGTCTGACCAAAGTAAGTCCCGGCTGCAGATCGACCGTAGGTTAGAATTTCCGTATCGTCATTATCCGAATTCTGAACATGTTGGACTGCATAGTAATTTGCACTCGATGTCCTCAGGACCGATCTTGGTGAACTCGCTTCGATAACAAGTTCATTTCCCGGTGAGGTGGTGCCGATCCCAACTTTTCCACCGTTGGTAAGCACTATATCGCCGGTGAATTGGCTGGTTGTGGTTTGCGGATAGTTTGCCATGATAATGCCGCCTTTCTTGTTTTGCTGAATACGAGGGATTTCTAGAGTACTACTGTTTTCTCGTGACCTAGTATAACGGTCGGATCTGCAAGCACCTCAAACCCCCTTTCTCTTGCCTGCAGGCAGAAGGACGTGTCTTCCATCGTAAAATCAACCAGGTGTCCGATATTCTTTTTCAATGGGCGAAACCAGGGATACTCCATTTTTTCAAAAACACCTTTTTTGACAAGCATGAAACCCATTCCGATATAGGATACAGGAATCGGTTCTTTCATTCCCTTGATGTCTGTGGGGGCAAGAAAACGGAAAGTACCATTTCGTTCAAAGTAGTTCTCGTCCCAGTTTTCAACCGCAGCATAGGAGTCACCACCTTCCATTCTGTATAATCCCGCTATGATGTCTCTGTCTCGGTGAAGAAGTCTCTCGAACTGCTCGGGCGTGAATAGAATGTCAGAATCTATCCACATTAGATAATCATAATCCAGGGTACCGTTGAATGGGGGTTGGTTTTGGCCTTGCATAACGTCTCCTCCCAAACACATGTTCCTGACGTAATAAATGTTGCAGGATTGATGTCTGCTTAAAAGTGGGATTATGCCGTTTGGAAAACACCATCCTAACAATTTCGTCCAGCTCTCTAGAAATCGACCAGAAAAGCTTCTACCCGGGAGACAGAAAACGACTTTTTTGTGGGCTGTTTCCTCTGACATATTCATTTGGTTTGTGTTGTCTACCGCTTGTTTCAGGTCCATGGATGGCCTTTCTCGCTATAGAGTGGTAGTGGAAAACCAGGTGTTGACCTGGTATTGGATCAGATAACTCACTTCATCAAGTCTACGTTCCTGCGCAACGACAATGTCGGACATTGTTGGCCGCTTTTGGTTTTTGTTTCTCGACATTGTTTTTCAACGTAAAACGGATGAGAATCAAATAGTAATCGGAGGAATATTTCAATGCGGCTATTCAAAAGGTTTTGCATCCCACTTCGAATGGTTAAAAACAAAACGGAGATTGAGCAGATATGCACACGACTTCGGCCGGTTCCTGGACGGCGAGCGGACCACCTGTACTTCCCGTGCATATCTTTTACGCGACCGTTCAGCGCCGCCGCCGGAGACCTCGGGATGCCTGGGCCTGCCTGTTTGAGGAGGCGTCCTCAACCCGACTTCGACAATCGACTCACGGCATTCCGCGGATATTCGGATGATTACATAGGCCAAAAATTCATAACGTACGTTGATACACTATTTATTTCAGGAACGCATGATGGTGGAACGCGCATGATTTCCAGAAATGCCTTACCAAGGCTTGGGAAAACTACATCTTCGTGTTTCTATGTTACAGCTAATGGGCGAAGAGTTGCCGATAGACATCGGACAAACCTGCCTTTGATCAGTCCAGATGGGAGCACAGTTAATCATTTATTTCACCATTTTACACACATGAAATGAATGCCGATGCACAATGGTGGCAATCTGAGGGTTTCCGGTCATAGTTAGTTGGCTCCGAAGTGCATAGATACCGTTGAATTCTGTGTTCAGGGATCGAATTATGGCAATTTGGTATCAACTGACAGGTAATTCGGTTTTTCAGAGGACAGTATAATTCCCGGTGTGTCTTTATGCGTAAAAATATCATCATGTCATTTGGTGAACAGCTCGAAGACAAGATGCTTTTCTAAATTTCGCCTTATCTTTTGTCGTATTTACAATTTTTGTGGGGTAAAAACAGTTTTTTGACCACAGTACGGGCCGGGCAAATACTATCCGCGTGCTGTTCTCATGCAGGTTCCGTGAAGGAATAATCATGGTTCGACAAGCTCACCACAAGTACCCGGTTCAGTTTCGGTGTTATCAACCATTATCTTTTCCGGTGGCGACCGGGCGGAGGCAAAGAAACGTCGCGACGAGGATCGGAGTTGGGCTGCCTTGGGATACGGGATCGGTCTTGCGGGTGTGGCCGGGTTTACGCTTTCGTTTACGTTCTGATTTGTTTTCGGTGGATACGGTGGCGGTCGTATCAGGGAGATTGGCGCCACAGGGTTACCACTTCATGGGGTTTCAGGGATCGGCCCTGTTCCATGGCTTTTTTCTTTACCATTGTGAGGAGCCGGCGGGCGTCTTTTTCGGACAGTGATATACCCGTACGGTCCAGGGCTGCCCGAATGCTGGAAATACCCGAATGGGTGCCGACCACGTATCGTGTTGTGTTCCCGACAACGGCGGCGTCGAAAGCCTGAAACGAAGTCTTGTCCCTGAGCATGCCGTGGCAGTGGATACCGGATTCATGCGTAAAGGTACGATCTCCGACAATGGGGCGGTCGGGAGGGATTTCGATATTGAATGCCTCCGCGGCCGTGCGACAAAGTTCCCCGAGCGCCTCCAGTTTAATTCCCGTATCGTATTCACCTGTAATGGTAAGTGCGGTTGCTACCTGTTCCAGAGCAGCGTTTCCGGCTCGCTCTCCCAGACCGAGAACCGTGCAACTGACCGCCTCGGCACCGGATTGCACGGCGCTCACCGCATTGGCAGTCGCCATACCCAGGTCATTGTGAGCATGGAATTCCAGTCGGGCGGTGGGGCGCCGTCGTAGTATTGTTTCTATCATTCGTGAAACGGATGCGGGGGTGGCAAGGCCAACGGTATCGGCAAGTCGAATTCTGCCGGCCCCGGATTCATGAGCGATCGAGACAATTTCCGCGAGGAATACCGGATCCGATCGTGTGGAATCCTGCATCCCGATTGAAAACCATGAGAAACGCTCGCGCGCTTTCGCCGAAAGCCGTGCCACATTCTCCAATACTTCGGATCCTTCGACGCCGGTGATTTTCATGTGCCCGGGTGAAACTGGAAATACAAGGTGTATACGTTCTATTCCCGTCGAGGAAGCCGCCTCGATATCATCATCTCTTCCGCGGCACCAGACGCACACTCGGGCGGGATGTGCCACCCCTGCGATAGCTCGAATATGCCGACACTCCTCGGTGCCCATTACCGGTATCCCTATCTCCATTTCAGGAATTCCCGCCTCGGCGAGTCGGTCGGCAATTCGGAGTTTATCTCGTAATTCAAGGGCCGGGCCAGGGGCCTGCACACCGTCGCGCAAGGTTGTGTCAACCAGGACTGGATTCATACGGTTCTAAAGATTCCTTCAGCATGTGATTTTACCATGTCGAGTTTACGGTTCATCTCCTGCCCGTCCGAAACAACGATATGCAGGACAGTGAGACAATACGGAGCCGCCCCCCCGGCACGGGAAGGCGACTCCGGACTGAATCCATTCATGCCGGAACCGGCAAGAGCCGATTTTGCTGTTAATTAAGCAATCAGGTACTCCTCCACCGCTGAGTCGTCTTCGAGGGCATCGAGAATTGCATCAAGGCGCTCCTCGTCAACTTCCCCGTACCAGTAATTATTCGGAAAAATAACCATTGCCGGGCCGCGATCACACACCTTAAGACAGCCGGTCGCCGAGACCTGAGCGTCAATTCCGCGGTCGACGATTTCTTCCTCGAGATACTGAAGCAGTCCAGGTGCTCCTTTCTTGTTACATACACCTTGTGGTTCACCACTCAGGCGGAATGAGTTACACACACAAATGTGGTATTTGGCTTTTTCCATCCAGTAACACTCCTTTCACGTGAAGTACCAGGCGGCGTCGTTATTCCCGATACCGATGTCGCCGGTGATTTATAAAACGATTCGTCTATGCTCCACATCCACCACCGGAATTGCCGCAGCCGTTGCCACACTGTTTCGGTGCCCGAGACGTCATATACGCCGGCACCGGTTTACCGTCGAATACCGCGCGCAGGGCATGGTCGATCAGGCCGTCCATATCGATGAGTTCTATTCCATATTCGCCCAGAATTTTCCTGGGGATTTGTCCGGCATATTGCACCAGTACCGTATGGCAGTCCGAAAGTCGATCGGCAAGTTCTCGCCACCGTTGTTCACCTCCGCCCGGCATGGGGGCGTCCCTCCGCTCAACGAAAACCGGGCCGTTGTCGGAATTCTCGTAGACACTGAACTCGAATGCATTCCCAAGATGCTGATTGACCAGGATCCCTTCGAGAGTAGCGACCGCGACACGTTTTGCGACCCTTCGTTTTTCCGTGTTCGCGACGTTGCAGCAGGAAGCCATTACTTCGGAGGCTTCAGCGGTATTGTCGTCACCGAGCAGGCCAACCGCATCCGCTCGGCATCGAGTGCAGTGCTGCATCTGTGGAAGGTATTTGAGCGCTTTGACCCTGATTTCGGCCACGACTTCTGCCAACGGCTCCGAGAGATCCTCAAAATCAGATCCGGGGGCGGGATGAAGCGGCATGCAATTGAGCACATCGACTCCCAGACTAGCGGCTTCCCGTGCGACGTCTTCAATGTGACTATCGTTCACCCCGGGAATTATGATAGTATTGACTTTTACGATAAGATTGTGCTTTTTCAGAGCACGTATTGCTTCAATCTGCCGCTCCAGGAGCCGCTGTGCACCGGCTTCACCCCTGAGCACCTGAGTTCCGTCGCGAAACCAGCGGTACACCCGTGCCGTTCGTTTCGGGTCAAAGCCGTTGACTGTAAGGGTGATGTGAGAAACCTGAAGCTCTGCAAGCTCATCTACATAGGGGAGGACATTCATTCCGTTGCTCGCAACGCACAAGAGCATCTCCGGATAGTGGTCTCTGACAAGATGAAGAGTTTCCATGGTTTCCTTCGGGTTGGCAAACGGATCACCCGGTCCCGCAATGCCCACTACACTGATTTCCGGCATACGTTCGACCATTTTGTGCAGATACTCAAGCGCCTCCCGCGGTTTCAGGACCGCGGAACTGACTCCGGGACGGCTCTCGTTCATGCAGTCGTATTTACGGTTGCAGAACTTGCATTGTATATTGCACGCCGGAGCCACGGGAAGATGAATTCGTCCATATCGTTTCTTTCCGTGTGGGTTGAAACACGGATGGCGGTTTAGATCAATTTTCATGGGAGCCCCCTTGCAGTCCCGACAGGCGGGACGGAAGATCAAAGGTCAACGGTAAAAAAAACTTGATTAGCCCGATTTCGACATTGTTTCTTCAGGCGCATCCATACTCCATCAGGACGTCCTCTTTTCGAATAGATTTGCGGATAGTGACCATGTGGGTTCGAGACCAGTTTCTCTTTGCGTAAAATTTCAATGCCTTGGCATTTCGTCGGTCGGCGAGAAGTTGCATCCGGAGACATTTCCGTTCTCGGGCGGTTTGTTCGATGCCGGCCAGTAGAGCGCTTCCAATGCCCTTCCCACGATATTCCGGTCTCACCACAAGGTCTTCGACAAGCATCGAATTGCCTCCCTCGGCGGTGGATATCACTATCTGTCCGGTTACCATCCCAACCACCCTGCCGCTGTCGACCGCTACCTTTACCACCGTCTTCTCCGTTGCGTTCAGCAGAGCCGATAATCCTTTCCTCTGGGCCGACGAGTCGATGAGAAAGTCGGTCTCGATAGCGAACAGGTCGGACAGCAGTTCTGTCATTGCGGGTATATCCGCGCAACGAGCGGTTCGGATCCTTATTTCACTCATGCAGCCACCTCAGTATGTAAGATATCCTATTGCGGAATCGGCTTGAGTCCGTTCAATAATTGCATTTACTATCCGATCGAACAAAGACATCGATCCTTCGTACCCAAGATGAAGTATCCGTTGTCCTCCTATTCGGTCATGAACCGGAAATCCTGCTCGAACGAGAGGGATGTTCATCTTTCGCGCGACGCTATATCCTTTACTGTGGCCGATCAATAGATCCGCTCCACTTTCCTCGGCGGCTCGACCGATTTCTTCGAAATCGGCGTTTGACAGAATTTGCGTATTATTGTCGATTGTCACTCCGGCGTCGCTCAGTGCGCTCCGAATGCGGCCCGAGTTTCCGCCACTGGCGCATAGCGCGAGTTCTACACCGATCTCGGAAAGAAGTGCGGCAATCCCGACTACCAGATCTTCTTCTCCGTATACGGCGGCGCGCTTACCAAATACATACTTGTGCCCATCGACATAGGCATCCACCAGCCGCGCCCGTTCGCTTTGATACCTGAGAGGAACAGGCCTGCCGGATATCCGGGAAAGGGCCTCGAGGAAACGGTCTGTTTCGACAATTCCTATCGGAAGCCCAAGTGAGAACGATGGTACGCCAAATGATTCCGAAAGGTACTCTGCTCCAGACAAAGCTTTGGGCACTGTTCGGCCAAATTGCAGCGATCCGCCCGCGGCGCCGCTGAGGCGGAGAGAATCCGGACTCGTGCCGCCCGATGGGATTCGTTCATATTCTTTCCAGGATCCGCCGTCCAGGGTATCGGAATAGTCGGAGATAAGTATCGGTTCGAGATCGAACGATTCGGTGATCTCTCGCAGCAGTCGGAGGTCGGCGGGGGAGACCATCCCCGGAAAAAGGTTTACCGCCCGAGGTTGCGATCCCTTTTCCGCCAGCCGCTTCACCAGTGCCTGAGTCGTGGCATGAAGTCCGTCCATGTGAGTTCCACGATAGCTTGGCGTGGCAACCGTCACTATGGGGGGCGTCGGGAGATCGGCTCTCGTGCGGTAAAATTCCCGAACATGTCCTTCGAGGTCTTCACCGATTGTCTCCGAAAGGCAGGTGGAAGCGACCCCTATGAGTGAAGGACTATACTGTGTGAGGACATTTTGCAGCGCGTCTATAAGGTTGCGGGCGCCACCGAATATAGTGGTTTCTTCGGTAAAGCTTGACGAAGCTATATCGATCGGCTCCCTGAAATGCCCGATGACATACCGGCGGATATAAGTGGCGCATCCCTGTGAGCCGTGCAATACCGTCATGGCGCCCTGAACGCCTCTAAATGCCAGACTTGCTCCAAGAGGCGCACAGAGTTTGCAGGCGTTCTGAGTGGGCGTCGTCTTCCTGAGTTTCGCGCTTGAGCTTTTCATTCGTGACCCCCTTTTCCTTTTTCGGAGCGTCGTGGTACAAATTTCCAGACCGGGCTCATCACCGTCGCATGCACTTCGCGCGCAAAATTGGCCATTCCTTCGAATCCGGCCAGCGCTTGTTTACGTTCATGATTATGGTCACAGAATCCGATACCCAGTTTATAGGCTATGGGCCGCTCTTTGACACCGCCTATAAAGAGGTCGATATCCTTTTCGACCGCGAATGCCGCAAGCTCGAGCGTCCCGGCATCGTCGACGATGATTGTTCCGGGCGAGCACATCTGCTGAAGGACCCGGTAATCGTCGGCATTACCCGTCTGGGAGCCGACAACCGCGGTTTCCATGCCCAGCATTCTCAGGGATCTGACCAGAGAAAACGCCTTGAATGCCCCTCCGACGTATACCGCCGCCGTTTTCCCGGATAGATCGCGCCGGCACAAATCGAGTACGGGCATAATTCTGGCGACTTCGCTCTTGACAACCTCGCGTGCGCTGTTCAAAGTGTCGGCGTCATTGAAAAAGTCGGCGACGTCGTACAGTGCACGAGCGGTGTCTTCTATCCCGAAGTAAGAAACACGTATGTAAGGGGTTCCGTATTTATCTTTCATGTCCCTGGCCAGATGGAGCATGGAACCGCTGCATTGCACTACGTTCAGAGCCGCTTTGTGGGCCTTGCGGATATCGTCGACTCGGCCGTCCCCGGTAACCGTCGCGACAACTTCGACACCCATTCTCCTATAGTACTCTTTAATGATCCATGTCTCCCCGGCAATATTGAAATCGCCGAGAATGTTGATGCTGAGGGGAGAGACTTTCGAATTGTCATCCGTGCCGACAAGCACGCCCAGCGCATCGCAAGCCGCTTTATATCCATCTTTTTTCGTTCCCCTGAACCCCTCCGAATGAACCGGTATAACCGGAATGCCGGACTCCCGGGAAACCCTTCGACATACCGCCTCAACATCGTCGCCGATAATCCCCACAATGCAAGTAGAATACACGAAAGCCGCTTTTGGCTTATGTTGCTCGATGAGATGACTGAGTGAAGCGTACAGTTTCTTTTCTCCGCCGTGAATGACGTCATTCTCCCCCAGGTCGGTACTGAAACTCATTCGATGGAGACTTCGGCCCGAAGACAATGCGCCCCGAATGTCCCACGTGTACGCGGCACAACCGATAGGCCCGTGAATCAGGTGAAGAGCATCCGATACGGGATAGAGCACGACTCGGGATCCACAGAAAACACATGCACGTTGTGAAACACTCCCGGCCACCGACTTCTTTTCGCAGTCGAGACTGAATGCCCCGGCTCCGCCATATACCTGTTTTCGGCGTTGTTCGAGAACTTCGTGGTCCATCATACCGCACCCTTTCACAATAGTATTCCGCTATTCATTTTCGCCCGGTTCGTGCACATCCTCGCAATCGATTTTAACCCGACTTAGCCCAAGTTTCGCTCGGTACGGCGTCTCTCGACTGTCGAAGTCGGGTTCAAAAAACAATTACTGTATCGATTCGAATGATCACGAAAGCCTCATCGAGGTTCGGCGAAAGACCTTCCTGGTTGTATAACGCGAAAATGCAACTGATGGGAAAAAACGTGACTCCGGGGGTGGAGAGCCGACCGAAGGTCTGATCATTCGGTTGAGCTTCGTGGTCTCTCCAACCCGGGGAGTACACGTGAAAGAAAAATCAAAGTCCAAAGGCCAGGCTTCGACAAGCGTAGCCTCCAGAGATCAAGTAGAGCTTTTGTTCTGTCCCGCAACAGAGTGCCTGGGCAGTGACTGCCGGACAGGTGGTTACTACATTACCAGCTCAAAGCTCTCTTCCGGGGCATCTCGGTCCTGTCGATCCATCAGCACGCCCAGGATGTTCTGCAACAGGTGCATCCCACCTGTATATCCAACTCGAGGGAAGTAGCTGTGACCGACTCGGTCGAGAATCGGGAAGCCGAGTCGAACGAACGGGATATCTTCGTCACGGGCTATGTACTTGCCGTACGTATTACCGATCAGCAGGTCTACCCCTTCGTTCTTGATCCATTGATGCATCAGAAACATGTCCGCCCCCACTCCGCATTTTACCTTCAGTTCCGGAATAGCTTCGCCGGTGATTTCCCGAATGCGTTTTTCGGAGTATTTCCCGGGGGTACCGGTTACGATATAGACGGGTTTCATGTCGAGGTCAACCAGAAACTCCGTCAAGGGGATGAGCGTGTCGGGATCACCCCAGAGAGCAACTCGTTTTCCATAAAGGTATTGTTGCATATCTGTAATCATGTCCATGAGACGGCCGCGTTCATCGCTGATCGATTCCGGAACATTTACCTCGGCGCTTTCGCTCAGGCTCCAGATGAACCGGTCGGTTGCGGACAAACCGATCGGCACATCCAGGACCGAGTAGGGAACCTTGCATCGGGAATCCAGATCAGCCGCGGCGTCTTCGCAGCAAAATTTACCCAGCGCGAGTGTGTGTCTGCCGTTACCCAGATCCTTGAGCTGATCAACCGTGACCCCACCCTTTGGATAGAACTCGAATGTTCCGGTTTGCGGTGCATCGAGAACGTCGGATGTATCCGGGAAAAGGGTTATTCGCGCATTCAACATCTTGGCAAGCCTTTTGATTTCTCTCATGTCCGAGGGCTCCACCCAGCCGCAGGCAACGTTGATTGTGTTGGAGCGGATGCCGGTGTTGCGGGCAAAGTATTTCACCATGCCCTGAACCATATTCGCGTATCCACTCACGTGACTACCGATATAGCTCGGCGTGTTCGCGTGAATGACATATTTCCCTTCCGGCACTTTGCCGTCGTCCTTGGCTTTCATGACAATCTGCGGAACGTCGTCACCGATTGTTTCGGACAGGCACGTGGTGTGAACCGCAATGACTTCCGGATCGTATATGGTGAAAATGTTGTTGAGCGCCTGAACCAGATTCGCTTGTCCGCCGAAGACCGAAGATCCTTCCGTGAAGGAACTCGTTCCGGCCATGACCGGCTCCTTGTAGTGCCGTGTCAATGTACTGCGATGGTAGGCGCAGCACCCTTGCGATCCGTGGCTGTGAGGAAGGCATCCATGTATTCCGAGCGCGGCGTACATGGCGCCGATCGGCTGACACGTTTTTGCCGGATTGACCGTGAGCGATTTGCGCTCTTTTATTTCCGTCGGTGTATGTCGTAACAGCATTCCTGTTTTCCTCCGAGTTCGATTGTTGTCGTCTTCTAAGGGTTCGCGTAGAAACAATTTGCATCTTGTCGCGCAGCCATTTTCGTGAATATCGAGGCGCATCTCGCAAAGCTATAGCAACTGTGCCATGCTCAAGAGATGCAACGCGATGTGGTGAGCGCGTCGAACCAAGGATATTCGCAAACAAGAGCGAGCGAAGATGTGAATTCATTATTGCGCGGGCCCCGGGTACTCAGTGCATCGACTATGCGGCTTCGGAACCAAAGCCGGCCGTGATCGAGGGTCCCTTCAGTGCATTTTTCTTCCATGGAGGCCTTATCAGACTCCAGATTTTTGTATTGACCATGCGATCGATTTCACGATAGAAGTTAATCGCGCCACCAAACGCCGCGAAGGGGCCACCATAATCGTAGCTGTGAAGTTGCTTCATTGGGATTCCCATTTTCTGCACGATATACTTCTCCTTGATTCCCGCGCAAAAAACGGCCGGTTTGTATTTCTCGATAAGTAGTTCCGTTTCGTACTGGCTGATATCGTCGACTACAAGGGTTTTTTTCCCCATTTCGTTCATCATGCCGTCGTAGTCCGAGAATGTAAGGCCATTCTTCTCGAGTTCGGCGATCTCTTCGGGCGTTTTGCGCGGACGATAGCGCTTCTCGTCGGGTTCGACGGCAAGTTCCTCGA
Source organism: uncultured Fibrobacterota bacterium (assembly GCA_964346405.1). Taxonomy (GTDB): domain Bacteria; phylum Fibrobacterota; class Chitinivibrionia; order Chitinivibrionales; family CAYFVL01; genus CAYFVL01. Next base: position 17,511 of record CAYFVL010000064.1, read on the forward strand.
TGTTACGACTGTCGGCGTCTACCTTTATTGACGGGAGCACGCGCCGTCCCTCGTAATCGTCTCGATGAGCGAACTCGTATCCCGCCGCGATAGTATCCATCCCTATTTCAGAGAAGAGGTACTGGTAATGATGCGCCCGGCTGCCGCCGACAAACATCATGACCCGCTTCCCCTGTGTTCGTGGAAGAATCTCTTTCCGGACTTCTTCGACCTTTGCCATCTCTTCGGTGATGATTTCCTCGACCCGACGGCCAAGCTCTTCATCATCGAAGTATTGAGCGATTTTCCGCAGCGATTTGGCGGTCTGCTCGGCGCCGATGAAATTCACCTTTATCCAGGGGATGCCGTATTTCTTTTCCATCATTTCGGCAACATAGTTGATGGATCGGTGACACATGATACAGTTGAGATCCGCCGTATGTGACTGCTCGAATGCATCGATACTCGAGTTTCCGGAGAATGTCGATACCAGAGTTATTCCGGCGCGCTCAAAAAGGTCCTCGATCAGAAACGCATCTCCGCCTATATTGTATTCACCCAGAAGATTGATCTTGTATTTACCTTCCGGTCCCTTGTCGTTTAGTCCGACAACGTGTTTGAATATCTGGTTGTTGGCAATGTGATGTCCGGCAGATTGACTGACGCCTTTGTAACCCTCGCAGGAAAAGCCGAACACATTGATTCCCAATTTCTCTTTCATCTCGCGAGCGACGGCGTGTACGTCGTCGCCTATCAATCCTATCGGACAAGTCGAGAAAACCGCGATCGCTTTTGGGTGAAAGATGTCATACGCTTCCTGAATCGCCTCTTTGAGCTTCTTTTCGCCCCCGAATACGATGTTCTCATCCTGTACGTCGGTGGAGAAACAATAGGGCATATAGTTGTCGCCTTCATGCCCCGGATCGGTCTGATTGCGTCTGGTGAGCCAACTGTAAAACGCGCATCCGATCGGGCCGTGGGTCAGGTTGATGATGTCACGAGTGGGACCAAGAACAACGCCTTTACAGCCCGCATAACAACATCCCCTTTGTGTAATTATCCCCGGCACCGTACGCACGTTCGACTGAATTTCGGGCGCACTGTCGGGATCGTTGACAACAATCGATTTGCTTCGCTTCCTCGCTACTTTCGTTGGATATTTTTCGAGTATATCGGCTTTCAGGTCTTCACCCATTCGTGGTCCGCTGTTCGTATTCATCACTCTAAACCTCCAGATGAGTCCAATACTGTGCCACCCGACGGTCCTGATACCGTTTCCCCGGTACGGACGCGGGTGACTTCATGTACAGGCATTACAAAAATCTTCCCGTCCCCGGCATTCCCAGTCTGGTTCACTTCGATGATCGCTTTTACCGTTCGCTCCACCCAATCATCCGACACCACCACCGTGATAAGACGCTTTGGTACAAGGCGTGGTCCCTCACCCAGTTGGGCGATCGCTTCATCGCGTCCCTCTTTCGCTCCCTCGAGCACTCGGTAATCGACCATTCCCTTTCCGCGGCCAAGAACTTTTCCGGTTGCCGTAAAAGAGGTAATCCCGGCTTCATTGAGCGCTTTCTTGGTTGCGTTGATCCGGTTTATTCTGATCATCGCCATAACTTCTTTCATGACTCATTCCTCCGTTGATGTCTCTTTGACACCGGAACTGATGGTGTAGGCTTCGTCCACCTGACTGACGAAGATCTTCCCGTCACCGAACGCACCTTCGTTACCGGTGCGGGCCCGCTCGATAATGGTATTCACGACGAATTCCTTGTCCTTGCCTTTTATGACGGTGAGGAGAAGCTCTTTGGGCAGTTCGTCATAGGAAACGTCACCGACTCGAAGTCCACGCTGTTTACCGCGTCCGTACACGGAAATCTTGGTCACCGCCGGGTATCCTGCCTCCAGCAATCCAGCCAGGACATCGTCTGATTTATTCGGACGTACAATTGCTCGTATCATCAACATCGCTATTCTGCTCCTTACTAAGTGGTCGTGGATTCTTTGGGAATCCGCAAAATATGACTAGTCTTTACACAATCCCAAATTCAACCAGAAGGCCTTCAAGCTCCTCGATTTCCAATGGCTTGGGAACGATTCTCATCTCATTCTCGTCGATCTTTTTGGCCAGAGCGCGGTATTCATTGGCCTGAATGTGTTCCGGATCGAAATCAATAACTGTCTTCCGGTTGATCTCGGCTCTCTGGACCATATTGTCCCGAGGTACGAAATGAATCATCTGACTGCCGAGTCGTTTGGCGAATTCTTCGATCATTTCTTTTTCGTTATCGACATTCCGGCTGTTGCAGATCAATCCGCCAAGGCGAACACCGCCGGCATCGGCGAACTTGACAATACCCTTACAGATATTGTTGCAGGCATACATCGCCATCATTTCGCCGGATACCACAATGTAGATCTCCTGTGCCTTCCCCTCGCGAATCGGCATGGCAAATCCGCCGCACACCACATCGCCCAGAACGTCGTAGAATGAATAGTCGAGTCCCCACTGGTCACCGTAAGCACCAAGCTGCTCCAGGAGGTTGATGGATGTAATAATGCCTCGTCCCGCGCATCCTACACCGGGTTCCGGGCCACCGGATTCCACGCAACGAGTGGCGCCGTACCCTTCCTTGATGATGTCTTCGAGTTCTACATCCTCACCTTCCTCACGAAGGGTATCGAGCACGGTTTTCTGTGCCAGTCCGCCCAGCAATAAACGCGTTGAATCGGCCTTCGGGTCACATCCGACAACCATGACTTTCCGTCCCATTTCCGCGAGTCCGGCAACGGTGTTCTGGGTGGTAGTGGATTTCCCGATCCCGCCTTTTCCATAGATTGCGATTTTCCTCATCCTAATCCTGCCTCCTCTTACGTCAATACTGGTACATGTAAATACAACGTTGCAACGCTCTGGACCCCGTACAGTGCAATGGGTGTGCCAGGTAGATGCTGATGTGGCGTATGGTGATGATCGGGCATCGAGTATGCGGATTCGAAAGCGTGTTGGCCGGTTTGACGCTCCAGGAGCAGGCGCAACGGAATGACTCGGCGTTACCGCGCCGGTGTGTCAATGTGACAAAAAAGTAAGAATTTGTTACATTGCTTGATTGTCACGGCGCTTTGGGTCGGAGAAACCGTTGGGTAGTCTGGAAAGTGGCCGAAAGACGGCAATACGCGGCATGGTGACGAAATTGTCACATTCCCCGGGGGGATTGAAATAATTGTCACATTGTAATTTGCATTGGTATGTAATAAAAGCATGATCCCGCGGACACATCCGGCGGGTCTGCCCATAACCGTGCGTTTGCACCGATGCGGGACACAGCCGGGACACGGGCGCAACGGATCGAAGTGGACTCGTGGAAACAGGTCCGGATTACCGGTGACCGGGGCAGCCGTGCCTTGGTCGCAAGATCATCGCCGGCCTCGATTCATCTTCTCACGCCCCCCGCGGGCGTATCAATTGTTTCGGGTTGAGTCGCATCTGTTTAATTTTGTAGCGTACCATTCGTGGGGTGATCTCGAGATCGCGAGCGGCCGCGGCAACATTACCGTTTGTCCGCTTGAGGGCGTCGATAATCATATCGTACTCGAGGGTGCGGGTGCGATTTTTCAGACCCGCCGTGGCGGTGATGTTATTCTGATCGGGTATTTGCAGGGTCGGCGGGAGGTTGTGCCCGTAAATAACCCCGTCGGCGGCGAGCAATACTGCGTATTCAATGCAGTTCTCGAGTTCTCGCACGTTTCCCGGCCAGTGATAGGCAAGGAGCATGTTGATTGCCGGCGTGCTGATTCGGCTGACAATGCGATCCATTTTTTCGGCGTATTTCTTTACGAAGTGGTTAGCCAGCGGAAGAATGTCGTCTTTGCGTTCACGCAGGGCGGGGAGATGAATGGGAAAGACGTTTATTCTATAATAAAGGTCTTCACGGAACCCCCCCTCCGCCACGGCGCCTTCCAGATTTTTATTGGTCGCGGCTATCAGTCGGATATCGGCGTCTTTCGTTTCGTTGCTGCCGACCCGCTCATACTGGCGTTCCTGAATGATTCTAAGAAGTTTCACCTGGGTATTGAGAGAAAAATCCCCGATTTCATCGAGAAACAGCGTTCCTCCCTCGGCTTCTTCTATTCGTCCTTTTCGGGTATACAGTGCACCGGAGAAAGCGCCTTTTTCGTGGCCGAAAAGTTCGCTTTCGACCAGGTTTTCACTGAGAGCCGCGCAGTTTACTTTAACCAGTGGTTTGTTTTTGCGCTTGCCGGCATAGTGAATCGCCGATGCGATCAATTCCTTACCCGTGCCCGAGGGGCCGCGCACAAGGACAGTGGTATCGCTTTCGGAGAGAATCTTGATTCTGTTGAAGACCTCTTTCATTTTCGATGAGTTGCCGATAATGTTATCTGGACGGTATTGCTCACCCAATTGCGTCCTTAGACGTCGGTTCTCGTTTTCCCACGATTCGCGTTCGAGCCGTAGAAGGCGTTGTGAGCGAAGGTGACTTGCAATCATGGCGCCCACGATGTTGATGACACGCGCGCTTTGCTTGAGCGGGCGTTCCACTGAATGCGGGATGTCCACCGCGAGAGCGCCAACCACTTCACGCTCGAGGCTCACCGGTACGCATACAAAGCTGAGTCCGGGTTCCTTGGAATGATCCCGTCGATGGATACGATTTTGAAATTCTGGCTCTTCGGTGATGTCGGGTACGATAACCGGCTTGTTCTCTTCAACCACGCGCCCCATGATGCCTTCGCCACGAAGGTATCGTGCGTGTCCTTTGACATCATTTCCGGTCGGGCGGGTAGCTTCCACAACCAGTTCGGTGTTGTCGGGCAGAAGAAGCATGATAGTCCCGCGAAGCATCCCGACTTGTTCCTCCAGTATGTGCAGAATGTTTTCCATGATCTCGCGTTGTTGATGGCCGGAGGCCAGAAGTCGCGCGATTTCATGAAGCGCCTGAAGCTCGTTGCGGTCACAGTCACCGCATCTGGAGGAATCCGCTGTTCGGTTCATATACGTACCGTCCTCATCCGTTTGATACAATTTCGTCTTCGTGGCAGTATCGACTACCGGATTGAGAGTTTAGCGAATATGTGCGGAAAACAAGCAAATCAGGTGCATGAAGGGCTGTTTTGCGGGGATGTCGGGGTATACCGATTCGTATCTACTTCTACCTGCAATGCAACGGGGATGCCGGCGGAGGGGTAAGTGTTATTTTATCCACTCTGTGGTTGGTGGAGATCCACTTCGCGGGCTTACCGCCAATTGTTTTTACTGCCACAGACGTTTTCGGGTCCAGTTTTGAAATGGGAAAACAGAATGAACACCCTGATGAGAGAAATGACTCTTTGCGATATTTGAATACTATGGAAAATATAATCGAGACCGTAAATCTTGGTAAACAATTTGGCACGTTCAGTGCCGTTCGTAATGTTTCTCTTTCAGTACAAAAAGGAGAAATCTACGGTTTTCTGGGACTGAACGGAGCCGGCAAGACTAC